>DASSZL010000113.1:0-4410 GCA_035713505.1 Vulcanimicrobiaceae bacterium | reverse complement strand
TTCGTTCGCAGGGACGATTAAATGAGCCGGAGTTCCGACCCCGTCAATAGTGGACAGCGGCACGTCGAAAATGCCGCAGCCGTGCGGATTCATCCAAGTTCTGCCCGCACGCACGGCTGTCGCGCTCGGCCACGCCGGAGGATCGAACGGATCGTACCGGGGCGGGGGCGGATCGCCGAGCGCAGCGAGATGCGCTGACGACGCTATGCCGATCGCTTTCATCGAAGGCAGCTTCGGGTTGTCGCTGACAAACGGAACCGCGTAGCGAAGGATGACCACGTGTTCATCGGCGGAGGGAATTTGCGGCGTATCGGGCTGCACGATCCACATCCCCGCGAGACCGCCCGCTACTTCGTCGTCCGCCATGCCGTGCGCATGGGGATGATAGAAATATGTTCCGGGCGGCTGCGTGCGCGGAATTTCGATGTCGTACTCGCACGCATGTGCGGGCGTACTGAGCGTCGAGAGGAAAATGTTCTCTTGTTGCGCCGGGCCTTGAAAACCGTGGAAGTGCATGTTCACGTCCGTCGGCTTCATCGGCGTGAAGTGCGCTTCGAACGTATGATTCAAATAACCGACGAACGTGCGTGATTTTGCCCGCGGCATCGTCATCGGCATGCACGGTTGCAGAATGTCCGCATTCGCGGCGGCGGGTGCGGGTCCCGGGAGATCGTTGATAAGGCGAACCGCGAACCGCTCGCCTCGGTGCACGCTAATCGTAGGGGCAGTCGATTCCGGCACGCCGTTCAACTCGTAGCGATAGCAGAAACGATCTTTATCGCGCGCGACGTGCAGCACGAGTTGGTGAAGACCTTGCGCATCGAGTGGAAGCCAGGCAATCTGTACGACGGGCGGCTCGGCAAGCGGGCCCGCCGGAGCATCGCTCCCACATGGAAGCGTGGCGGCGCTGCTTTGCGCAAAAGGCGCGTGCGAACTCGTCAAAGTCGCGGTTATGAGGAGCGTGGCGACCAGAAAGAGGAACGGCCGTAAAGTCATGGCTCTGTCCAGCCTTTCACAAGTGCCCGGTTCCTGGCCGTTTGACGGGCTCAAGTGTAAGCCTGCGCACAGCCGTGGGCCGTTCGGCCTGTTTGGCGGACAAAACCCGCAGGCGCGTGATGACCGCTGTTCCTGCGGCGGCGAGCAGCCGCGCCTACGATGGCAGTATGGACATGCTCGCGTCGATGTGGCTCATGGCCGCAGTTGCAATAGATTTCGTGTTTCCCGGCAGCACTCCGAAAAGGCGATCAAAAGCGCGCGAACCGCGCGTACGGCTCGCAGCGCATTGGCGCCGTTGGTAGTTCACGGGCCGGAGCCGAAGTCGTCCGTCACGCGCGAGGCGTACAGCATCTCGTCGATGACACGGTCGAGTGACTCGAAGGCGTAGAGGCCGGAAAATACGGCGAGATCGCCGCTGCTGTTGCGCATGACGAATGACGGCAATTGCGGGAGCGCCAGATCTTTGAACTCTTGCGTCGTTTGCGCGATACG
This sequence comes from Vulcanimicrobiaceae bacterium, assembly GCA_035713505.1. Classification (GTDB taxonomy): domain Bacteria; phylum Vulcanimicrobiota; class Vulcanimicrobiia; order Vulcanimicrobiales; family Vulcanimicrobiaceae; genus DATGJX01. Next base: position 2,922 of record DASSZL010000113.1, on the reverse strand, counting down.
TGCCGTTACCGCAGGTGCATCCATCAGTTCGGCGATACGCTCGGCCGCGAAACCGCTCAGCCGCGCCGCTTCTTCAATCGCGACTTCCCGGCGGCCCGCCGGCTTGCCGTCGACGAGCGCAGCGCGCGAAAGTCCGCGTCGAACACGGGAATCGGCGGCGCCGAGCACGCGAGCCGCTTCAGCGGCTTGATTGGCGTACTTGGTCGTCGTCTCCGGCGAATCGTGCCAAGCAGTGTTTAGTTGCACGCCCGTCATCTTTGCCGTACGCGCGTAATACCACACGAGATCGCCGCGCGTGTACGGGAGCGGTCCGTAGCCGAAGAGCTGCGCAATGCGCCACTCGAAGCGCACGCTCTCGCCATATTTCTCTTCGATGCGCTCGACGGCACGATCGGCGATGTGGCACCACGATGAAAGCACGTCGACGTAGTAAATGACGTCGACGTGCGCCATTACGCGTGCACCGCTTCCGTCGCGCGCAAAGCCGGAACCGCTCCGGAAAGGAACGTCGGCAGATCCTCCACCGAGAACTGCACGCCGGTGAAGAACGGTCCGAAGCCCGCGTAACGCGCGCTGGCCTCGTCAAAGCGCATTTCGTAGATCAGTTTCTTGAACGTGATGGGATCGTCGGCGTACAGATCGACGCCCCATTCGTAATCGTCGTATCCCACCGAACCCGAGATCACTTGCGTAACCAGGCCATGAAATAACCGCCCGATTTTCCCGTGCTCGTGCATGAGTTTCGCGCGTTCTTCAAACGGCAGCATGTACCAGTTGTCGGAGCCTTCGCGCTTTTTGTCCATCGGGTAGAAGCACACGTAGCGGCGCTGCGGAATCCGCGCCCACAGACGGCCTGCGTTGCGCGGCTGCTTCGCCTGTTCTTGCAGTAATTCGTCGAAGCCGGCGTTCCACTCGGGCGAATACGGCTTGAGCGCTCGCTCTTTGAGGCTCGCGTGGATCTTCGCGGTCGCATCGTACATACCGAGTTCCAGAACCGAGACGTACGAATCGCGCGGCTCGAGATACTCGGCGAGCTCACACCGGTCGAGCGCATTCTGCGCTGCCGCCAGACCTTCGAACTCGCGCGCATAGTGCGTGAACATGATGTCCGCTTTGTGTCCCAGCATCTGGGCGACGCCCGCGTCGCTATCTTCGCTTTTCGCCAGCGGCGTCAGCGCGTCGACCGCTTCGCGCGAGATGCGCGACTGCTCCGCGGGCGGAACGGCCGCCCAGCTCCGGCGGTCGAACGCGAACATACGGTGGAGTATCCACCAGCCTTCAAGAGTTTCATTGACATCCGGGTGACGCACTCGAGCTCCTAACTTTTTGCCAGCGCCTTGACGCGCTTGACTTCGGCTTCTACCTCTGCTGCAAGTGTATCGGGACGCTCGCGATATTTCGCCCACAATTGCGGCATGTGCGCGATGTCTTCCAGGACCCGCGCGTAGACGGCATTGACCGGGGTCGGCACGCCGTGGTCGCGTCCGGCACACGCGACCGCGCCGTTGAGAAAATCGACCTCGGTCTGCGCTTTGCCCGCACGCAAATCAAGCAGCAGCGAGGGCGGCTTGGTGCCGCGCGCGCCCGCGACGCGTCCGGCGAGCAGACGTTTGGCAATTGGGCTCGGCAGCGTAGCGATGCCTTGCAGCGCGCGCACCGGATAGCGCGGCAAGTCGATGGGTGTGATGTCCATCGCCTGCATCACCGCGCGCACCTCGCGAATCGCGCGGATCTCCAGCGTGAAGATTTCCTCGAAATGCACCAGGCGATTGGGCAGCACGTTCAAGATGGCGCAGCTCGCGTTCGCGACGATGTTGAGGACGAGCTTCGACCACTTCAGCGCGCGCCAGTCGTCGACGACCTGCACTTTTATCCCGGCGCTCGAAAACGTCGCGACGAGCCAGTTGTAGGCGTTGCCGCCCATCGGCGCAACCGCAAGACCGCCCTCTTTTGCGGCGCGGCCATGGCCGTCGTCGCGCACGAAGTCCACCGGCGTGGTGAGCGCCGCCGCCACGACGTTATTCTCGCCGAACGCGGCGGCGAGTTTCTCTTCGTTCCCGACGCCGTTTTGGGGGCTGACGAAGACGCATTTCTCCGGATAGGAAATGGCTTTGCGCAGCGTGTCGACGGCGCTGTCGGTGTCGTACGCCTTCACGGCGATGATGGCGACGTCCGCATCGACCGGCGTGACCTGCGCGATATCGCGCGGCGCATACGTCACTTCGACGTTGATCGATTGCAGCAGGTCGCCCAAGTACGTTCCGACCGCCCCGGCACCCACGATGTAGACCTTCATATTTAAAAGGCGCTCCGGCCTAGCCTGCGCGCCCCCCGCGAGCGGGGCCCCCATGATCTCATGGCGCCTAAATGTGATAACAACTCAATAGCTCCCCGTGGGCGCCGCATTACCGGTAGATCCGAAACCGTTTGCGGCGCGCTGCGTTTCATCTAACTCCTCTGTCAAATCGAACAGCGCGCGCGAGACGGGCGCAACGATGAGCTGCGCGATACGGTCGCCGCGCCGCACCACGAACGGATCGCGTCCCAAATTCGCGAGAATGACGTTGACCGGTCCGCGATAGTCCGCGTCGATGGTTCCGGGCGAATTCAGGCACGTCACGCCGTTTTTGAGCGCGAGGCCGCTGCGAGGGCGCACTTGCGCTTCATACCCGTCCGGCAGGGCAATTGCAAAGCCGGTTGGGATCATCGCGCGGGCGCCCGGTTCGATAACCGTGTCCTGCCGGACCGCCGCGCAGAGATCGGCGCCGGCGGCATGCGCGCTCATGTAGGAAGGAAGCGGCAGGCCCTCGCCTTCGGGCAGCCGTTTAATGCGAACGCTGAGAATGTGCGTCATAGCCAGGTGCCCTCATTTGGAGAGCAGCGTGGCCAACTCTTCTTGGAAGCTTTCGACGTCGCGGAATT
>DASSZL010000112.1:0-4832 GCA_035713505.1 Vulcanimicrobiaceae bacterium | reverse complement strand
GGGTGAAGCGCAGCGCGAGCGGCTGCAAGCGGCCATCGGACAGGGGCCATTCGCCGGTTTGCTCGATTTCGCCAAACGCACGCAGCTCGAAAAAGAGGCGATGGAGAATCTCGCCGTCGCCGGCGCGTTTGCGCCGTGGTTTTCTTCGCGCCGCGACGCGATGTGGGCGCTGCGCGGTTTGGACGAGCGCGAAACGCGCGGCGAACTCGGCCGCATGATGGACGTTCAAGAACCTGCCGCATCGTTCAAGGCCATCTCCGCGCGCCGCGAAACCGCATTCGATCTGTGGTCGACGGGAGTGACGCCAAAAGAGCAGCCCATCGCGCACATGCGCGGCTTCCTCGACGAGCAGGGCGTCATTCCGGCGGTGAAGCTCGCGCAAGCGCCGCGCAATCTTGTCTGCAAAGTCGGCGGGCTGGTAATCACGCGCCAGCGTCCGGGCACGGCCAAGGGCTTCGTGTTTCTCACGCTCGAGGACGAGACCGGTTTAGTGAACGTCATTGTGCGCCCGGACGTCTATGAAAAATTCCGGCGGACGATTCGCCGGTCGAACACGCTCATCATCGAGGGGCAGCTGCAGAAGGAGAGCGGCTGCATCGACGTGCTCGCGCGCAACGTGTGGGCGTTCGACGCCGGCGACTTAACGGAAGGCGTGCGCGCCCGAAACTTCCACTAAAATGGTTTACGATCCGGTAGACGCATGCCCGTATAAGAGCACCGAGTTCTCCTCGGGAATCGGCGCATCTTTGCTCCTAGATAACGCCGCGGAAGAAGCGGGTCTTGAGATCTGCGAACCGCGGCGAGAGCGCGACGAAATTCGAATACTCGTAGTATTCTTCGTACAACGCGTAATTCAGGGAGTACAGGCCATCGCGTTTGAGGACGAATACCTCGTAACCGCAGCGCCGCAGAAACTGCATCGCGGCGAACAGCGTGTCGCCTGCACCTTGCCAGCCGCGGTTGTACTCGAACTGCACCGCGCCGATGCGGCCGTCCTCGAAAAGCTTCTGCGCCCCCGCCATGACGCGCATGTCGTAGCCTTCGGCGTCGATTTTCAGAAAGTCGATGCGCTCCCAGCCCAGGGACGCAATCTCGTCGTCCAGCCGCACGACTTGAATGGGCCGTGTGAATCCGGGCGTCGACACAAACGTCGAAACCAGCGAGCTGCCTTTGCCGGCCTCATACTCCTCAAAGAACTCCAGTTCGCCCGGACGATCGCCCGCCGCGCAGTGCCTGAGCGTAACACCGCCGTCCGCCGCGAAACGCTGCGAGAGCTTTTCGAACGCGCTTGCGGACGGTTCGTACGCCACCGCTTCAAACGGCTCGCCGCCTTTTTCGGCGAGAATTCCGCCAAGCCAATCACCGATGTTGGCTCCGACGTCGGCGAAGGACGTGCATACCGGCGCGAGCGCGTGACGCAGCCATACTTCCCCGGTATCGTTGACGTCGGGGCTCTCCGCCAGGTGATATTTGATGACGCACCGGCATTGGTTGCGGACCAGCACCGCGATGCGCACGAGCTGCGGTGAACGGGCGATAAGCCGCTGGACGCGATCCGCGAGCCGTCGGAGCAGTTGCTTCACCGGCTTCTAGTACCGAATCGGCGCGCCGTTCCCCTAGTCGTGTTCGATGGGACAGTCGCTCAGCTCGCTGCGGTGCTCCAGGCAAAAGGCGATCAGCGGATGGAGATTTGCATCCGCGGGCAACTGGAAGTCCGGCAGCGGGACCGGCAGCGGAAAGTGCTCCCAATGCTGGAGGAACGGATCGCTTCGCGGCAGATAGCGAATCGGCCACGGCACGTAGCCCGTCTCCGTGGTGCCGTCCGCGTACTGCACCGAGTACTCGACGTAGTAATAATCATACGGGCCATCGCGCCAGGACTTCACCGGCGTGAGCACGCCTTCGGCGTGCGGCGAGGATCCGAAGCTTCCGGCAAAATCGTACGTATAGGGGCGCGATGCCGACGGCGTTTGAACGGCCCGCGCCGCGCTCAAGACCGGATTGCTTTCCCGCCGCAGCTGAGCGATGGTTTTCTCGAAGGCGGCTTGCTGCCGCGCAAAGTCGATTCCCGAGGATGATATCCGCGGCACGCTGACGCGCGCGTGCGGCTCGATGCGCGCCACTTCACGCCGCTGCGCTTGCTGCTGCTGCTGTTGCGGCCGCGGCAGCGCGTGCGGCGGCGTGACGGGCTTTGGGATCGAAGCGGGTCGCGGGCGCGGCGGGCGCCGTGAGATTTGTAGTGAAGACGAGCGCGCCTGGTACACGACCTCCTGGACCGGTTTGACCGCATGGTGAAAGCCCAGGAGCATCACGAGCAGCGGAACGACGAGGAAGTGGAACGCGAGCGAAAAGACCAGGCACCACAGGAGCACTCGATAACGGCGGCGGGTCACAACGAGCTTAGAAACTTCCATTGATGCGAGAGTGGCTGAAATAGCGTACCCCCGCTTTCTGAAGAATGCCTTGGCCGGCGCCGTGCAGCACGAAATTCGCGAAGATTCTTGCCCCGCGCGGGTTCGGCGCCGCGTTCATCACCGCAAGCGCATAAGCGATGCTGTGCGAAAGATTCGAGTCGGCGGGCAGTTCGATTGTGCGCAGATCGCGTCCCGGAGTCTCCGTGGAGTAGAAGAAGCCCGCATCCAGTTCCCCGCTCTCCACGCGCACCGCGAGATCTTCCTCCGGAAACGTGCCGGCCTTGGCTTCAATGGCGCGGGCCTTGGCGGCGTCGTGAAAGTGCGCGCCGAGCAGGCGCAGCACCTGAATCGTGCGGGCGCCCTTCGGATCGAGCTGCGGATCGGTGCGCCCGACGCGGACCGCCGGGTTGCCGAGTACGTCCAGTATCGAAAGCTTACCGGCAGCCGCGCGTTCGAAAAGCGCGCGATGCGGCGATTTCTCGGAGTAGGCGACGACCATGCGCGCCGACCCGAAGACCACATATCCTTTGACGAGGTGCGAGGCATTCAATTTTACAAGCAGCGCCGGATCGGCGCTGATGAAAACATCGGGCGTCCGCAGGCCGGCGACGATCAAATTGGCGAGAGCCCGGCTTCCCTTCGCCTCTCCGGACAGATGTAAACCGGCGTCGCGGTTCAGGGCGGTCTTGAGCGGCCCTTCCATCGTGGCGACGAGCGACCCGGCATAGACCACTTGGACCGTTTGCGAGGGAGCGGCGGCCGATCCGAAAATGGGTAGGAGTGCAAGCGCTACCGCAGCAACCATGGTGCGTATGTTCATCGCCCCGCTATCCGCGATGAGAACATGCGTTCCCTAGCGAAGAACCGGCTGACCCAGGAGAGGAGTATCTTGACGCACACGCCGCACGCCCAAGAAGTTGAGGAAACCAGCGCCCAGCCGCAGGCCGGGAACCGCGACACCAACGTCACGCGGACACTGGTTTGGATTGGCGTTGCCGGCTTGTCGGCGGCGCTCGCGTTCACCGTTGTCCGGGCGATGCTCACGCGTGCGCCCGCGGACCCCACGAGTCAGCGCATCCAGCAACTGATCGACGAGGCGAATCAACTCCTCAAGACGCTTGACGACCAGAGACATACCGGCTAGCCCCGGCGGGCCGCCGCGCGCCGGTGCGGAGGTCGAACTCGGATTCACCGATCTTCTTGCAAATGGACAGGCTGTCGGACGCATCGGCGGCTTGGTCGTTTTTTGTTTTGGTCCGCTGCCGCACGAGCGCGCACGCGTTCGAATCACCGCCGTCAAACCCAAATACGCCGTGGCGGAAATGCTTCAGCTCACGGCCGGCTCCCGTTTTCGCGCGCAGCCGTTCTGCCCGGTCTTCGGAACCTGCGGCGGCTGCCAAGTGCAGCACCTGACCTATCCCGCGCAGCTCGGCTGGAAGCGCGACGTCGTGAAGAACGCGCTGCAGCGAATCGGCGGTTTCGGCGAGATCGCCGTGCGCGATCCGGTCGGCATGATCAATCCGCGCTCCTACCGCAACAAAATGTCGCTCGTCGTGGAGCGCACCTCGGGATTGCCGCGGTTGGGATTCTATCAGCAGCGTTCGCACGAACTGGTGCCGATCGGCGCATGCCCAATCGTGATGCCGCAGCTCAATATGCACATCATGCGGCTGAACGAGGCGCTGCTGCAGCCGTCGATGGCCGACGCGTTCGCGAAAACACGCCATATCGTCGCGCGGACGGCCAAGGCAACCGAACAAACGGTCGTTACGTTCACGACCGAGGAACCTTCGCGCGAACTCGCGGCGCTGGCGCCCGCGCTCATGCGCCTGCTGCCGGGCGTGGTCGGCATAACGAACTCGTACGATCTTTCGAGCCAGAACGCGATTCTGGGCCGCAAGCACACGCTGCTGCAAGGCGTGGCGCAGATCGAAGAGCAGATTGCCGGCGTTCGCTACCGCGTTTCTGCCGGTTCGTTCTTCCAAGTAAACGTCGAGATCGTCTCTCGCGTGTTCGAATTCATGCGCCCCGGTCTGGAAGTGCCGCGCAAGATCGTCGACCTGTACTGCGGAGCGGGGACGTTTTCGATGTACTTCGCGAAACTCGGCAGCGAAGTGGTCGGCGTCGAAGAGAATCCGCAAGCGATTGCTGAAGCGCGAGAGAACGCCGCGCTCAACGCGCTCGACGGCTCGGTACGCTTCCTGTGCGGGCGCGTCGAGGACGCGGTTCGCCGCGGCGAAGTGCATGAGAAACTGCGCGAGGCGCACATCGTCTTTCTGGACCCCCCGCGCAAGGGCAGCGACGAAGTCACGCTGGACGCGGTGGCCTCGACCGGGGTGCCGAACATTTGGTACCTCTCGTGCGACCCCGCAACCCTGGCCCGGGATTTGAAGTTTCTTGCGGCCAAAGGATACCGGA
>DASSZL010000111.1:0-3110 GCA_035713505.1 Vulcanimicrobiaceae bacterium | reverse complement strand
CGGAGATCGCATTGTCGGGAATGCGCACGCCCTCGAGCCGCCAGCCTTGCGCGTTGCGCAGCGTTCCGTCCGCGGCGCGCGCGAACTCACCGTCGCGCGTGTAAGCGCGCCGGCCGCGATCGTCGATGACGCTGAAAAACCCCGGACCGTCGATGGCGAGATCGAACGGGCCGCCGCTGCGCATCAACTTGCCTTGCGTGAAGACGGTATGCGTGCCGATCTCCGTCGTCCCCAGACTGCCGCCGTCCGGTGTTGCGAGGTCGGAAAACGTCGCCGTCGCGCCCTTGAATCCGGCCACGTCTGCGTTCGAGAGATTCTCGGAGATGATCTCGAGATTTTGCTGCTGCGCGGCCATGCCGCTGGCCGCTGCATATAACGCTTTGTTCATCGGTTCACTTCAACTGCGCCACTTGGGTACCGGCGCGCTCGCGCGTTTGATCGATGGAGGACAGCACTTTTTGCGCGGTCTCGAACGAGCGCTGCGCGGTCAGCACGTCGATCATCTGACCGATCGCATCGACGTTCGAGGCCTCCAAAAAGCCGGTGCGAACGCTCGAACCGTCCGGCAGCGCGATGCGGTTGAGCACGACGCCGTTGCGCGTCACGGTTCCACTCGCATCGACGATCGCGCCGTCGGGCACGCAGAGCGGTCCGCGCGTGCCCAGCAGGACGCGGCCCGCGTCATCCACCAGGCGCAAGAACCGGTCGCGCGTGAATGCCCCGCTGCGCGTAACAGCCATATGCCCGGAGGCATCGCGCACGCGGAACCCGCCGCTGCCCACAATCGCCAGGTCGTACGGCCGGCCCGTGCGCCGCAACGGGCCCTGCGCCGTGCTGCGAAGGCGCTGCACGGCAACGCCGCTTGCGGTTAAAAAGCCGCGAACCTCGCTCTTGCGAAATCCGTCGGTCGAGCCGTTCGCCAGATTCTCCGCGGCCACGTCCAGCCGCGTTCTCGCGGCGCTCATGGCGCTGGCCGCCCATCCGATTCCATCCATGCGCGCATGATAGGCGCGGTTCATGAACGAAGTTTTAACGCCATATGTCAACGCTTCGCATGTTCGGCGCCGCCGCCGTGTTCGGGTGCATACTGGCCGCATGCTCGCAGCCTGCGCACAGCGTGAATCCTGTTCTCGCCAAAGAGCAGAGCGCCGTAGCGCCGCTCAAGGCCAAATATAAAGACGTCATCACCGGCATCGAGGTCAAAGACCGTACCCTGATCCTCTACGTCGAGCCGAACGCGATGTATTCGATGGACGAGGATTCGGAAGCCGCCATGAAAGCGCAGGCGCTGGATCGCTGGAAGAAAGCCTGGATAAGTGCGCATCCGCACGAGCACGGCACGCTGCGCCTGAGCGTGCGCGACTATTTCGGCAGGGCACTGTCCACGAGCTCCGTGACCGTCTGAGCGTGACGCGCAAGGACAAGCTGGCGGCGCTGGGGTGGTCGCTGCTCTCGTTTTTCTTGTGCGGCATCCGGTATTGGTATCCGCCGCAGAAATATTTCGACGAGGTGTATTACCCGCGCTCCGCCGCCGAATACCTGATGTGGAAACCGCAGTACGAGTGGACGCACCCGCCCCTGACCAAACTGCTGATCGCGCTTTCAATGCTGCTCTTCGGCGGCGTGCATTCGCCGCTCGGCAACAGCGGTTACGGCTGGCGGTTTTTGAACTTGGCCGTCGGCGCCGCGCTCGTTTTTCTCGTTTATGTCTTCGCCAAGCGCATTACGCAGTCGAGCGCGTTCGCTTCAATCGCGGCGGCACTGCTCGTGCTCGACGGATTTCATTTCACGCAGTCGCGCATCGCCACGCCGGAGATCACCGTCGCCTTTTTCTCGCTGTTGATTCTCTATGCGTTCTATCGCTACTGGAACGCGCTGGGGGATCAGCCGCGAAGCGATGAACCGTCATGGAAATTACTCGCAGCCGCAGGCGGCTGCTGCATCGCCGCCGGCGGCGCGATCGCCTTGGGCGTTATCGGCGGGCTCGCGCATCAGTCGCAAGCGGCGGCTTTACTCATGTGGGCCTTCTGTACGCTCGCCTTCTATGCGGCGTTTCGTTTGTCGGTCCGCCCGCGGCCCAAGGCGCTGCTCTGGCTGTGGCTGCTCGCAGTCGCTTGCGGCCTGGGCGCGGCGGCGAAATGGAACACGCTGTTCGATCTCGTGATCGTGTTCGTTTTCGCATTCGGCATCGTGCTGCTGCCTCGGCCCAAATGGCGGCTGCCGCTGGACGCATTTGCGGCGTTGGTGCTCTCGTGCACGATTGGACTCTACCTAGCCTCGTACATTCCGTTTTTCCTGACCCCGCATCCGGCCACGTTCGAAACCGGTCACGACATAAGCGCGATGATGGACCTGCAGCAGCAGATGTTCGTCTACCACGACATTACCGTGACGCATAACGCGCCGCACCCGTACAGCTCGAAATGGTGGGAGTGGCCCATCCTCTATCAACCGGTGGCGTACTGGTATCAGGATTTTCGCAGCGGCGTGCAGGCCGCGAATCCCAACGCGTGCTGCGTGGCCGAAATCATATCGCTGCCGAACCCGCTGACGTGGTGGTTCGGCTTGCTCAGCATTCCGCTGCTGGGCGCGCTCGCATGGATCAGGCGGAGCAAAGCGTTTTTGCTGCTGTTCGTTGCGTACTTCGCGCAGTGGCTGCCGTGGATCGCCTCGCCGCGCATGCTCTTCGAATATCACTTCTTTCCGAACGACGCGATCATCATACTCGCGGACACCGTCGCGCTGCAGTGGATTTGGGAACGCGCGCAGCGTTCCGAAGGCGAGCGTCAACTCGCGAAATGGGGCATCGGGCTATTTCTGCTCGCGACGGCCGTGCTGTTCGCGTACTTCTATCCGGTGCTGGCCGGCGACCACATCACGTACGCCCAGTGGCACGACCGCATGTGGTTCCGCCACTGGGTCATCGGCCCGGGCTGAACCTGGAGGGGCCGAACGGCCCATGCAGAACTTCCGGCCTAGGCCCTACTCGCTTGGCAAGCATTCCCTCCATGCTTCCGGCGTCGCGGCTACGCGCGCGTCGTTTCTTGGAGGTCATTGCAATGCATGCTCTGCCCAGAATCGCCGCATTCCCAATGGTCGCGCTCCTGCTC
>DASSZL010000110.1:0-2994 GCA_035713505.1 Vulcanimicrobiaceae bacterium | reverse complement strand
GCATCGCCGTCGAGCACGGCCGTCTGCCCGCCCAGCGCGTGCGTGCTCTGATCGACCAGATCGTAGAAGTGGTTCATCAGCACGCCGCCGTAGATTGCGCCCAGCGTACGTTCGTTGGCGTCGCTCATCGGCGCCGCCGCGATAATCGCGAGGCCCGTGTTGACGTGCTCGACGACCTTGTCGCCGTCCTTGACGTCCGCTTCGGTCTGCGGCATCAGGCCTTCGCCCTGCAGATCCTGCGCCGGCATGAGCGCCGCGCTGCTTATCGTTTCACCGGTGAGCGCGCGTTGAACATATTGGTTGTCCTTCAGACTTCCGCCCGTTCCGCCGTTGGCGCGCGCGACCACTTTGCCGTTCGCATCGACGATGGTCAGGAACGAAAGACCGGACGTGCGCGCGATGTTGGAGAGCTGGTCCTGCAGCGCTTTTGCATCGTGCGACTGCAGGTTTTTGCGCAGCGCGTCGGAGACGGCGTCCTGCGCGATGAGCAGGCGAATCTGGTCTTTGCGCGAGTCCCAATAGCCCGAGAAGGCGTTCGATCCGTTCGTCACCTCGGTGCGTCCGAGCGCCATGAGGTCGTTCTGCAGCGTCAAGCGCGCCGCGACGACGCTGATGATGAAGAACAAAATGATTGCCCCGATAATCGTGCCGAGCAACCGAACGCGCAAGCTCATACCGAATCTTCCTCCCCAGCGGTCTCGTTGACTTTGAATTGCGCCAGCCGGTTGTCGATGCGGCCGGCGAAATCGTTCATTTGCGTTACCGACGCGAGCATGCGCTGCGCGGCATCGGTAACTTCCTTGTTAACGTAGGTGAGCACCTCGACGGATGAGGCGTTCTGTTGTGAAATTTCCGCAATGTTGCGGAACGCGGCGTTCACTTCGTCCGAGTGCGTCGACATGTTTTGCGTCGCCTCGACGTTCAATTGCACCGATCGCGTAATTTCTTCGATCGATCGGATGACTTGATACGAGTTGCTGCTCATCGCGCGCGCGACCGAGGAGATTTCCGCGATCTGCTGATGGGCGCCCAGAACCGCCTCGACGATCTCGTGCAGCGCTCCCGACGCGGAGTTCGTGCTCGTCACGCCTTCCTCGACGCGCTCGGTCAGGCGGTCCATCGCGTTCACCACTTCCGTGATGACGCTCTGCGTGGAGATGATGTGGCCGGCGATTTCCTTGGTGGCCTGCACGCTGCCGTCGGCGAGTTTGCGGATTTCCGTCGCGACGACGGCGAAGCCGCGCCCATGCTCGCCCGCGCGCGCCGCCTCGATCGCGGCGTTGAGCGCGAGCAGATTCGTCTGTTCGGCGATGCGGTCGATGACTTTGACGATGTCGCCGATCTGCTCAGAGTTGCTGCCGAGCTGGCGGATATCGTTTGCAAGTTCGTTGATCGTCGCGCGAATGGTGCTCATGCCGTCGACGATGGTGCTGATCGCGCTGCCGCCGCGCTGCGCGGTTTCGGAAGTTTCCGTGGAAATCGAGGAGAGCGAATCGACCTGCGCGGTCACTTGCTCGATCGACGTCGCCATGTTCGTGACGGCGAGCGAGGTTTCGTCCAGGCTGCGCGTCTGCTCTTCGGCGGCGGCGGCGATCGCATTGATCGTTTCGGTCAGGTGCGCGACCTTGTCCGTCGCGTGCTCGACGATGCGCGACTGTTCGGTAATGCCTTCATCTAACTGGCCTTGCGCGACGGCCGCGCCTTCGATAACCGCCAGCGCGGTCGATGCGGTCGTCTCCAGCTCGCTTCCCGCGATGCCGAGTTGCTCCGCGTTCTGGTGCAGGTTGCCCAAGAACTCCCGCATCCCGAAGATCAGTTTGTTCAGCGCGATCGCCAGGTCCGAAAGCGCGCCGTCCGAGACCGCGAGATTTTTGGTGAAATCTCCCTGTGACACTTCGCGAATGCCGGAAGCGAGCGCGGAGATCGAGTGCTGCAGCCCCTCGCCGCGCGGTAAAGCGACTCGTCCGTTCCCGAAAAGCGCGGGGAACTCGTCGGCGGCGTCCTCTTCGATGGCCACGATTTCGCCGGCGAAGAGCAAACTGAGCACAACGCCGAGGACCGCCACCAGGGCGCCGTTGACTATCGCGGCCGGCAAATGCTGCGCGCGGCGGACTTCGAAATCGGCGGCCCCGACGACTATCGCCAGAATTGGGCCGACCGGCACGCCGACCAGCGCCGCGGTGATCGTCACGAGCGCGAGCAGCAGCAGTTCAAGCCCCGCATAGTGCGCGCCGTACCATGCTAGTGCCAGGCAGACGGCCGCGGCGGCCGCCGCAACGGCAATCCGGGGCAGAATCCCTAATTGGGCGCGCCAGGCTACGAGTCGGGCTTGGATCACAAACACCTCGATGGGCTAAGGCACCAAAGCGGACTTAAGGGAGTACCACAGGGCGCCCCATATCCGAGTCTACGGCCAAACTAGCGGATTATTTAGCGCTTTGGCCCGCGCTTCTTGCCGCCCGGGCAAGCAAGCGCGCGAGCCGCCCCAATCAGCTGCGGGCGCGGCTGCGTATTTCGCAGACGTCGCAGAAGTGCGGCATCTTGTTGTCGGTTTCGAAAATCGAATTGGAATAGTACATCGCGCAGCGCGCGTTGTAGCAGTGCTTGAGCCCGATGGCATGGCCGAGCTCGTGCACGCACTCCTTGAGCGTTCGCTGAAACAAGGTGTTCTCGTCGGGGCCCTCGCCGTAAAAGTCGCCGCGCAGGCGATGCAGCGACACGACGGCGATCCGCCGCTGTTCGTCCGCGTCGCCGAAAATGAAGCGGTGCGAGGTCTTGTAGAGATCGAAATCGGTGATCGCAAGCAGCAAGCCGCCGTCGTCCGGATATTGGCGCAGCACCTTGGTGGTCAGCGTGGAGACGAACATTTGCCGGCGCGCGATGTTGACCGCGCTGCGCGGCACGACGAGCGCGCGCTCTACGCCCACGCTGTACAGGAAGCGTTCCTCCAGACAGAGGCCGAGGCGCTGCAGAAACGCCGCATCGATGGCGTTG
>DASSZL010000109.1:0-6664 GCA_035713505.1 Vulcanimicrobiaceae bacterium | reverse complement strand
GTCAATCCGCCCGCCCCCGCGGCAAGCAATCCGCCGATTACGCCGACGCCCTCACCGCAAGCGCCGGGCAGCCCGGCTCCGGCCGGCTCCGGATCGCCCGCCCCCTCGCCAAGCGTGATGCCGACGCCCACGCCGACGCCGCCGCCCATCGTCGTGCAGCCGGCCGGCGCCTCGGTGCCCGTGGGTGCAACGCAGACCTTGCGCGTTTCCTCGGTCTACGGACAGATGACGGTAAACGTGCTCAATCCGGCGATCGTCGATGCGGCGGTCGATCAAAACGCGCAAACGATCACCCTGACCGGCAAGGCTCCCGGCGCAACCGCCGTCGGCATCACCGATCAGCGGGGCATGAGCGCCGTGATCCCGGTGCGCGTTGCCTATAACGCGGGAAGCATCGCCGATACGGCCTCGATTCGCATCACCGGCGACCCGGCAAGCCCCGGGTTTGTCGGTCAGCAAGCCGTGGCTGCTGCTGCCGCCCTCGCACAGGCGCGGGCGGGCGCGCAGATCATCGCATCCCCCGACGAGGTGCACGTCCCGCAGCCCCTGGCGCAAGATCACGTCACCGTCGTCGACGTGCCCATGCTCATTCAGGGCGAACAGTATTTCAGCGTGGACGGCACGACGCACGTGCGCGTCGAGAACGTGGCCGCTCCCAAGATTACGCCCGATTCGCTCACCGTGAGCGACTACCCCGAACGGCTGACGGAAAACGGCGTGCTCTTCGCGAGCGATCTCAAACGCTCGCAGCCCACGCGCTTTCTGTACTTCCACTACAATCCGCCGGGCGAACCGGATCGGCGCATCGTGCTGCGCGCGCAAAACCAGTCGCCGGAGCCGGCGATCGTGCAGTTCATCAGCGGGGCGGGCGGCCCCGATCCCAACGAAATGCTCGCCGGACATACCGCGACGTACCAATTCCTCAAACGCCTGGTGCAAAACGAAGGGCGCGTCATCGTCATTCCGGGAAACGGGACGCTCAATTTGGTGCAGCAGCCGCTGCCCGCGAAAAACGTCGTCTGCAATCTGCTGCAACTGCGGGTGCTCAACGGCGGCACGGTTCACCTCACGCTGTTCGCGCAGAATGCGGCCAGTTCGCCGGACGAGTCGCTCGCGAGCACCGAGCTGCTTGGCGGCGGACACCCGCACGCGCGCGGCATCTATCCGATCCCCGAGTTCCACTACAGCACATTGTGGAATACGACCGATCCCTATTTGGAACTGCAAATCGGGCACATTCCGCTGCCGAACCTCATGGAGGGGCAAACGCTCTCCGGCGATTACGGCGTGCTGCAATCGTTCGTCATCAAAGTGCAGAATCCGACCTCGCGGCCGCAGGCGATTGCGATCTACGAAAATCCGCGCGGCGGCCGCGCGACGGGCACGTATCTCATCGACGGCGTGCTGATCCAATCGCATCAGGTGCCCCCGTTCTCGCGCTACAAAGTGCGCCAGTACACCGTGCCCGCGCTCGGCTTCGTGCGCGTGACGATCGAAACGATTCCCGATTCCGGATCGAGTTATCCGCTGCGGCTGATCTTCGCACCCGACGACGGCAGCGTCGCACCGGGCGCCCCCGGCTCGCCGATTTACTAATCGTCGAGGGAGACCGTGAACTTGGGCGCCTCCGGCAGCGCGCCCTCGCCCGTGTATCCCGGCCGGCGCACGATGGACGTGCCGATCGCCATGAACTCAATGACGTGGGGCTGCCAGATCCAGCTTTGCTCGGTGATGCGCATGCCGATGATGCCCTCGGCGCCGTGCGCTTCCGCCTCGGCCTGCATGCGGCTCATCGCCAGTTCGCGCGCGTCGTAAATCGCTTCGGTGTAATTCGTGAGTTCCACGTTCACGCCGACGGTGCGCAGCTGCTGCATGAAGCCCTGATGCGCGACGTGATACACGCAGTTGCCCAGCACGAGTTCCGCCGGAATGTATCCCGCTTGAAAGAGTTTGTAGAAATCTTGTGCGGAAAGATCGCTCGTGAACGGCCGGCCGTGCACGGTATGGTAGCGCTCGCCCTCACGCGCTTTGATCGCCGTGCCGATGGCCGTGAACTCGAGCGCGGCTTCGGCCCACGAATACGCGTTCACGTTCAAACGCACGCCCACGATGCCGTCCGCTCCCAGGACCGCGGCCTCTTCCTCCATGCGCGACATCGCCAGTTCGCGCGCGTGATACATCGCTTGACTCAAGTAATCGAGTTCCTGATTCTGATACCAGTTGCCGTACTGAATACCGACGTGGTAAATCGAACTTCCGAGCACCATGCCAAGCGGCTTGATGCCCAGTTGTTCGAGCAGCACGAACTCGCTGACCGAGAGATCGCTCGTGAAGAGCGGCTTGCCGCCTTCGCCCGACATGCGGCGCAGACGCGCAATGGCGTCTTGCGGAACGCCGCCCTGCGTCATCGCCGGCGTCATGCCCGGACCGCCCTGCGGCGTCTGCGGCGGACGCGGACCAGAACCAAAACCGAAGAAACTCATGGCAGCCTCGTCTTTCGTTTAGCGGGTCAGTTGGTGGAGCATTTCTTGCGCCTGCACGCTGCTGCGCGCGTACGCGTTCAAGTCTTCGTATAATGCGTGCGCCCATTGTTCGAATGGAACCTGTTCCGTGCGAATGGTCACGCCGCGCACGATCTTCGCGCACGTCGTTTCCACTTCGCCCGCGCGGCCCAGCGCAAGTGCGTACCGCAAGCGATCGTTGCCGAGCGGGACGGTGATGGCGACGCGCTTGGCCGGACCGGCGCCGAAAATGCCGCGATCAACTTCGGTGAGCAGCGGGAACGCGTCGTAGAGCTTGGTTGCGACCGCATTGACGAGATCGCGATTGCGCTTGGCGCCCGCGGCGATCGCCTCGACGAAACGGTACGCGGTAACCGGAGCATGACGTTCGTCCAGTGCGGGCGCTTCGGGCAGCGCTTCGAGCGGCCCCAACCGATCGATGAGAAAGCGCCCGTTCGCGGAGAGCGCCGTCCGCCCGTGTTCGGACAGGCGCAGCAAACGCTGCGCGGCCGAGCGCTCCAGGATCGCCAGTTGTTCGAGCAGCTGATCGTCGGGTGTGCGCCCGCTCGCCGGATCGGGCACGCCGCGCAGCGCGGGCGGAATGGTTTCGTAGGCGTCGAGCGTTTCGGGCAAGTACCGCTGCCGCATCGTCCGGAGCGCGTAGGCGTCATCACCGGAAAGCTGATCGGCGCCCAGCGCACGCGCTTCATCGAGCAGCGCGAGCACCCGATCGACGCAGGCCTGCGCTTGGGGCGGCAACATCGTTACTGCGGCAGCTGCGGCGCGCCGGAACGCGCGAGGTAGGCTTTGGCTTTGTCGACTTCACTCTGGAGAGCGGCAGCCGTCTGCGCGAGGCTATCCGCCGCTTTGAGCTTGTACTCTTCCACCGCATCCATGGCGGCGTACACGTTTTCGAACGCGCGATGCAGCTGCTCGATCTGCACGGTCGGCTCCGCAGCTTGTTTGTAGATCGCGACGCCCTGTTCGTTCAGCATTTGAGAGGTCGATTCGATCATGTTCGAAGTCGCCGAGCTCAGCGCGGAGATCTGCCCGAGCACCAAGCGCTGGCTGGTAAGCGCTTGCGCGACCGCAACCGCGGTTCGCAGCGCACCCACAGTCGTCGTCGTCGCGCGATCGACGCCCTTGACCAATTCGGTATTGTTGCGTTTGATGAGGTCGAGTGCTTGATATCCTTGCACGTTTACGGCCATCTGGGTGAGCAGATCGACGGCTTTCTGGCGCACTGGAAAGAGCGCCGACTCCTTGACGGTTTTCGCCCGCTCCGGATCGCTGCCCTCGAGTCCCGAAACCTTGGCGGAGAGTTCGTCGTCGATCTTCCGGCACAAGTAGATCATGGCTTGCGTCTTTTGCATCAGCGCCCACATCTGCGTTTTCTGCTCTTCGATCGCCGCGTTATCGCGCAGCAGCTCGTCCTTGCCGCGATAGAGCGTCTCGATGATAGCGTTGAGGTGCCCCTGCGCCGACTGATACTGATCGAAATACCGGCGTAAGCGGTTGCCGAACGGAATGACGCCGAGCAAACGGCGGGGCGAGAACAGGTCGCGCTTGGAGGGATCGAGCGACTCGATCGTTGCGCGCAAATCGCTCAGGCCGCGGGAGACGTCCGGCGACCCGGCGCCCGGATCTCGCAGCGCGCGCAGCGGACGATCCAGCAGCCGGTTGGAGACGGCGGCGGCTTGTGAGATTTCGGCGCTGCCGAGCTGCTCGAGCGCGCTGATTCGCTGCTTGAAATCCTCGCTATGGATATCGAGCGCGGCCAGATCGCCGACGTAACCTTGCACTTGCGCGTCGAGCTTGCGTTGTTCGTCCGCGCTCAGCGGCACGCCGGAGCCGCCGTCTTGAACGGGCACAGGTGAATCAGCCATACTGCCTCCTACCGCGCGGTTCGCAGTGCGGTTTCATAGACCCCGCACATCGTGCTTGCGCTCGCACGCCACGCGAATCGCTCGATGCCGCGCTCCCGCTGCGCTGACGCATGCTCGTTCGCTTTCGCCGGGCTATCGAGGATCGCGCCGATTTCGCGCGCCCAAATTCGTTCGTCCTCGGCGCTTGCGATGGACGCCATGCCCGCGACGACTTCGGGGAGCGATGCCGCACCGGAGACCACCAGCGGCGTCCCGGCGCACAACGCCTGCGCCGCCGCATAGCCGAAGCCTTCGTAGATTGAGGGCACGGCGACCACGGCGCAGGTCGCGTAGAGATCGAGCAGCGCTTCGCGTTCAACATACCCGCGGAACTCGACGCGCCCGCTCACGCCATGCCGGGCGGCAAGCCGCTCGCATTCGTCGCGGTACGGCGTCGCGGGGCCGACGCAGATAATGCGCGCTCGGTGCGGCAGCAGCGGCAGCGCGCGAATCAGCACCTCGAGGTTCTTGCGGCGTTCGACGGTACCGGGAACCAAGATCGCCGCGTCACCCGAGGGCTTGCGCGCGAGCGCCGCATAATCCGCGGAAACGCCCGGGTAGACGACATGCAGGCGTTCGGGAGCAACCTGCAGCACGCCGGACAGTTCGCGGCGCGAAAATTCGGAATCGACGACGATTGCGGCGGCGCGCCGATACCGCTCGAGCGCGAACCTGCCGAAATAATAACGCGCGTAGGAATGCGTGTGCCGCTGCACTTTGAGCCATGCCACGTCGTGCACGGTAACGACGGTGGGCAGCGGCGCGCGCAGCGGCATCGTGCCCGAAGCGCAATGAAGCAAGTCCGCGCCGCTCGCCCGCGCGCGCCGCGGAAGCACCGCCTGGTCCCACAGAACGCGCCGGTCGAATCGCCATGGATCCAGCCTGGGCTCCTGCAACTCGACCACGCGGACGCCGCGCTCGCGCAACGCAGACGCGAGGCCGCCGACATACTCGCCGATGCCGGTCGCCGTGCCGATGGCCAGCTGCGTGTCCAGCGCGACGATCACTTGCGCAGCTGCATTTCGAGGGTAAGCAGCGCGGGCGCGCGCGGATCGCCGGCACGTGCGCGCTGCGCATATTGCTGCGCGCGAGTGCGGTCTCCGGCGCGTAAGGCGAGCATCCCGGCCCCCGCGTACGCGTTCGCGCTCGCCGGATTCACGCTGAGCACGCGCATGAAGTAGCGCTGCGCCGCCGCATCGTCATGCAGTTCGTATTCCGCGAAGCCCGCCGAGAGCAGAAACTTCTCGGAAAGCGGTGAAAGGTCGATCGCTTGCCGGTACTTCTGCATGGCCAACGCGCGTTTTGACTGCCGCCAGGCTAGATTGCCCAGGGTCCAGTACGCTTCCGCGAGCAGGTCCGGGTGGGTTGCGCTTTGCTGCAGACGCGCGCGCAGCCCGTCTTCGAGCGCGTAGGCGCGCGCGGGATCGCGATCGGTGAGCGCATGTACGGCGGTGTCGATCGCTTCAATGTCGCCTGCGCGAACGAAATACTGCTGCGCGAGGCGATCCTGGCCGCGGGCCTGCGCGATCTCCCCGAAAAGATCGTCGCGCCGCGCGGAATCCGGCAACCGCCGCGTGTAGCGCGCGGCGGCGGCGAGATCGCCGCGGTTCAACTCGGCACGCGCGAGCATCGCGTCTATGAACGGAGCCTGCGAAATTTTTCCGGCCGCGCGGTACGTCGCGATGCCGAGCCGCGCCGGCAAGTGCGCCGGTAAAGACGGCGGTTCGCCCGCGCGCGCAAAAATCGCGTCGGATGCGAGCTGAATCGCGCCCAGAGCGCACACGAGGACAACGGCGAGAGCGATGAGCACGCGCCGCACCTTTGCCCGCCGGGAAGCGTCGTTCAGAATTTCACCGTGAAACTCAGGTCGGCGCGCGTCTGCGTGAGGTTGAAGTTCGGCGCGGCGCTGTTTTCGTAACGGTACTGACGCGCCGAAAGCGTGATCAGGCTCGAAGAATCCGGCAGCTGGTAGGTCACGTTGCCGAGATACGTGTCTTTGCGCGCATCGAATCCGGGCGTGAGCAGAGCGCCGTAGTTGCCTTGGTAATGCGAACGATCGTACTGCAGCCCGATCGTCACCCCGTGAGAAACCGGCACGGCTAAACGGGCGTCCAGGCCATGGCGCACGACGTCGGTCAGACCCGGATAGTAGAGCAGCGAGCTGTCCGCGGGCGAGGCCGCAACCGGGAGATTCAGCTGCGTATCGGGATCGAGCGGCGTGTACTGGAACAGCGCACC
>DASSZL010000108.1:0-3038 GCA_035713505.1 Vulcanimicrobiaceae bacterium | reverse complement strand
AGCGCCCGTCGATGACCTGCTCGTTCGCAAGGACCGTCTGATCGTTCGGACACCAGTTCACCGGCGCTTCGCGTTTATACGCCAGGCCCTGCTCGTAGAGGCGCAAGAACAGCCACTGGTTCCAGCGGTAATAGTCGGGATCGCACGTCGCGATCTCGCGGCTCCAGTCATAACTGGTTCCCATGAGGCGGACTTGCCGCTCCATGTTTTTGATGTTCTCGCGCGTCCACACGTTCGGATCGGCGCCGCGCTGGATCGCCGCGTTTTCCGCGGGTAACCCGAATGCGTCCCAGCCCATCGGATGCAGCACGTTGTAGCCGAGCATGCGCATCATGCGTGCGACGGCGTCGCCGAGCGTGTAATTCTTCGCATGGCCGACGTGCAGATCGCCCGACGGATACGGCAGCATTTCGAGCGCGTAATATTTGGCGCGCGCATCGTCATCCGCAGCGCGGTAGATGCCGTCTTCATCCCATCGCTGCCGCCATTTGCGCTCGGTCGCGCGGTAATCGTAGGTCTCGGCCATAACAAGGCCTCTTATAGGGAAGGGCGGTGCCGCACCCCTTTCCCGCCGCCGCCGGGCGAGTGAAAGTGAGAGCATGAAGCGTCTGCTTGTTCTCGGGTGCGCCGCAGCCGCGGTGCTGCTCGCGCTTCGTCGCCCCGCGCCGCCGCCGGCGATCGCCGCCGCCGCGGTTGCCCCTGCGGCGGGGACGGCACATTCTCAGCATTCACGCAAAGGACATCCTTTCGCGGCGAGCGGCGGCGCAAGCGTCGTGTATGTCGTCGGCGCGGTTTCGCATCCCGGCTTGTATCGCGTACCGCCCGGCGCACGCGTCAACGACGCGGTCGAGCGCGCGGGCGGCTTGCGTGCCGACGCCGATCCCGCGGCGGTGAATCTCGCCGAGCGTGTGAGCGACGGCGAGGAAATTCACGTGCTGCGCATGGGTGAGGCGGCGCCCGCGCCCACGCGGCGGCGTAAGCGAAAAACGCCGTCGCCGCCGCCCGCCCAGCCGCTGGATTTGAACGCCGCCGGCGCGCAGTCGCTGGCGGCGATCCCCGGAATCGGTCCCACGCTCGCGGCGCGCATCGTCGCATACCGGCGCCTGAACGGCCCGTTCGGATCGCTGGACGAGCTGGCCGACGTCGCGGGCATGACGCAGCGCCGCATCGACGCGATGGCGGCGTACGTCGGCGTAAACAATCCGTAGAAGCAAGGGACCGGGCGAAAACGCGGGCGAACCTTCCGAAGACACATGGAAGATCAGCTGCCGGCGAAAGAGACGCTTCCCGCCCTCATCCGCCGTTCTCTCGCGCGACCGCGCGACGCCGTGCTCGTCGAACGCGCCGGCGGCACGTGGACACCAACCTCATCGACCGAGCTGCTCGCGCGCATAGCGAATTTGGCATCGGCGATTCGCGATGCGGGCCTCTCGCAGGGCGATCGTGTCGCGCTCATCGCCGCCGATTGCGTAGATTGGGTTCTCGCCGATTTCGCCACGCTCTTCGCGGGATGCGTCGTCGTTCCGGTTTTCCCGACGCAGGCATCCGATCAAGTCGCGTATATCCTGCAGAATTCCGAAGCGAAGCTCATCTTCGTGGACACGCCGTATGCGGCCGAGCGTCTGCGTCAACTTCCCGTACAGCTGCCGCCGCTGGTCATTTTCGAAGGCAAGGGTGAAGAATCACTCGCCGCATTCGAGGCGCGCGGGGCAAAGGCGCACGCGCAGCATCCGGATTGGCCGCAAACGTTTGAAGCGCAGATCAAGCCCGAGGATCTCGCGATACTCATCTATACCTCGGGGACGACGGGCGAGCCCAAAGGCGTGATGCTCTCGCATTACAATCTTGCGTTTACTGCGCAGTCTTCGTTCCAACATGCGTTCAGCATCATCGTGCCCGGAAGCGACGTGCTCTCCGTGCTGCCGTTCTCGCATATTTACGAGCACTGCATCATCTACGGGTTCATGCTGGCCGGCGTGCGCCATCACATCTCGCACAACGTCGATCAGATGCTCGAGGATCTGCGCGACGTGCGTCCGGTCTCGATGACCGCCGTGCCGCGCATCTTCGAGCGCGTGCTCGCGGGTATCACGGCAAAGGCCAAGGCTCACGGCGGCCTGCAAGCCAAACTGGTGCCGTGGGCGCTGGAAATCGGCCGCCAATACATGTCCGCGAAGACGCGCAAGACGAACCCGAGTGCGGGGCTGACGCTGCAGTTTCGCATTGCACACACGCTGGTGCTCAAGAAATTGCGGCCGGTACTCGGTCTGGATCGGTTGCGGTTTTTCGTAAGCGGCTCCGCGGCGCTGCATTTCGATACCGCAATGACGCTGCTCGCGGCGGACATACCAATCATCGAAGGTTACGGCCCGACCGAATGTTCGCCGGTGATCACGGTGAACACGTTCGATGCGAATCACTACGGCACCGTGGGCAAGCCGATTCCGGGCGTCGAGATCAAGCTCGCGGAAGACGGCGAAATCCTCGCGCGCGGCCCGAACGTCATGATGGGCTACTACAAGAATCCGCAGGCAACGGCTGAAGTAATCGAAGACGGCTGGTATCATACCGGCGACATCGGCGTGATCGACGCGCAGGGATATCTGCGCATCACCGATCGAAAGAAAGAACTTTTCAAGACGTCCGGCGGAAAGTTCGTTGCGCCTTCACGCGTGGAAGGCGCCATCAAGCGTTCGGTGTACGTGAATCAAGTTATGCTCGTCGGGGACGGCCGTCCGCATCCGGCCGCGCTGATTTCACCGAATTGGGACCTGGTCCGCATGGAACTGAACATTCCGGAAAGCGTGCCGGTGGAGCAGCTCGTCGTCCGCCCCGACGTCGTCGAGTTCCTGACCAAAGAAGTGCGGCGCAATACCGACGACCTGGCGAAGTACGAACAAGTTCGCAAGATCGTCGTGCTGCCGCGCGAGCTGACCGTCGAAAGCGGCGAGCTCTCTCCCACCCTCAAAGTCAAGCGCCGTGTCGTCGAGGCAAAATATGCCGGAGAGATCGAGCGCATGTACGCCGCACACGCGTCG
>DASSZL010000107.1:0-5669 GCA_035713505.1 Vulcanimicrobiaceae bacterium | reverse complement strand
GGTGACATCGTGGCCGAGGATCCCGTCAGCGGCAACGTCATTTTCGATATGTCCTCGCTCCTGAGCGACCAGCTCGATCTGCAAAACATCGTCAACGAAAATTTGCCGCCCGCTCAAAACTACCGGCTGGATCCTGCACTTTCGTACGTCGACTCCGCGAAAGCGTTTCCGCAGAACGACGTTATCACCGTGGCCCAGACCTGGAGCACGCAGGCCAAACACGTCATCGACACGGCGCCCGACGCACGCCGGCTGCGCATCGACGTCGTCTACAATTTCATTCAGCCGCCAAATGACGATTATCGGCCGCGCCTCGCCGACGATCGCGTCGGCATCTACGACGACATCTACCTGGATTTCGCGAACGACCGCCGCGGCGAGCGCCGGATGCGCTATCTGATTCGCTGGAACTTCGATCCGGAAGATCCCGCACATCCCTCGCGCGCGCGGCATCCGATGGTGATCACGCTGAGCAACAGCATTCCGACGCAATACCGAAAGGCGATTACCGAGGCATGCCTGGAGTGGAACAAAGCGTTCGCGAAGATCGGCATTCTGGATGCGGTGAGAGTGCAGCCGCAGCCGGCGGATCCGAACTTCGATCCCGACGACTTCCGCTACAACGTGATTCGCTGGCTGAACGAGGCGCGCCCGGGCTTCGGCGCAGATTCGCAGACGCTGTTCGATCCGCGCACGGGCGAAGAGATACGCACGGGCGTCATCGTTTCGGCTATCGAAGGACTGAACGCGTATAACACCTGGAAGTATCGCGTCGATCCGGTGCGCTATGCGCGCAACACCGATCCCGTCCCGGCTAAATTCGTTCACGACGTGATGTTCTCGACGCTGCTGCACGAGATGGGGCACAACATGGGCCTGCAGCACAACTTCATCGGATCGATGGCCTATACGGCGAAAGATCTGCAGAGCATGGCATTCACGGATCGCTACGGCATCACGTCGACCGCGATGGAATATGCGCCGCTCAATCTCTGGCCGCGCGGCACGCCGCAGGGCGAGTACTTCCAAACCACGCTCGGGCCGTACGACTATTACGCGATCAAATACGGCTACGCGTATATTCCCGGCGCAAGCACGCCGCAGGCGGAAGAGCCGACGCTCGAACGCTGGGCCGCGGGCTGGTCGAACCCGAGCGAGCGTTATGATTCCGATGAAGACGCGGCCTGGTACAACGGCCACGCCGCGGATCCGCGTTCGCAGGAGGGCGATCTCACCAGCGATCCGCTCGCGTGGTGCGGCGTTCAGATGAACATGGATCGCGGCCAGTTCGCGAGCCTGAATCGCCTGTGGCCGCTGCCTGGACACTCGTATCAAGAAGAAACCAACGCGTTCGCGCAATTACTCGGCGGCTATTTGAACTGCCCGATCATCGCCTCGCATTTCATCGGCGGCCAGTATCTCTCGCGCGCGCACCGCGGCGACCCGGGCGCGCATGCCGCGATCCGGCCGGTTCCGCTCTCGCAAGAGCGCCGAGCATTCGAGCTCATCAATACCTATCTGTTCAGGGCGAACGCGCTCAACGTGCGTGCGCAGTTGCGCCAGCATCTCGGTTACGCCGAATGGGCAGGCTACGGCTACACGGGTTGGGAGGGGTACGGCAATCTGCCGCTCTGGGCGTACAATCCGCCCGCGCGTCACGACTATCCGCTGATCGAGCGCATCAACAGCACGCAGATGCGCGTCATCGATTATCTGTTCCAGCCTATCGTGCTGCAGCGGATCGACGAAAACCCGCAGGAGAGCGCCACGGCGACGATGTCGATCGCGGATCTTTTCGATTGGCTGCACGCGGCAGTCTTCGAAGGGCTCGGTGCGAACGACGTTCCGCTCGTGCGCCGCAACCTGCAGTCCGAGTATCTCAATAAACTCGTTGAGGTGGCGAACACGCCGGCAAAAGACACGCCCGCCGACGCGCAAGCGCTGGCCCGCGCGCAGCTGCAGCGCATCGCGCACGATGCCCGGCAAGCACAGCGCGCCCGCCACGATGCCGTGACGAGCGCGCACTTGAGCGAGTTGATCCACCGCGCGGACGCGGCGCTGAAGACCTAAGGCACGTCGAACCGTGCGGTGAGTTCGTGGACGCGCGCCTTGAGTTTCTCGACCTTGGCGCGCGTCTCGATATCGTCCAAACCTTCGCAGATGATGCGCGCGACTTCGCGGCACTCGTCTTCTCCCAGACCGCGTGAGGTGATCGCGGGCGTGCCGATGCGGATGCCGCTGGCGATAAACGGCTTTTGCTGATCGTACGGAATCGCGTTCTTGTTCACGGTGATGCCGACGGCGTCCAGATACTCCTCGGTCGCTTTGCCGGTCAAGCCCTTCACCGAGACGTCGACGAGCATCAAGTGCGTATCCGTTCCTCCCGCGACCAAACGTAAGCCGTTACGCGTGAATTCCTCGGCCATCACTTTGGCGTTACGAATGACTTGCTGCTGATACGTTTTGAAATCCGGACGCAGTGCTTCGCCGAATGCGACCGCCTTCGCCGCGATGAGGTGCATGAACGGGCCGCCCTGAATGCCGGGAAACACGGATTTGTCGAGCGGCTGCGCCCATTTTTCAGCGCAGAGCACCAAGCCGCCGCGCGGCCCGCGCAGCGTTTTATGCGTCGTCGACGTTACGAAATCCGCGAACGGCACCGGCGAGGGATGTAAATCGGTCGCGACCAGACCGGCGATATGCGCCATGTCCACCATGAAGACCGCACCGACCTCGTCGGCAATCTCGCGGAACGGCGCGTACTCCATCGTGCGCGGATACGCGCTCGCGCCCGCGATAATCATCTTGGGTTTATGTTCGCCCGCGAGTTTGCGCACTTCGTCGAAGTCGATGAGTTCGGTGTCTTTGCGCACGCCGTAGGCGAGCGCGTTGTAGAGTTTGCCGCTGAAACTGACCTTGGTGCCGTGCGTGAGATGACCGCCGTGAGCGAGCGACATGCCCAGCACCGTATCGCCCGGCTGCAGCACCGCCATGAACACCGCCATGTTGGCCTGCGCGCCCGCGTGCACTTGCACGTTCGCGTGATCGGCTTTGAACAGCTGCTTGAGCCGCTCGATCGCCAGCGTCTCGACCACGTCGACGTACTCGCATCCGCCGTAGTACCGTTTTCCGGGATAGCCCTCGGCGTATTTGTTGGTCATGATGCAGCCCGTCGCTTCGCGCACCGCCTTGCTCGCGTAGTTTTCCGACGCGATCAGTTCCAGATTCTCGCGCTGGCGGCGATCCTCGTCTTGAATTGCGGCAAAGACTTGCGGGTCTTGGGCTTCGATATGACTGCGGGACAGAATGGCCATGTTGCGGTGTTCTTTCCTAGGCGTGCGATTCTAAGAGGTTGTCCGGCGTTTTCGCGTCCGTGACTTCGCCGGCTTCGAGCGCTTTGAGCGTGCGTTCGCGCTGGTCGTCGGTGTATTCGAAGAGTTGCTCGACGCGCCAGGCATGGCGTCCGCCGTCGAACCCCGTCGAGAGAAACACGTCCACCAATCGTTCCAGCATCTCCCATCCGGTCAGACGTTCCGAAAGCGCGATGACGTTCGCGTCGTTGTGTCTGCGCGAGAGTTCGGCTTGCAGCGGATCGAACACCGCCGCGCAGCGCACGCCCGGCACTTTGTTGGCGGCCATCGCGATGCCCAAACTCGAACCGCACACCACGATGCCGCGCTGCGCTTGACCCGATGCGACCGCTTCGCCGACGACGTATCCGAATTGCGGATAGTCCACGGGCGTTTCATCGCACGTCCCGTAGTCGAGAATCGTGTGACCTTGTCCGCGCAGCATCTGCGCGACGCGATTTTTCACTTCAAAACCGGCGTGATCGGCTCCCATTGCTATGACCATGTCCGAAAGGCGATTCTATCGCACGGCAGAACGCCCTCCGCGTGAAACACGGCAATGGCGGCGCCCTCGGGGAGCGATCATGTTAGCAATCACGTTGAGGCGCCATGCGATCGGGGGACCCCACGAAGCGGGGGGCGCGCAGGCTAGGCAGGAGCGCCTTTTCAAATGAAACTGGCAAGCTCGAGCACGGCGTTTGACGAGCAGTTGCGCAGCGAACGGCTGACGCAACTGGAATGGCTCGATCTGTGCGCGCACGAGTTGGCAGCCGACGGCGTCGTCTTTGACGTGCGTCATTTTCCGCGAACCGATACGGACTACCTCGCCCAGCTCAAGAAGATGGCCGTGGATCTGGGTTTGACCGTTGCCGCGCTGCGGCACGACGGTTTTTTCGATGCCGACGAGGCTCATGCGGCGCAGGCGCTGGAAATGGCGCTGGCGCTCGGAGCACCGCTGCTCTCCGCCCCACTTCCGCCCGAAACGGCGGCGAGCTGGAGCGAGGTGCAGACCCGGCTTGGCTCGGCCACCGGCCTAGCCAAGCGTTTCAACGTGACGCTCGCCGTGCGCAACAGTCCGCACACGTACGCCGCCAGTTCGCACGACCTCAAGCGGGTCTCCAAAGAAGCCGACTCCGCTTGGCTGCGCTACGGCCCCGATTTCGCGGCGCTCGACGCGGGCAGCGACGCGCAAGCGCTCCTCGGAAAGACCGTGCTCGTGTGGTGGGATGCCGCGGGCGACGCCGCGCAAGCCGCCGCGCTCCTGGCAGAGTATCGCGGCTTTATCGCAGTCGACGCAGCAGCCGGCGACGCGGACGCGCAGACAATGAAAAACGCGCTCCGCCAATGGCGAACCGCGTTTGAAGTCAACCGCGCGTAGCGTCTTCCGCACGAGGTTCCGAACCTGCGTTCTCGCAGGTGGGTGCGGCCCGGGCGCCGGTCCGGCAACCGTAAAGGCCAAGCCGAACTGTCGTGACCGGAGCTGATGCTCCCTAGGTTCTCTCGTTGGTCCAGCACCTATGGTGCGGTGCGCGCAATGCGCAGTCGACGCTCCCACTGTATCACCGCGGTCAAGTCTTGACAGAGCGCCTTAATGTCGTGAACGCGATACGTGATCTCCGTACCTGCGGGCGCCCGCCCGGATTACGACCTTGCACGCGCGTACCTCGTGCGCGACAGCGACGAGCGCCGTTTGTTCGACCGGTTGAATGCAAGCCCGCGGCATTTTCGTTTGACGATCAATCACCGCGGCGACGATCATTTCGATCCGAACAGCAATACCATCGCATGGGACCCGTACAGCGCCCTTAAAACCTCGCAAGGCGGAAAGCAGTCGCCCGCGCTCGGCCTGGGACACGAAATCGCGCATGCCGTTGAAGCGCCTTCGCGCGAGGATTCGCTTACCTCGCGTCGGCTGCCGCGCTACGACAACGCCGAAGAGCGCCGCGTCATTCGCGGAAGCGAAGCGCATGCGGCCCGTACGCTCGGCGAGGGCGTGCGGTCCGATCACCGCGGCAGCACGTATCGCGTCGCCACACCCGTCTCACGCTGAAGCGCGTGGATAGACGTGCAGCTGAGCAACATCCATCCCAGGAATCACAGCAGCCGCACGCTAGCCGATGGCCGGCCGAACGGCCGTCCCAGACATGACAGCTCTTTGACACCGCGCGCGCTTTTCGTATTCGAGGAGCTCCGCATGCGCAGTGGAATGCCTGGGCATGCCCCTTTCGCTCTCCCTCACGACGCTCGAGCTTCCGCTCGTTCACCCGTTTACTATTGCGCGCGGCACCGAAGAGGTTGCGCACACCGCGGTCTTCCGCG
>DASSZL010000106.1:0-21584 GCA_035713505.1 Vulcanimicrobiaceae bacterium | reverse complement strand
AATCTCGAGGTGAGCGAAGCGGCGCTCGAGGCGCTCGCATAACATGACGACCGACGATCGCGTGGGCGGCGAGTATAGCCAAACCACGCTGCCGCCTGCCATCGAGCGCTATCTGCCGCGCGATTGGGTGTTTCCGCTCGTCTTTGCCGCATTCGTCGGCGTGCTGGTGTGGTTCGGCCATTCCGTTGAAGAATTTTTGCTGCCCGGCCCCAACACCGTGACGGTGCCCTCGTTCGTGGGCATGGCGTTGCCGGACGCGACCAACGACATCGTGCGCATGAAACTCAAAGCGACCGTGGCCGGTCACGCATCCAGCAATCAATATCCCAAGGGCGTCGTGATGAATCAGGAGCCGCAGGCGGGGATGCACGTGCGCGCCGGGCGGCAGATTTCGCTGGTCGTAAGCGACGGCATGCAAACGATGCTGATGCCCGACGTGCGGTATCAGTCGCTGCGCGACGCGAACCTCGATCTTTCGCATGCGCGCCTGCAGCTGGCGAAAACGACGTACGTGCGCAGCGACGATATTCCGCCGGATCACATCATCTCGCAGTATCCGCAGCCGCTCGTGAGCGTGACGCAAGGCACGGCGGTCTCGCTGCTCGTGAGCAAGGGCGGCATCACGTCGATGAAGGTGCCAAACTTCGAAGGGATGACGGTCGACGAAGCACGGGGTCTTGCCGCGAGCGAGCACATAAAACTCGGCCAGATCGTGTGGACGCCGCTTGGGAAAAACGGTCCGCCGCACGGCGAGGTCGTGCTGCAAAAACCGGCGCCCGGCACGACGATCGGCGCGTACGACGTCGTTTCGCTCGACGTGAGCGCGGGACGGAACGAATCGGGCCGCATCATTCACCAGACTCACGTGCTTGCCGCCGTTCCGCCCGCGGAACCGGGGCAAAATCAAGCGCTGCGCGTGCGCTTCTCGGTGAGCGACGCGACCGGCAGTTACGATCTGTTCAACGGCTACGGCGAACCGGGTCAGAAGTTCGACTTCAACGTGACGACGATCGGGACGTCCGCGATCTATTTCTTCGTTAACGACACGCTGCTCGGGGAAACCAAAGTCGGCCAAGAACCGGAAAACGCGTACGGCAAGCCGCTGGTGAAGAAGAAGAAGTGAGCAAGCTGGCGCCGTCGATTCTTTCGGCGGATTTCGCGCATATCGTCGATGATATTCGCGCCGTGGAAAAAGGCGGCGCGTCGTACGTGCATTTGGACGTGATGGACGGCCGCTTCGTGCCGAACATCACCTGGGGACCCAAGGTCATAGGCGATCTGCGCAAGCACACGAAGCTGCTGTTCGATTGCCACTTGATGATCGTCGAGCCGGAACGCTACGTGGAGCAGTTTCGCAAAGCGGGCGCGGACATTATCACGTTCCATTTGGAAGCCACGCCGCACGCGCAGCGTTTGCTCACGCACATCCGTTCGCTGGGCGCAAAGGCCGGCATCTCGATTTGCCCGCAAACGCCAGTCGCGCTGCTGGAAGATCTGATCGACGACGTCGATCTGATTCTCGTGATGAGCGTCAATCCGGGATTCGGCGGCCAGAAGTTCATTCCGCACGCGCTCGAAAAAATTGCGCAGGCCAAAGCGCTCGTCCGCCGCTGCGGGGTGCAGTGCGAGGTCGAAGTGGACGGCGGCATCACGCTCGAGAATGCGCGCAGCGCCGTACAGGCGGGAGCCGACGTTCTCGTCGTGGGTTCGGCGATTTTCGATACGCCGGATTGCGGCGCGACGACGGCCGAATTCGTGCGCCGGATCGAAACCGCGCAAGCGTCCTCGCCCGCTTGAGTTCCGAAGACGAATTGATCGCGCAGCTGCGCGATCTCATCGAAGCGCAGCCGCTGCGGCGAAAACGCTTGAACGGCATCGGCGACGATGCCGCGGTGTGGCAGCCCTCTCGCTCGCACCGCAGCGTCATTACCACGGATGCGCTCATCGAAGGAGTGCACTTTCGTCTGGACATTATGAGCCTGCAAGACGTCGGCTGGCGCGCGATGGCGAGCAATTTGAGCGATCTGTCCGCGATGGGATCGCGCCCGCTTCTCGCCACGGTGGCGCTCGGAATTCCGGCGGGCGCGGATGCGTCTTGCGTGCTGGAACTCTATCGCGGCATGCTGGAGGTTGCTTCGGCGCATCGGTGCGATATTGCGGGCGGCGACATCACGCGCACGCCGGGATGGTTCCTTTCGATCACTGCGATTGGGGAAGTGCGGCCCGCGCACGTAAAAGGGCGCGGGGGCGCCCGGCCGGGCGACGTGATCGCCGTGACGGGTCCGCTCGGCGCCAGCCGCGCCGGGCTGCATCTTGCCGATAACGTAAGCATGTTGCCGCAAACCTTGCTCGATCAGGCCCGGGCCGCTCACCGGCGTCCGCAGCCGCGCGTTCGCGAAGGCCAATTTTTGGCGGCCAGCGAGCACGTGCACGCGATGATGGATATCTCGGATGGGCTCTCGACGGACTTGGCGCGGATGTGCGCGCGTTCGGGTTGCGCCGCGCTGGTCGAAGAGGTTCCCGTCTCGCAGAGCGCGGCCGCGATGGCGCAGGCACGCGGCGAAGATCCGCAGGCGTACGCGCTCGCCGGCGGCGAGGACTACGAGCTGCTCGCGGCCGTGAACGCGCGCGCGTTCGGCTATTTGAGTTCGCGTTTCGCCAAGCGCTTCGGACGCCCGCTGCTCGCGGTCGGGCGCATGCGCGAGGGAAGCGGCCTTTCCGTGCGTAAGGCGGGGCGCGAAGAAGCGCTGGCACCGACCGGATGGGATCATCTGCGTGAATAGAGACGACGTCCAGAGTTATCCGCTCATCGGTTCGATTCAGAATACGGTGGGCATGGGGTTCATCGGCAATCAAGCCGTGTTCGCCATCGCGAACGCGCTGGGTGCGCGCACGATTTCGGCGCCCACGACCTATGCCAGCGCGCACGGCGGGTTCTCGGGACGTTCGAGTTGGGTCGCCGATCCGCAGCATTTCCGTAAGGACGTCGCGTTTCTCATCAGCCAGCAGCCCGCGCTGCTCATCATCGGATACGTCCCCCGGCCGAATCTGGTCGATATCATCGCCACGCAGTTGACCGATTACCGGGGCGTCGTGCTGCTCGATCCGGTGATCGGCGATTATCAAAAAGGGTTGTACGTCACGTCGGAAACGGCGCGTTCGATTCGGGATCAGCTCATGCCGCTCGCTCAGATCGTCACGCCCAACCGGTTTGAGGCGGAAGTGCTGCTCGGCATGGGGGGCGATCGATATGCCGCCGAGCACGCCTTTCTCAACGGTATGTTCGATCTCGGCCCTCAAGCCGTCATCATTACCTCGTACGAACGGGATGCGGAAAAGCACCGTTTGAAAGTGCTTTTCACCAACGGCTACAGTTACCATCGCATCAGCGCGCCGTTCTATCCGACCTTCCCGGCGCATGGGGTGGGCGACGTATTCGCGGGCGCCGTCGGCGTGTTCATGACGCTTGGCGCTTCGCCGTTCGCGGCATCGCTGCTGGCGACCACGCTCTGCGCGCGCGCCGTTGCGAACACCACCGCGTACGGCGGCGCGACCGTCGATCCGGTCGCCGCGCTCGAGAAGTGGCGGCCGCTCGGCTACCAAGTCGACGACGACCGCACGATGCGCTTCTGCGAGCGCTCTTTGGTGGAAAGCGAAGCGATCAAGGCGACGGCCCAGGACGGGCCGCGTTTGAAATTCGCCCCGCCGAAGCACAAGATTATCTACGGCTGATGTTTGAACCGCTGGAGATTTCCATCGGGGCTGCGGAGCGGCAGCCTCGGCTTGTGGTCGAAGTGCTCGGCTACCAGCACCCCGATACGGTCGAGCCCGCGGACTTGGATTTGATGCACTGCCGCATGAGTGCGCAGGCCGATCCGGTGAACGCGGCGTTCGACATGCCCATCGGTTTGTGGGAGCTCTTCGAACTGCGTGATTACCTTGCCGAGATCAATACCGGCAACGGTCCGCCCGAGAGTTTTCTGCTGGCGGGCGGGCTGCTGACGCTTTCGTTCGCGCCCTCGAAGCGCGGCCCCGTGCTGTGCGCCGTCCTGCTGAAGACGATCGACGCCTCGCACGTGCGCCTCGAGTACCTCATCACGCTCGAACCCCAGGACATCGCGCG
The DNA here is from genome assembly GCA_035713505.1 of Vulcanimicrobiaceae bacterium. Classification (GTDB taxonomy): domain Bacteria; phylum Vulcanimicrobiota; class Vulcanimicrobiia; order Vulcanimicrobiales; family Vulcanimicrobiaceae; genus DATGJX01. Next base: position 17,461 of record DASSZL010000106.1, on the reverse strand, counting down.
AACGCATTTTCAACTCTCGCAACTCAAAGTGCACGCGCAAAAGTAAACCATGCAGCGCGACAAAGAAGCCATTGACGCGTTGACTGCCGCGTTCTTTGCGGCATTTACCGCGCGCGATCGCAACGCGCCGAAGATCGACTCGCTGTACGATCTGTTTTTCCCGCAGGCAATCATCGTTCAGAACCTCGAGGGAGCGGGAGAGGTACTCGACGTCCCCGGTTTCGTGGAGCCGCGCCGCGCGATCTTGACCGGCGGTTCGATGGAGGCTTTCCGCGAATGGGAGATCTCGGAGACGACGGATATTTTCGGGCATATCGCGCAGCGTTTCAGCCGCTATGAGAAAACGTGGACATCCGGGGGTAAGGCGTGCCGCGGCGCCGGAGCAAAGTGTCTGCAGTTCGTACGTACCGCCGGCGGCTGGAAGATTTCCGCGCTTGCGTGGGATGACGATGTACTCATCCTCCCGTTGGCTGCGGCCGACCTGGATCGAATTCGTCAAATCGATGCGCTGTGCTTTGGACCGGACGATCGATACGACGACGCCGTGTACGATGAAATGCGCGCGTCCCGCGAGAGCGGCGTCGTCGTCGGGTACGCGTTCGTCCAAGGCAAGATATGGGAAGCCGACGTCCACATTCGTTCGTTCGCCGTGCACCCGGAGCACCAACGGCGCGGCTACGGGAAGGCACTGCTGCGATCGGTCATTGAAAACGCGCATGGCTCCGTGGATCTCCTGGTCGATGAATCCAATACGAATGCCGTAGGCCTGTATGAGTCGCTCGGCTTCGTCCCGGCTGAAATGTGCCCGATTGAGCCGCCCAAGAGAAGAATGTCGCTGCGCGGGAAGGAGTAAGCAGCGCCCTCCCGGGTTACTCCGCCCGGCTCATTCGCGCGTGCGAAAACGCCGGTACCATGGCGCCATGCGTGTGCTCCGAATCTCGTCTTGCTGTATCGGGCTTTTCATGCTTGCGGCGTGCGGCGGCGCGGGCGGCGGCGGTTCCCCGCTGGCGCCGATGCCGGGCGGCGGAGGAGGCGGCGCACCACCGCCTCTGCCGAGCAGCCTCACCGCATCATCCGGCGCGATCGTCGGAGCGGACAATGCGTTCTCGCCGAGCGATGGCGATGCGTCCTCCGGCGGCAACGGACAAACCGTCGACGGCATTCCGTGCGTGACGACGATGGACGAGAGCCATTACCACATTCACGTGTTCATCGGCCTGATCCAAAACGGACGCGAACTCGCGCTTCCGGACGGCGCGGGCATGAAGAATCCGGGAGCGGACTCCGGCGGCGTGACGTCCACGGCTTCATGCTTCTATTATCTGCACACGCATGATGCGGCCGGCATCGTGCACGTCGAAGACCCGTCGACCGCGTCTCGCACGACGGCGCTTCATACGCTTGGACAATTCTTCGCCATCTGGGGACAACCGCTGAGCGCATGGACGACGATTTACACATCCGGGCAATCGTATCGCGGGCAAGGATCGCAGTTCGTTTCGAACAGCACGTATACGAAGTACACCGCAAGCCCGGGATCGATGCCGCTCTACGCGCACGAAGTTATTTGGCTCGAGAGCGGCAGCCCGGCAATTGGCCCATCTCAGCTCCCAGGCGTGCAGTTCACGTATTAGGTGCGGGCGATCTCGCCGAAGCGGCCGCCGCGGAAATCGTCGAACGCCTGCTGCAGCTCCTCGACGGTGTTCATCACGAACGGACCGTAGCGCGCGACCGGCTCGTGCAGCGGAACGCCTGCGAGAACGAGCGCTTCGAAGCCGTTGTCCCCGGCGCGGACGTGCAATGTTTGCGGCGCGGGTTCGAACAGGGCGGCTTCATGCGCATGGACCGTTCGTTCTTCGACCTCCGCCGAACCGGAGATCGCATGCACGATCGCGTTCGAGTCCGGCGCGATCTCGAATGACTCATCTGCGTTCGCGGCGATTCGCACGTGCAGCATCGTGGTCGGAACGGTCGTTTCGATTGGCGAGCGTTTGCCCTGGACCTCGCCCGCGATGATGCGAACCCAGCGGTTAGGCTCTTCGATGAGCGGCAGCTGCGAAGAATCGTACTCTTGATAGCGCGGCTGCGCCATTTTGAGCGAGCGCGGCAGATTCACCCAGATTTGAAAGCCGTGCATGCGGCCGCCTTGGTTCAACATCGCTTGTGAAGGCATCTCGGAATGAATCACGCCGGCGCCGGCGGTCATCCACTGCACGTCCCCGCTTCGGATCGCGCCGCGGTGTCCGTGCGAATCTTCGTGCTCCATCTCGCCGTCGATGATATACGTGACGGTTTCAAATCCGCGATGCGGATGGTCGGGCGCGCCGGTCGCTTTGCCGGGCGCGTAATCGACCGGACCCATTTCGTCGATCAGTAGAAACGGATCGACGTAGGACAAGCCTTGCGCCGGAAACGGGCGGCGCACGACAAAGCCGCCGCCTTCAGTTTGTTGCTCTGCGGGAACGATGCGAACGCTTATGGAGTCTGCTCCTCTTCGTCCTCTTGCGGCATGTGCCGTAGCTCTTCGCCTTCGAGGATCTGCTGCTGGCTGCGGACCATGCCGGTGTCGTCAACGTTGGCTATGGCGGTGTCCAGTTCGTCATCTTCGAACAGGCCGTGCTTGTCGTCCGGTTGCTTTTCCATGCCACCCTCTTCCCACGGAAGACGGAAAACAAAAACGGCGGCCGATGGCCGCCGCTCGAATGTAGGTACCTCGCGATGACTAGACCGCGCGGGTGACTCGCTTGGCGCGCAGGCAGGCCGTGCAGACCCGCGCAGTGCGTGCCGTGCCGCGGTCGCTGATCTTCACCGACTGCAGATTGGGCAGCCAGCGGCGCTTGGTCTTGTTCATCGCGTGGCTGACGTTATTGCCGGCCATCGGACCCTTATTGCAGACTTCGCAGCGCTTCGCCATCCTGTAGACAACCTCTCGAGAAAAAAGATATAAGCCCCGCCCCGGGGCAACCACGCTAGATTACCACGGCGGGGGGCAGTTGACAAGCCGGAGAACGGGTGCGGCCGATGGATGTCACGACCCTGGACGGCCGAGCCTACGCCAAGTTCATCACCGCCGGCTCGTACTTCTTGAGGAAGTACCGGCAGGTCCTCAACGACCTCAACGTCTTTCCGGTCCCCGACGGGGATACGGGGACCAATATGTACCTCACATGCCGCCAGGCCGCCCTGGAGGCGGGCAAGCTGCACGACCGGCCGATTTCCGAAGTGGCCGCCGCCGCCGCCCGGGGGGCGCTCATGGGCGCCCGGGGCAATTCGGGGGTCATCATTTCGCAGATGCTGCGCGGGTTCGCGCACCACGTGCGGCACCGCTCCGAGATCGACACGTTCATGCTGGCGACCGGCATGCGCGAGGGGGTGGCGGCCGCGCGAGCGGCCCTGGTCAAGGTGGTCGACGGCACCATTATTTCCGTGGCGGAAGCGGCCGCCGATTCGGCCTATCATCTCGCGCTCCACGAGCCCGACTTCTACCGGCTGGCCGGCGGCATGCTTCGCACGGCCAACGAGGCGCTGGATCGCACCCCGGAGCAGTTGCCGGTGTTAAAGGAAGCGGGGGTCGTCGACTCCGGCGGGGCGGGCTTCGTCTATTTCCTGGAGGGCGCGCTGCGCTTTCTGCCCGATGTAAAAGTGCGCAGTACCGCCTTTCCGCGCCGGCCCGTCCGGCAAAGAGTTTTCACACCCGCGCAGATCGTCGGCGAGAACAAGTATTGCACGGAATTCATTTTGGAGCAGGCGACCTGCACTCCGTCCGAACTGCGGGCACTCCTGACGGCGAAAGGCGACTCGCTCATCGTCGCGGGCGCGGAGCCGACCATAAAGGTCCACATTCATACCGATAATCCCGACGAGGTTCAGGCAATCGCGGGGCGTCACGGCGAACTCACGCGCGTGAAAGTGGACAACATGGAGCAGCAGCACAACGTACTGGTCGTCGAGCGCCCGGCTGTTCCGTATTCGATCGTCGCGGTCGTGCCGGGGCCGGGCTTCGAGCAAATCGTCAAAGAACTCGGCGCCGAGGTCGCCGTTCCGGCCGCGCAAAATCCGAGCGTGCGCGACTTGCTGCTCGCCGTCACCAAATGTCTGGCCGAAACCGTGTATTTGTTCGTGAACGACAAGAACGCCGCGCTCGCCGCGCAAGAAGCTGCCGCGCTGCGCCGAGCGGAAGGCGAGGTCACGGTCCACGTGCTGGCAACGCCCGACATTATCGCGGGCATCGCCGGGCTGTTCGCCATGCGCTCGGGCGGTGACGATGCGCCCGAACCCGAGCGGATCATGGAAGCGTGTGCGCATCCGCGAAGCGCGCAAGTGTTCTTTGCCGGGAAGGATGCAACCGTGGGTGGAACGAGCATCGCACAGGGGAAGCCGGCCGCGACGCACGCGGGAGCGCTGTATGCCGGCGGAACGCTCAAAGAGGCGGCGCAAGCCGCGCTGGAATCCATGGGTGCTCGCGACGGAGGCTTGATTACGGTGTATTACGGCGGCGCGCAAAAAGAGAAAGACGCGCAGCGCTTGTCGGACGACTTGCGCGCGGCATTTCCGCGAACGGACGTCGAATATTACTACGGCGGTCAAAAGAACGCCGAGTATTGGATCTCGTTCGATGAGTAAGCCGCGAATCGCAATCGACGCCATGGGCGGCGACCATGCGCCGGACGAGGTCGTCGCCGGAGCGCTGCTCGCAGCGCAGGAAGATTGGGCCGATCTCATTCTCGTGGGAGATGAAGCGCGCGTGCGTCCGCTGCTGCAAGGGCCGGGCGCAGAGAAGATTACCGTCGTTCACGCTCCCGAATGCGTGCCCATGGACATGCACGCCTCGCAGGCGCTGCGCATCGCCGACAAAACCTCGCTCGGCGTCGCGGTCAACATGGTGAAAGAGGGCACGGCCGATGCCGTCTTTTCCGCGGGCAACAGCGGCGCGTTTCTCGCGATCGCGCTCATCAAACTGCGCACCATTCCCGGAATCGCGCGTCCGGCAATTGCCACGGTCTGGCCGGTGCTGAACGGGCCGATGGTGCTGCTCGATTCCGGGGCGAACGTCGATTGCCGTCCCGAGTGGCTGGAGCAATTCGGCCTCATGGGTTCGGCGTACGCCAAAGCTGCCCTGAACATGGAGAACCCGCGCGTCGCCACGCTCTCCATCGGTGAAGAGGCGACCAAGGGCAACTCGCAGGTGCTCGAAGCTGCGAAATTGCTTCGCAACGCGCCCGTCAATTACATCGGCAACGTGGAAGGCAAGGATCTTTTCCATAATCTCGCGGACGTGGTCGTCGTCGACGGATTTATCGGCAACGTCGTGTTGAAGATGGGCGAGGGTTTTTTCAGGGACTTTACCAAGGCCCTCAAGGATGCGTTCAAGAGCAGTCCCGTCGCGAAGCTCGGCGCGGCGCTTTCATCCGGCGCCCTGCGCAAAATGCTGCGCCGCTTCGATTGGGAGATCTACGGCGGCGCGCCGCTGCTCGGACTGCGCGGCAACTGCATCTACACGCACGGGCGCGCGACGCGCAACGGCATCAAGCATGCCATTCACGCCGCAGCGGTCGAAGTGGAAAACGACGTCATCGGGAAAATCACCGAGCTCGTCAAGCCGCATCTGGCGAAAGAAGCATAATTCTTGGCTATCGCCGTCGTCACGGACAGCACCTCGGATATCGAACCCGCGCGTGCGAAAGAACTGGGGATCGACGTGGTCCCGCTCTTCGTCATTTTTGGAGATAAAAGTTACCGCGATTACGTCGATCTCTCGCGCCGCGACTTTTACGTAAAACTGAGCTCGGAACCGGTGCTGCCGACGACATCGCAGCCGACCTCGCAAATGTTCGAGGACGCGTTCCGCCCGCACGTGCAGGCCGGCGACGATATTCTTTGCATCGTCATCAGTTCGAAACTTTCCGGGACCATCAACGCGGCGCAGTCCGCGGCGCAGCAGTTTGGGGATGCGAACATTTCCATCGTCGATTCGCAGACCGTCGCGGGAGGGCTGGGCATGCAGGTGCTGCACGCCGCCGCGCTCGCCAAGGCGGGTGCGAGCCTCGATACGATTCTCGCCGCGCTGGAACACGAGAAGCGCACGCAGCATCTCTATGCATGCATTCCGGATCTCTCGCATGTCGTGCGCACGGGCCGCATCGGAAAGGCCAAAGCCGTCATCGGCACGCTGATGAAGATCGTGCCCGTCATCTCGCTCAAAGACGGCGAAGTCGTTGCCGAGGCGCAAGTGCGCACCCTGAGCCGCGCGCAGCAGACGATGATCGACCTCTCGCTCAAGCACGTTACCGACGCGTCGAAGGCGCGCTTTCTGGTCATGCACACGAACGCGCCGGACTTGGCGCGCGACATCATGGAACGGCTGCGTTCGCAACTCGCGGGTGTCGAACCCCAGATGCTGGACGTGCTCGAAGCGGGCCCCGTTATCGCAACGCACGGAGGTCCCGGCGCGGTGGGGGTATTCTCCGCGCAAGACTAGACCGTATGTCCGCTGTTTACGTCCACCTCCCGTTTTGCCCGTACATCTGCCCGTACTGCGACTTTGCCAAATGGCCGCACAAGCGCAGCGCCGCCGCGCGCTATCTGCAAGCGCTCTATGCGGAGATCGACACGCGCCCACACGATGAAACGTTACGCAGCGTATTCCTCGGCGGTGGAACGCCGAACACGTACGAGGCGGGTGAGATTGCCGCGCTCATCCGGCGCTTGCGCCAAGCGTTTCCCGGCCCTGCGGACCGCGAGACGAGCATCGAAGTCAATCCGGAGTTAGTGAAAGCGGAAGATCTCGCGGCGTACCGCGAAGCGGGTATCAATCGGCTTTCGATTGGGGTGCAGTCGTTTGTGCCGCAGGAGATTCGCACGCTTGGGCGGCGGCACACGGCGCACGACGTCGAACGTGTCGTGCGCGCGGCTCGAGATGCGGAGATCGCCAGCGTCAGCATCGATTTGATGTTCGCGGTGCCGGGGCAAACCGCGCAGTCGTGGCGTCAATCGCTGGATACGGCGCTGTCGCTGGGCGTGGATCACATTTCTACGTACGGGCTGACGATCGAAGCCGGCACGCGGTACAAAAAATGGCAGGAGCGCGAACCGTCGGCGTTTTTCGACGACACCCGTGAAGCGCAGCTGTACGAAATTGCCATAGACGTTCTTGAAGCCGCGGGCTTCGAGCACTACGAAATCAGCAATTTCGCACGGCCCGGGCATGCGAGCGTGCATAACGCGAACTATTGGGCGAACGGCGAGTACGTGGGTTTGGGCGTGGGCGCCGCATCCTATCTCGGCGGCGCGCGCAGCGTGCATACACGTGAGCTCGAGGCGTATATCTCGGCGGCGGCGCAAGGACAGCCCATTCCGGGCGAAGCGGAGCGCCTGGAAGGCCCCCGGCGAGCGGGAGAAGCCGTCATGCTGGCACTGCGCACCGCGCAAGGGGTCTGCCTGGACTCGTTCAAAGAGCGCTACGATTTGGATTTTCTGCAGTTCTACGCACCCGTCATCGAACAGTACCGATCGCTTGGGCTGCTCGAAACGGATGCCGCGCACGCGCGGCTCACGCGGCGCGGGCGCTTTCTGGCCAACGACGTATGCGCGGCTTTCGTGACGTTCGCGTAGGGCCGGGCATCGCCGCCGCGCTGCTGCGGTTCATTTTCGCGGTGGTCTTCGGCATCACGGGCTTTTTGCTCGGGCGCGAAGCGTATCTTCACTTATTCTCGCTGCATTTCGCAAGCGAGCCGCTGCAGCTCACGTTCAATATTCTCGCGCCCGTGGCCGGTGCGGTGATCGGCGTGCTGCTCGCGCCGCTCGCGCAGACGTTCTTCGAAGACGAACTCAATGCCGTGGAGCGCGCGATAGAACGCCTGGCGCCGATAGAACTCGCGGGCGGCGCCGTCGGGCTCATCCTCGGCCTGGTCATCGCCTTCCTGATCCGCAGCATCGCCTTCGAATTCATCTCGACCAGCGGCCGCGCCGGCAGTTACGTCGCGATTCTGCTTTACATCATCATTAGTATTTTTGCCGCATATCTGGGCGCGCGAGTCGGCTCGCGGATGCACATCATGCCGTTCGCATCGGCCGTCTCCGGAATCCCTTCGGTTCCAAAAGTGATTGACACCTCGGTTATCGTCGATGGCCGCATCGTCGAAATCTTGGAAAGCGGCTTCATCGAAGGGCCGCTCATTTTGCCGCGCTTCATTCTGCGCGAGCTGCAGGCGATTGCGGATTCGGCGGACTCGATGCGCCGCGCGCGGGGCCGGCGCGGGCTCGAAGTGCTCAAGCGCCTGCAAGAACTCGGCTTGCTGGAAATCAGCGAACGCGATTACGACGATCTGCGCGCCGCGGACGGCAAGCTCGTGCGGCTGGCGCGCGATCTGGGCGGCAAACTCCTGACGACCGACTATAACCTCAATCGCGTCGCGCACGTCGAGGGCGTGCACGTGCTCAACATCAACGAACTCGCGAACGCCGTGAAACCGATCGTGCTCCCCGGCGAGGAGATGCACGTACAGATCGTTCGCGACGGCAAGGAACAGCACCAAGGCGTCGGATATCTCGATGACGGAACGATGATCGTCGTGGAGCAGGGGCGCCGCCTCATCGGAGAATCGGCTGAGGTCGTGGTGACCAGCGTCCTGCAAACCGCCGCGGGACGAATGATTTTCGCGCGGCTGAAAAGACCATGAAGTTTTGCGCCGTCGTGGTTGCCGCCGGACGCGGTACGCGTTTCGGCCGTCCCAAGCAGCTCATCGATATCGCCGGCAAGCCGATGCTCTCGTGGTCGCTTCGCACGTTCGCGCAGATGGACGAAGTCGGCGCTATCGTCGTCGTGACCGAGAGCGAGTGGCTCTGCGAGGTCGCCGGCGTCGCGCGCGAAGCGGCCGGCGCGAAAATTCACGCGGTGGTGCCGGGCGGGGACTCACGGCAGGCGAGCACGTACGAAGGATTGCGCGCCGTGCCCGCGTCATTCGAAGGCGTGTTCGTACACGACGGCGCGCGCCCGCTCGTCACGGCGCAAGAGGTGCGCGACGGCATGCACCCGGTTCGTCCGGGGCATGCGGCAGTGCTCGCCGTTCCGGTTGTCGATACGATTAAAGTCGCCGGTGCCGGCCGCGTCGTGACGCAAACGCTGGATCGCAGCGTGCTGTGGGCCGCGCAGACGCCGCAGTTCGCGATGCTGGGCGATCTCATGCGCGCGCATCAAGAAGGCTTGCGCGACGGCGTTGACGCAACGGATGATGCGATGCTGCTGGAACGCATCGGCGTGAGCGTGCACATCGTGCCCGGATCGCCGGAGAATTTCAAAGTGACCCTTGCGCAGGACCACGCGCGCGCCGAAGCGGCGATGCGGGAGCGTGTATGCGAATAGGGCACGGCTTCGACGCGCATCGTCTGGTCGAGGGCCGCAAATTGATTTTGGGCGGCGTCGACGTCCCGCACGATCGCGGCGCGCTCGGACACTCCGATGCCGACGTCCTTGCGCACGCGATCAGCGATGCGCTGCTCGGCGCGGCGGCCCTGGGCGATCTGGGCGGCCATTTTCCCGATACCGACGAGCGCTGGCGGAATGCCGACTCTATGGATCTCTTGCATCAGTGCGCGGCGGAAGTGCATCGCGAAGGGTACCGTATCGAAAACATCGATGCGACGGTCGTGGTTCAGCAGCCGAAACTCGCGCCGCACGTCATGCGCATGCGGGAGAATATCGCCGGGCGCCTCGGACTCTCGCTCGGGCAAGTGAGCGTCAAGGCGAAAACGAGCGAGGGAATGGGGTACACGGGAGACGGAAGCGGCATCGCGGTGTTTGCCGTTGCGCTTCTGGAGCCGAGATCGTGAGCGTACAACGGGACGAGCTGGCGGCTGCGATGCAGCGCTGGGGTTTTTTGGAAGATCCCGCGCCGGCCGCCGCGCTGCGCTGGATAGACACATTCTTGGAAGCGTTCGGCGATCGGCTCGCCGGTGTCGAGGACGCGCGGCCGCATATCGCCGATCTGCGCGCGGAAGCGTGCCTGGTCCCGGCGCTCGAACTCGAGCGCCTGCGCAATCGCGAGGTGCTCTTTTTCCTGGATACGGTGGGCCAATACGTCGATAGCCAGCCGGAGCTGCGCGGCTTACCGTTAGAACATGACCTCGCCGAGATGGCGGCCGAGTTCGGCATCAGTCCGCCGGACGCGCAATACGCCGTGCGCATGGCCCTAACCGCAAAAACGGAAGGTCCGCCGCTGGAACTGCTGTTCCCGCTGCTCGGGCACGACCGCATTCTCATCCGCATCGGCGCGGTCAATTCGCACCTGCTGCATGGTCGCGGCTTGGAGCCCATCCGCTTTGGGCCGGGGGGCCTGCCGTTCGAACCCCTGCACGGGAAGAAGCCCGAAGAGGAGTAAATTGAAACCCCTCGGCTCGAGCCGGGGTCCTGCCCTTCGAAAACTACCGATGACTGGAATGCTGAAAACCGTACTCGCCGACTTGAAAGCCCCGCTCGAACGCGACCCCGCCGCTCGCGGCTGGCTGGACGTCGCTCTGTCCTACCCCGGCTTTCATGCCATCGTGCTGCACCGGTTCGTTCATGCGCTCCATTTGGCGCACATACCGCTGCTGCCGCGCTGGCTTTCGAACGTGAACCGCTTTTTGACCGGCATAGAAATCCATCCGGGTGCGAAGCTCGGCAAGGGCGTGTTCATCGATCACGGTATGGGCGTGGTCATCGGCGAGACGGCCGAAGTGGGCGACGACTGCACGATCTATCAGGGCGTGACGCTGGGCGGCACGAGCCTCTCGCACGGAAAACGTCATCCGACCCTCGAGCAGAACGTCACGGTCGGCGTGAATTCCGCGGTGCTCGGTGCGATTACGATCGGCGCGAATTCGAAAGTCGGCGGCGGATCGGTCGTCGTGAAAGACGTTCCGCCGAATTCGACGGTCGTCGGCGTCCCGGCGCGGATCGTCATGCAAAACGGCGTGCCGGTTCGCCTGGTGCCGGACCGCCCGCAAGTCGACATGCCCGATCCCACAGCCGACGCGATCGCGAAGTTGCAGCAGCGAGTCGCGCAGTTGGAAGAGCATCTGCACGACATAGAGCAGCAGGAAACCGGCGAGAGCGCCTGGTCCTGGGTCGTCTAGTTCGATGAGTTTGCGGCTCTACAATACGCGCACGCGCAGCGTACAAGATTTTGCACCGCTGCAGCCGGGCAAGGTGCGCATTTACGTTTGCGGTCTCACGCCTTCGGCGCAGGCGCACATCGGGCACGCGCGCTCGTTTCTGTTCTTCGACGTGCTGCGGCGCTATCTGACGCATGCGGGCTATAACGTGACGTACGTTCAGAACGTCACGGACATCGACGATCGCAGCATCAACCGCGCGAAGGAGACCGGTGAGGACTGGTACCGGATCGTCAGCGCGTATTACGCTTCGTTCAAGCGTTCGATGCGGCGGCTGGGCGTGCGCGAGCCGGACCACGAACCGTATGCGACCAAATTTATTCCGCAGATCGTCGGGATGATCGAGCAGCTCATGCAGAAGGACTACGCGTACGTCTCGAACGACGGCGTGTATTACCGCGTTTCGAAATTTCCCCGGTACGGCCAATTGGCCAATCGCAACGTCGAAGATCTCGAAGCCGGCGCGCGTATCGAAGTCGACGAGGCCAAAGAAGACCCGCTGGATTTCGCGCTTTGGAAATTCGCCAAGCCCGGCGAGCCGAAATGGCCCTCGCCGTGGGGCGACGGGCGCCCCGGGTGGCACATCGAGTGCTCCGCGATGTCCCAAGAACTGCTTGATCCGCACGGGCAGGGCTTCGACATCCACGGCGGCGGCGCGGATCTGATCTTTCCCCATCACGAAAACGAGGTGGCGCAGAGCGAACCGCTCATGGCGCACCCGCCCATGGCGAATTTTTGGATGCACGGGGGCTTGCTGCTGTTCGACAACCAGAAAATGAGCAAGTCGCTGGGCAACTTCGAACCGCTCTACGAACTGCTCGATCGTCACGACCCGCAAGCGATCCGGCTGCTGTTCCTGCAGACCGGTTATCGCAAGGTGATGAACTTCACCGAGGAATCGATTACGGCGGCGAGCGTTGCGCTCGATCGCCTCAAGAAGACGTATCGCGCGCTGGGCGGGGGAACCCAGAGCGGGCTTGCGCACCGCATGGAGGCCGCGCTCGACGACGATATGAATACGGCGATCGCGCTTTCCGAACTGCTCTCGTATCAGGGCGAGTCGCGCGACGAGTTCGCGCACTGGCTCGACGTGCTCGGACTTACGCCAAGCGAGGCTTGGCTGGAAGAACCGCAGCGTACACTGCCGGCGGATTTCGTCGAGCGTCTGAGCGCGATGCTTTCGCAGCCGCTGGACGGCGCGACGCCCGAAGAAGCGATCGAACGAGTCATCGCCGCGCGCACGCAGGCGCGCAATGAGAAAAACTGGGCGGAGTCCGATCGTCTGCGCGATCTGCTCTCGAACTGCGGCATCGCGCTCAAAGATTCTAAAGAGGGTACGACGTGGACCGTCGCCGGATAGATCTCGACGACGTCATCTACGGCGTGCACGCGGTCGAAGAGGCGCTCGCCGCGGGCGAGCAGCTGCGCTCACTGCACGTCGCCGATGAACGCAAACGCGATCCCGCCGTTCGGAAAATTCTCGATACCGCGCGCGAGCGCGAAGTCCGCGTGCGCTTCGAGAACCGCGGCTATTTCAATCAATTTCCGTACAAGGCCAATCAGGGCATTATCGCGTTCGGCCAGCCGTTCGCGTATGTAACGTTGGAAGAGGTGCTGCACGCACCGCGGAGGGGTCCGGCGCTCTTCGTCATCCTCGATCACATTACCGATCCGCACAATGCCGGCGCGATCATTCGCACCGCGGAGTGCGCGGGCGCGACGGGGGTGATCATGCCCGAGCGCCGCGCGGCGGGCGTGAACGCGACGGTGCGTAAAGCGGCCGCGGGCGCGGCCGCCCACATTCCGATTGCGCGCGTTTCCAACGTTGCCGATGCCGTACGCAAGTTGAAGAAAGCCGGCGTTTGGGTCGCCGGCGCCGATTTGGGGCCGGAAAGCGTGGATTTTACGGGGGCCGACTTGGCACGGGAATTAGCTCTAGTCATCGGCGCTGAGGGCGCCGGCCTCTCCCAGCTGGTCAAGCGAGAGTGTGATTATTTGGTTCGCATCCCCATGCTCGGCGAAGTGGCCTCTCTGAACGCCTCCGTGGCGGCCGGCGTGCTCCTCTACGAAGCCGTACGGCAGCGGCGCACCCTGGCGGGCACTCCCTAGGCGATTGCCTCCCTTGTCCTTGACGGGCAAGGAGGACCCTCCTATACTGTTCGGGATGCGTCGCGCTCGACGCGCTCCGCGGAGCGTGCGATTTGCACGCATGCGGTCCCAGAGGGCAAAGAGAACATGGCAATGACCCATCCTGTGTCGGATGGACTCGACTATCACGAGCGGGCTGACGAAGATTTGGTCGCGACCGCTAAATCGGGCGACAATCTTGCAATGGAGTTCCTGCTCAACAAGTACAAGAATTTCGTTCGTATCAAAGCCAAGAGCTACTTTTTGATCGGCGCCGATCGCGAAGACATCATCCAAGAAGGCATGATTGGGCTCTACAAAGCCGTCCGCGACTTCAAAGCCGACAAGCTGTCCAGTTTCCGTGCGTTCGCGGAACTCTGCATCACGCGTCAGATCATCACCGCAATCAAAACTGCGACGCGTCAGAAGCATATTCCGCTCAATCAATATATCTCGCTGAACAAGCCGATTTACGACGAGGACAGCGAACGCACGCTGCTCGACGTGATGGCCTCGCAGAAAACGTCGGACCCGGAAGAACTGGTCATCAATCAGGAAGTCTCGCAGGACATCAAGGAGCGCATCCAAGAGAACCTGTCCGAACTCGAATCGCAAGTACTGCTTTCGTATCTCGAAGGCAAGAGCTATCAGGAAATGGCGCGCGATTTGGGCCGCCATGTGAAATCGATCGACAACGCGCTGCAGCGCGTAAAGCGCAAGATCGAGAAGAACCTCTCGGAAATCGAACTTCCGTAGCGGTTCACGCCGACATCGAAGAGGGCGCCGGTTCCGGCGTCCTCTTTATTTTCGTGCGCTCACGCCGATATTGCGCTGTAGGAGGGCTTCTTCATGCGCTTAGCCGCTGCCGCGTTCTTGTGCGCGGCATTTCTGGCCGGCTCGTTCACCATCGTGTCCGCGGACGAGGGTAAACCGTTCGAGGAGGCCGGATTCCATCTCATGCTGCCCGGCGGATGGACCGAAAAACCCAATCTCGAGCAGCTCGCCGTCAACGGTTTTCGCAAAGGCGATCCCGACGATCCGGTGCAGGCGTTCGCGTGGGCCAATCCGCAAAACACCGAGTTTTTGCTCGTGCAAGTGCTCTCGTCGAGCGCGCAAATACCGGCCGGTCAGTTCCGGTCAAATCTCGAAGCCATGCACAAAGCAATTCCGCGGGGCATGGGCGCTTCTGCAGTCACGCCGTCGATCACGGACGACGGAGCGGTAATGACCAGTACCTTCGAGAGCGTGGGCAAGGACGTCGATACGCTTGCGCAGAGTGAGGGATTAGTCGATAACACCCGGCATCTGCGCGCGTTTTCGGTCATGTGCATGATGGCTTCGCCCGTAGCCGATGGCGCGCGAGCTGACTGCCGCGCGCTCCTGGCGTCGTTCAAGATAACGCTGGATCGCGCGACCTTCTTGCCGCTCGAGCCGCAGTGAACGTTATTTGCGCTGGTGGAAGTAGATGTAGTTGCCTTCCGGGTCGATGCACTCGAACGCGCCGCACGAAGCGCCTTCGAAGCGGCGATCGGTGATCGTCCCGCCGAGTTGCTTGGCGCGCTCCGCGACGGCGCTGCGATCGGTAACGCCCAGCATGAGGCCGTGGCCTTCTTTCCAACCCTGGGGATCGTTCGCCAGCGCGAATGTGGTGCCGTCAGGCAGATCGTATTCGACCCAGTAGTCGGATTCGACGCTCGGGCGCAAATCAAATAACGTCTCGTAAAATGCTCTGGCGCGCGGGAGATCCTTGACCGTGTAAAACACGACGTCCAGCCCGCGCAGCGCGCTGCTGCCCTCAATCATGGGGCCAGTGTAACATGGAAATCCTGACAGCGCCTGTCAGGATTGACGGCAAGCGTTAGTGCTTGTAGCCTTCCATCGAAACCATGTTCGTGGCCGGATCGTAGATGCTGATTCCGCCGTCGCCGTCCAGCGTGAGGTAATGCTCCTCGCGGCCTTCGAAGACGCGCCAATACGTGTGGCCGGCGGCCGCATCGCGGCGCGGTACGATTTGCACGAGCCGCCCGGACGATACGGCTTTGCCGTCGCTTCCGTACCAAACGTAACGACGATTTGCGGCGATCCGTAAGTAGCCCGCGGCGGCGCCCGGGCTCACGTGCAGCGTGTTCTGCGTGTACGCGCCATAGTCGACGCTCGTGGTGTACGCGACGCCCGGAACCTTGAGCACCCACGTGCCCGCCAAAGCCCCGGAAAATCCGCCTTTCCGGTTGGATACCTCGACGCCGCCGGGCGGCGCAGGCGTGATGAGGTGCGCGTGATAGGGCGTAATCGTGCCGGCTTGATAGGGTGTAATCGCGCCGGCTTGCGCCGACATGTTTTCGAGAGACGCTACCGCGGGCTTCCCGATCATTTTGATGCGATCGACGTCGTTGAATCGCAGCTCTCCCACCGCGACGCTCTGCCCGTACTGTTTGAAAACGAAGATGCGATAAACACCTTGATTTTGGCGATCGACTGTGGCTACCAGTACCTCGTAGGCCGGAGCGCCGTCGGTTGCGGTGATGCGTCTGGTCTTCGAATCCACCAGGCGTTCGCCGCCGATCACGGTGTGCCATAACGCACCCGAGGTCTGTTCGAGCGTGCCGTTGAGTTTTTGCGTCGGGAAAATCGCCTCGTAGACGTCCATGCCGGTGGCGCCGGGCGGCACGTAGTACTGCGAGCCGCCGCGTCCCTCGCGCGCCGTCCATCCCGGCGGAACCTGCGCACTCGGCCGTTGCGAATCCGCCCTCGCCCATTGCGGAAAAGCGGAAATAACGCCGGCTATAAGCGCTACCGTCAGAAAGCTGACGTTACGGTTCACGATGGGGCACCTCCGGACTACGATACTAAATTGTATCGGCGAAGATCCCGGGAAGTTTGCTAGGCGAGCCGATCGACGATCATCTTGTAGATGGTTTCGCGCTCGATCACGGGATCGACCACGAACGTTTCGGCGTCCTTGCCTTCGGTCTTGGGATCGATCACCACGGTGACGCGGCGGCGCGCGCACACATCCATGCAACTCGTGTTAACTGCGCGGATTTTGCCCCAGTGCCCGTCCTCTTTCAAGCGCTTCTTCAGCCAGTCGCGCAGATGGAACTCGCCGATCTCGGCGGCTTTGTCGGGGTCTTCGTCCGGGATGCGCTCTTTGAAACAACGCTCGCACACCAGAACGAGGCCGGAGTTCATCCATTTGGGTTTGACTGGTTGCATGTAATCCGTTTATGAAGGCGGAGGCCCGCTTTGGCGAGCCTCCGCAAGATCTGGAGCCGGCGGTGGGACTCGAACCCACGATGATTGCCACTTTACAAAAGTGGTGCTGTCGCCGCTGAGCCACGCCGGCGGCACAGGCACTTATTTGGGCCGCTGGGTATCGGAGTCCTTGAACGCGCCATTGGGTGGAAAGGGATTTTGGCGGCCGCCGAGTCGATGCGGCCTTCCGCGACCCCTGTTCAGGGCACGGAACGTGTTCGTCAGCGAGTGGCAGTTGGGGCAGAGCAGCGTGAGATTTTCCACCGAATTATTTCGCCAGTCCCCGTCGATGTGCTCGACTTCCACCGGGACGCGCCCCGTCTTAGCGTGACGCCGTGCCCAGCCGCACCGGGAACACTTTTCACCGAAACGATGAATAGGATATCTGCGAATAAATTGGTTGCAACTGTATGTCGAGTAATTTCCGCTTTCGAGCTCGGTGACACGTGACTGGAATTCGAAAGCGCGCTGGCAATGTATCGAACAATACTTGTACTGATTAGTCTTCAGTTTAGTTGCGCACTGCAAGCAGTTTCCGCGGCGCTGTTCGAACCGCAGCTTGGCACACGCGGTAGAGCAATATTTCGCTTTGAGAGAACGTGAGAAAACCGGATTCCCACACCCAATGAGGCAGTAGCCTCGGAACGCTATCTTTCTCATGCCTCATGCTAAAAAAAAGTTGTGCCATACGTATGGCTCGGTGCCGCGAAGGGATGACGGCGAACCACACGATATGATGCTTTCATGCCCATGACCGCCGTCACCATCCGCCGCGCGATGCCGAAAGATGCGCCGAATCTGCTGCCGCACGTAAAGGCGTACCGCGTGTTTTACGAACAGGAACCGGACGCAGAGCGCGAACGAGAGTTCATCGAGGGTCATTTGCGCAAGCACACGTCGGTGATTTACCTCGCCGAAATCGATGGGCGCG
>DASSZL010000105.1:0-8302 GCA_035713505.1 Vulcanimicrobiaceae bacterium | reverse complement strand
GGCGGCAACGGCGCCGCAAAGCGCCGCTCCCGCATTTAAGTTGCCGGAACGCCTGCGGTTCTCGCTTCCGGAATACGTCGCGCTCGGACTCTTCGCCGCGTGGGTGTTGGCTGCAGTGCTGATGCTGGTGCGTCTATTCGTGAACCTGTGGCGGCTCGAGCGCCTGAAACGCGATGCGCTGCCGCTGCCGGTGGACTACCGCGAGCGCCTCTCGCAGTGGACGCTGGCAGAGAAGGGCGAGCGCGACGTGCGCCTGTGCATTTGCGACGGCATTGACGTGCCGGTGGCGGTCGGACTCTTCGACTCGATGATCCTGATTCCGCAGCATCTGCTCGACACGCTCTCCGCCGACGAGATCGATCAGATCATGCTGCACGAGCTCGGGCATCTGCGCCGCGCCGACGACTGGACCAACGGGCTGCAGCGTGTCATTCAAGCCCTGTTTTTCTTCAACCCCGCGGTGCTGTACATCGCTGGACAACTCGATCTCGAACGCGAAGTTGCGTGCGACGACTGGGTGCTCCACCAAACGAAAAACGTCCGCCCGTACGCCACGTGCCTGACCAAGATGGCCGAGGTGACGGCGTGGCCGCATCGCGCGCTCGCGGCGCCCGGCGTCTTCGTGACGCGGCGCGGTCTCTCGGTGCGCGTCGAGCGTCTGCTGCGCGCGGGCCGCAACATTCGCACGAGCGTGGCCTTCGGGCCGACCGGCACAATCGTCGCGGGACTCATCGTGCTCTTCTTCGTGCTGCAGACGGTCGCGCCGTCGTTCGCTTTCACGCTTCCCGAGCAGCAGCATGTTGCCCAGACACTACCAAGCAACCCGAAGACGGCGGCGCAAAAGATCATCCCGAGCAGTGCTAAAACGATAGTAGTCTATGAGTCCCCGGCGCCCGCGGCAACGACGATAGATCTCCCGGCGCGCCATATCCATGTTCCGGCGCGCGATATGCACGTGCCGGCGATCAACGTCGACATCCCGGCGAAGCATATTCTTGCGCCCATACCGCCCGATTTTGCTTCGCGCATGGCCGGCTTGAAGAAGAGCATCGCGCAAAGCATTTCGCACAGCGTCTCGCAAAGCATGGCTCAGGCGTTCGACGGATCGCACGGCAAGTATAACTGCGTCGGCTGCAACTACAGCGGTCAGAACCTGTCCGGCCGCAGTTTTCGCGGCCAGCAGCTCAGCGGAGCGGATTTCAGCCGTGCGAATCTGCGTAACACGGATTTCTCGAACAGCGTGCTGGTCGGCGCGGACTTTTCCCGGGCGGACCTGCGCGGCGCGAACTTCTCGCATGCCAAGCTCACGGGATGCGACCTGAGCCATGCGCAGCTCGAAGGCGCGAATTTCGACGGCGTCTCGATGACCGGCTGCGACGTCGACGCGCGCTCGCTCACGCCGGCGCAGGCGAGTTCGCTCCTTCGCGGATGTCACACCGGATGCGATTTCAGCTATGCGAACCTGGCCGGTCAGGATTTACGCGGCCTGCGCTTGACCGGCGTCGATCTGGACCACGCGAATTTGGCCGGAGCCGATTTGTCCGGCGCCCAGTTGCAGGGCGTTGATTTCAGCCACGCGCGTCTGGACGGCGTGCGCCTGAACAATGCGCAGCTCACCGGCTGCGATTTCAGCGGTGTGGATTTGCATAACGTCGATTTTTCGAATGCCCGCGTTGAAGGCAGTGAAATGGGCAACGGCGCCCGCTAACTCCTAACCACCCCATAACGGTTTGTATGGCCCGTGCGCGCACGGGCCTGGTTTCCTGCACCCAAAAATAAGGAGAACGAATGCTCGCACTGGTGCTTACGATACTCATCGCCGCGGCCGGCGGCGTCCCGACGAATTGCGTGGGATGTTCGATGGCCGGTATGGACCTCCACGGACGGGACTTGCGCGGAGTCGCTTGGGCCGGCAGCGATTTGCACAACGCGAATTTGCGAGGCGCGAATCTCTCGGGCGCGCATCTGGCCGGAATCGATCTGCGCGACGCGGATTTACGCGGCGCCGATCTCACCGATGCGATGCTTGCGGGCGTGAAACTGCGCGGTGCGCGTCTTGACGGCGCGCGCTTTGACGGCGTGCGCATCGCGGGAAGCGATTTATCCGGATCGTATCTGGGAGGGCTCGCCGACGACCAGGCGCGTGCGCTGCTCGGCCATTGCGCCGGATGCAGTATCGAACACGTGGATCTGCACGGCAAGAATTTGTCCGGAGTAGAGATTGTCGGCAGTGAGTTCAACGATTCCAACCTCTCCGGGTCCACGCTGCGCAACGCTTCATTGATCGCGGATAGCTTCAATGACGCCGATCTGCGCAGGGCGGATTTGCGCGGCGCGGCGTTGTGCTCGCACGAGACCGAAGAAGACGGCGGCGACAGCGTTCGCTACGGCGCAGTCCGCTGCAGCGATTTTTCGGGCGCCGATCTGCGCGGCGCGAACCTTCGCGGCGTCCAGATCTGCGATTACGTCAGGCAACACCAGACGCGGCGATGCAGTCCGCTGGACGCCGCCACACTGCGCAGCGTCGCGCATGCAAATCTCGACGGAACGGAGGGCCCGTAATCATGATTCTCGCCGTTATACAAGCCGTTGCGCTTGCCGTTCCTCTGGTGCAGCCGGCGCCCCCGCTCGACGGATCGCTACAGCACGATGCCTGGAAGAGCGCGAAAACCGTTACACTCGATTGGGATTTGCAGGGACATAAGCCCGCGCCGCAGCAGACGACGGCGTACGTCGAGACCGACGGGAAATTTCTGTACGTCGCCTTTGATGCGAAGCAGCCGAGCGCGATCGTCGCGACACAGCATACGGACGATACCGGCCAAGGCGCGGACGACGACGTGGAAGTCGATCTCTGGCCCGGCGGCAGCAACGCGTTCAACTATCAGTTCATCGCCAATCCCATCGGCACGCATTACCAATCGTCCTCCGAGAATTCGGGATACCGTCCGCAATGGTGGTCCGCCGGGGCCGTACGCGACGGCGAATACGTAGTGACGATGAAGATTCCGCTGTCCGCCATGCACGTGACCGGCTCGAGCACGTGGCTCGTGCAGTTTGCGCGGCGCGTCGAGAACACGGGCGATATCGACGTGTGGTCATATGATACGAATGAAACCAGTCCGGATTCCGTGGTTTACGCAGGCACGATGACGGGCGTGCATGCGGCTGCGCTGCGGCCGCAGCCGCGCGTGGAACTCTACGCGCTCGGCTCCGTCGCGGGCACGTCGATCGGGGGCTCGACCTCGCGTATGGGAGTGGACCTCTCCGTACCGTTTACGGCGACCTCCTCGTTCTATGCGACGATTCACCCGGACTACTCGAACGTCGAACTCGATCAGCAATCGATTTCTCCGACGGCATTCCGGCGGTTTTATCATGAGGTCCGCCCGTTCTTCACGCAGGGCAACGCCACATACAACAACTTCGACTGCGACATGTGCAACGGCATCATGTCGCTCTACACGCCCGCTATTCCGACGCCGCGCCGGGGATACGCCGTCGAAGGCAAGCAAGGCGCAGTCACGTACGGGGCGTTCGATGCGATAGGCGACGGCCGCACCGACTCGGCCCAATCCCTTTCATGGCGCAACCGGAATCATACGCTCAGTTTTTCCGTGCAGCGGGTCGGTGTCAACGTGCCGGGCGTTGGGGACGACACGTTGGAAGCCGGAACGACGTTCAACGACGGAAAGCGCATCTTCGGCTATTTCAATTACGGCATCGACACCGGCACGAACGTGCGCGACGCGCGCAAAGGGCAATACTACGATTTCGGATCGGGTTACTTCACCCCGACGACGGCTGTCGGTTTCGCCGTGCGTAAAGAAGGCGCGTATTTCAATCCGCTCGACGGCTTCGTGTGGCACACCGACACGGCCGGCTACGGCGTGTTTTTCTCGCACGCGTGGCTCTACGGCAACAACTCGCCCCTGCGCAGCATAACGGTATCGAATGCGCTATCGCGTTATCACGACAACACCGGCGAATTGAACGACACCACGCAAGGCGCGAGCGTCGATTTCCTCACCCGCGGACTCATCGACGTCAACCTCGGCGTCGGCTCGGGCTACGTGCGCTTCACGCCGGGCGGCATCTTTTATCCGAACTCCAGCAACGGCATCTCGCTCACGTTCGGCAGCGGTGCCGATAATTCGAGCGTGAACAACGGCGCGCAGCACGGCTCCAGCGCCACGCCGACGACGCTCAGCTACTTCACGGGGCGATTCGGACCGGGGCGCCTGAACTCGTGGTCGCTCATCTCCACGATGAAGGCGATGCGCCGCGGACTGCTCACGTTCGAAGCGGACGGGAACTTCCAGTTGCTCGATGCGGGCGGCCGTCACGACCAGTGGCTCGAGCGCGTTTCGTATACGTATCAGGCGGACCGGAATACGTCGTTTGCGCTGGGGGTGCGGCGCATCATCGGGGAGCCGCCGGTCTTCGACGCATTGCCGCAGCAGCAGCGCTCGTGGAACCTTTCGGCCGCTTACCATCGTACCTTTAACGGACAGAGCGAACTCTATGCCGTTTACGGAGATGCAAGTGCGTTTTCCACCATTCCGCAGTTTATCATCAAGTGGATCCGCTATTTCGGGGCCGGCAAAGGCTCTTAGGGCGCGGGGACGTATATTATCGGCAATGTTGGACCGCCTTACCGCCGTATTCGTACTCGGCGCTGTTGTCGCGCTGAGCGCGAGCCCGGCTGCGGCCGGAATCGCCCCCCATCCCACGCCCACGCCGCTGAAAACGATCTCGCACATCCGCAGTTCGCCGCTTTGCACGGGCCTGCGAAAATCCATTACGCCCGCCGTTGCCAAGGTGCTGCAGAGCGATCAGATCATCTCGCGCAGCAAGCCGCTGTTCAAAACGTTCGTGAACGCTTCTACTGATCGGCAGGCCAAGCCGGCGCAGGATATGGCGGTCATGCGACTGGAGCAACTCGTCGGCCCGCTCGTGGCGAACACGCAGCGTGTCGATCAACTGCTCAGCAATCCCTATGCGTTTCCGAAGGTGGCGCGTTCCGACGACGATCGGCAGCTGATGAAGATGCGCGCGCAGTTGCAGGCGGTGAACGATCAGCAAAAGCATGCGCTCGACGTCATCAGCGGTTTCGTCGCCACGCAGCAGCTGGCCGACTTGCAAGCCGAAGGCCACGAGATGGACAACGTCACCAATCCGAACATCAAGAGCGAGATGCCGACGCCGGGGCCGCTTTCGCCCACGCCCATGACCCCCACCATTCTCAACGCCGGTGTCGGCAGCGACACGAACGACCCGACACGCAAGCTCGATCCCCGCTATCATCCCGGCGGAAACACCCTGGCCGCGAGCCCGCTCGACGTCTTCGGCAACGCGATCGCGTCTTACCAGCACGACATTCAATCGAGCGAACAAGCAGCCGCGAAGAGCGTACTCGAGGCGGTGCCGCTCTGCGGCGGCCACGTTCCGGGTCAGCCGGAGCCCGAGCCCTCGCCCTCGCCGTAACCGCCGCCCCCGGGAGTTTGAATCGCGAGCGTTTGCCCAACGGCAAACGCTCGCGTCGTTTTCGCCGGCAGCGTCCGCGTTTGCCCGTTCGCATCGGTCAGCGAGTGGCGCCCGGTCGCGCCGTCCCCGCCGCCGTGCGCGCCGCGCGGAGCGACCGTATGGCGTTCCGCGAGCAGCGACATGCGCGCGGTACCGTCGACGAGCGTGAGCGCGCGCACGAGTCCTTCGCCGCCGCGAAAGCGCCCGCGTCCGCCGGTACCCGCCGCAAACTCGTATCGATCGACGCGCAGCGGATACTCGCGTTCGATCGCTTCGATCGGCGTGTTGAGCGTATTGGTCATGTGACATTGGATGCCGTCGATACCGTCCATGTTGGGACGCGCCCCCAAGCCGCAGCCGTTGGTTTCGTAAAAGGCCCACGTGCTGCCGTCCGAACGCACGCCGCCCAGCATCACATTGCTCATCGTGCCGCCGCTCTGCGCGGGAACACGGTCCGGTGCCGCTTGTGCGAGCGCGCCGAGCACGACGTCGGCGTTGCGCGTGCTCGTTTCCACGTTGCCGCCGGACACCGGCGCCGGACGGCGCGGATTGAGCAGCGTTCCTTCCGGAACCTCGACGGTAACCGGACGGAAGCAGCCGTCATTCATCGGAATGGCCGGATCGGTGACGGCGCGCAGCGCGTAATAGACGCCGGAAAGCGTGACGCCGTACACGGCGTTCATCGGAAACGGCAGTTGCTCCGAGGTGCCCGTGTAGTCGAAGTGCGCGCGGCCTTTGTGCAGCGTGAGACGCAGGCGAATGTGAATCGAGGGATTCCCGCTGCGGTCTTCGAGCACGTCGCTTTGTTCGTACGTGCCCTCGCCCAGGTCGAGCAGCGCCTTGCGCATGTGCAGTTCGCTATCGTCGAGCAGACGGTTCACCGCCGCCTCGACGGTCGTGCGGCCGTAGCGCTCGAACAATTCGAGCAGACGGCGCTCTCCCGTGGCGTTGCCGGCGACTTGTGCGCGCAGATCGCCGCTGCGGGCGTCGGGCGTGCGAGAGTTGGCGCGGAATAACGCGACCGTCGCGTCGACGATGCGATCCTCGTGAACCAGACGCATCGGCGGCACGACCAGACCTTCCGCAAAGAGATCGGGCGCATCCGCGGACATCGATCCCGGCGCCATGCCGCCGACGTCCGTATGATGCGCTTTATTGGCCGCGAAGCCGGCCAGTTCGCCGCGCCAGAAGATCGGGCGAATCACCGTCACGTCGTTGAGATGCGTGCCCGAGACGTACGGATCGTTGACGACCCACATCTCGCCTTCGCGTACGCCGCCGTGCTCCAGATTGATCGCGTCGAGCGTCGCGCGCAATCCCCAGGGAAGAGACCCCAGATGCACCGGAATGTGCTCCGCCTGCGCGATCAGGCGGCCGCCATGATCGAAGAGCGCGCACGAATGGTCCAGACGTTCTTTGATGTTCGGCGAATAGGCGCTGTTGCGGACCGCGATGCCCATCTCTTCGCTCGCGTAGATGAGCGAACTCTTGACGATCTCGGCGGTTATCGGGTCGACGTTCATTGCATGCTCCACGAGAAGCCGGCGTACGAGGCGAGCGGCGCGAATTCGCCGCTGGTTCGAAATGCGTGCCGCCAGAGACGCCGCGCGCGAGCCAGGTACCGCGCGCGGTCCCGCAATGCGCGTGCCGCGACCAGCGGCGCTCCGCATTCCGATCCGAGTTGCGCCAGACAGGCGCAGTCATGCGCCCAGCCCAGTTCATCGCAAAGCGTTGCAAGGAGCGAGGCGGCTGGCTTGAGCTCGTCCGGCTGCGGCTCCAGCCGCTCCAGCGCGAATCGCAGCCGTTTGCAGGCCAGCCGGAAAGCGTGCACGCGTTCGTCGTCGTCGCCGGCGAGAGCCTGCTGTTGCTGCAGACACTCGGCGAAGCGCACCCGTATTATGCGGCGCTCCGCCTGCTCGGGCGTCTGTAGCGAACCAAGGTGCAGCTGCAGCGAGTCCTTCATTGCGATTGCAGCTCGCGCGTGAGTTTGCGGCGCATGCGTTTGGCGCGCTTGCGCAGCATTTTACGCAACCGCGCGAGTTCTTCGCATTCCGCGCCGGATGCATCTTCACAATACGCTTCGACGCGCTGCAGCAGCACGTCCGCGTCGCGAACCTTCCCGGCCCGGCGGTGCAGGCGCCGGATTCGCTGCGAGAACTCCTCGCCCACGCCGGCAATGTCCGCGAAGTCGTCGAGCACGGAGCGCAGACGCGCGAGGCGCTTACGCGTGCGATGTAAACGCCTGGCGGACTTGGGTTTGCCGCAGAACGCCGTGATGGACTCGCCCGTCGCATCGACGTGCCGGCCAATCATCGCCTGCGCCCATTCGATCACAGCCGTTCCACCACGAGCATCGCCTGCGCGTTTTTTGCCGACCATCCCGGCGGCACGTACGTGCACGTGTCGTACTGTTCGATAAGCGCCGGGCCGCCCACCATCGCATGCGGCGGGAGCGATTCGCGCCGGTACACGGGCGTCTCGGCATACGCGCCGTCTATCCACACTTCGCGATTGACGGGCGTGGACTCCGCTCGGCCATGCTTCGATACCTCAGCATGACGTGCTGGGACGTTCTGCGTTTCGCCGGCCGGCGCACTCGCCGTCAGGCGTGCGTTGACGAATTCGACCGCCTCGCCCGGAACCGCGTAGCCGTAGCGGCGTTCGTGCTGATCGTGAAAGCGCTCGACGACGGCGCTCATCGCCGGCAGGTGTTCGACCGCCAGTTCGAAGCTCTGTCCGCGGTAGCGCATGTCGTATTCGCGGCGGAGGGCGATTG
>DASSZL010000104.1:0-2171 GCA_035713505.1 Vulcanimicrobiaceae bacterium | reverse complement strand
AAATGAGTGCTGCCGCGCGAAGGCGACGTTCTGGTTTCTTGATGCCCACGACCCGCGACCCCGTAATGAAAGACCGCCGCTGACCAAGGCCGGCGGGCGGTCTGCCGGATTTCAGGCGAGCGGGCGGGCGCTCCTTGTGGACAACTCTCGCGTTACGGCCACTGCGATGTCGGATTCACCTGCGACCGGTGCGCGTCGAATTGCGCTTGGTCGAAATACCAGGCCGGAATTTCGCGCGGGAAACTCATCTTTGTTTCCGTAGAATCGAGATGCATGGTGATGCGCGACAACATGTCCCGGTACGTCCATGCGCGGTGAATCACAACCCAATACGGCCCGACCGCGCCGAAATCCTCAGTAACCGTGCTCGGCTCCACGCGTGCGCCGGGTTCCGGCGCGTAACTCCCCGCCAGCACAGCTCGCATGATATTAAAATTTACCGAATCCACCCATAACTCGCGCAAATTGTGGACCGTCGGATCGTTCAGCGGCTTGAGCACCAAATGATACGCCGATCCACCGTTCGTGAGTTTGTTTATACCTGCTAGTGTGATATCGTACGAGGGTTTCGCGACGGCAACGATCGCGGCGATGGTCCGCAGATCCGAAAGATCCGGTTCGAATTCGCTGTGGGCCGGCGTCGATGAAATAGCGGGTGGACGGCGGAGCGACCACATGTCCGGCGCAAAATACGCCTGCGAAAACAGCACTTGACTCTTATCCGAATACGGCAAAAGCATGACGCATTCGCGACGCGCGGCGGAATCATACAACACGCGCTCGTCCCAGGCGGCAGGGATGTTTCCCTTTGGCGTTTCGGATACGACGATCCGGTGCTCCGTCGTGTCGATGTAACGCGGCTGCGCGAGCGTCGTGAGACGGCGCAGCGCCGAGCGATAGATGTCGGCTGGCGTCAAGCTCGGAGCCGGAGTCGCGGTCGCAAACAGGGCGGCGAGAAGCAGCATACCTCTATTCTACTATCGCAGCTCCACGATTGTGACGCCGCCCGCGCCTTCGTTTTCATCACCGTAGCGTACGCTCTTCACCTGCGGGTGGCTGCGCAAGAACTCTTGCAGGCCGCGTCCCAGCATGCCGGTGCCTTTGCCGTGAATCAGCCGCAGCGATGAATTGCCCGCAAGCGCTGCTTCGTCGATCCACTGATCGACGACGGGCTCCGCTTCGATGTAGCGCTTACCGCGCACGTCGAGTTCAGCCATGGTTCGCGTAGCGGCTTCCATTCGAGCGCTTTGGGCGTCATCCGCAGGTATCGAAGGACGCCGAGCCCCTCGCGGCGCTCCCGAAGGACCGCCCCGGCGTTGCACGTCGGTCTTCGAAACGACGGTTTTCATGGGGCCGATTGCCACGAGCAGCGTATCGCCGTTGTCGGAAATCACGGTGCCGTCTTGTCCGTACGAAAGGATGCGCACGTGATCGCCGGGCTCGAAAGCACCCCGGCTTCGCTCGGCGTCCTTCGATGCCTGCGGATGACGAATGTGCAAGTCACGGCGCATCTCGTCGATCGTGCGCTGCAGCAATGCGCTTTGCGCGGGTGTGACCTTCGGCTTCACCGCCTGCGCTTCCGATGCGCGTCGCGCGAGTTCGGTGCTGAAATCGCGCAGAGCCTGCTGCATGCGTGCCTCGGCGGCCTCGCCGAACTCGCGCCGTTCCCGTTCGAGCGCCTCGGTGCGCGAACGCAGGTTCTCTTGCAGGCGATCGATATGGGAGCGCTCACGCTCTACCGCTTCACGTTCGTCCTGAAGGCGCGTATTGATATCCGACAGTTCGGCAAGCGCAGTTTCATAGTCGCGCTCGCGCGTGCTCAGAAGCGATTCGGCCCGCGCGATAATCTCGCCGGGAATGCCTTGCGAGCGCGCCAGCGGAAACGCCAGCGACTGCCCCGGCGTGCCGACGTCCAGATGATAGGTCGGAGCAAATGTTTGCGGATCGAAACGGACGCTCGCGTTCGCAACGCCGGGCGTTTGGTGCGCGAAAAGTTTGAGTTCGGTCGCGTGCGTCGTTACGACGCCGCATGCGCGGACCTGCAGCAGCCGTTCGAGCATGGCAATGGCAAGCGCCGCACCACTCGTCGGCTCCGTTCCGCCGCCGATTTCGTCCACCAGAACCAAGGTGCGTGCATCAGCTCCTGAGATGATCTCCCGCATGCGGCGCAG
>DASSZL010000103.1:0-7720 GCA_035713505.1 Vulcanimicrobiaceae bacterium | reverse complement strand
CGCTGCTTCTCGATGATTCCGATGGCGATCTCCGGGACGCTTATCGTCGGGCTGGGAGCGGCAGGCAATCGCGCCATCGGCGTATTCGTGCTGGCGGTCGTCAACCTCGTGCACATTCCGCTGCTGCTCGTCCTCGCGCTCGGGCTGTTCACGCATCATCCGTTCGGCATCGTCGGAGCCGGCGTTTCATCGCTCCTCTCGGAAACGATAGCCGCGTGTTACGCGATCGTGTACGTCTACCGCCGCCCGATCTACCGCATTTTCGAAACGCTTCGCATCGATCTGCGCCTGTCCTGGGAATGCGCGCGTCTTGGTCTGCCGGAAGCGGTGTTCTTGTTTGCCGTCATCGCGCCGGACTCGTTCATCGTCGCCATGCTCGCGCCGCTCGGTGCGATTGCGATCTCGGCGTTCCGCGCGCTCAACGTGGTCTCCGATCTCACGTTCGCGGTGCCGAGCCCCATGCAATCCGCCGTGCAGACCGTCATCGGGCAGCGGCTCGGCGCGGGCGACGTCGAAGGCGCGCGCTGGTTTTTCACACGTTCGCGCATCTTTTCGTTTTGGCTCACCACGCTGACCGCCGTCGCGACCGCGGCGCTCGCGTGGCCGCTTGCCTACGTCTTCACGCTCAACGCCGTGGTCGCATCGGCTGCGGCGTGGCCGCTCGCCCTGCAGATGGCGACACTTCCCATCAAAGGCTGGGCGATGGTGTCGATGGCCCCGATACGGGCCTCGGGCGACACGCGGTTCTCGATGGCCGCGGGGCTAATCTCCAGCGTGCTGGTCATTCCGCTCTCGTTCTTCTTCATCAAAGTCGCGCATATCGGCTTGCTGGGCGTTCCTATCGCGTGGGTCGCCGCGTGGCTCGCGCGCCTGGCAATCACGGCGCTAAAACTGCGCGGTGAATCATGGACCCGCCGCAACCTGGTTCCGATGCGTTAAGGAAATGCGAAAAAGAACCCCGCACCTATGCCCGGGCACCGCGCGAGCCGATTCTAGTACAGTATGACAATGCGCCCGCTCGTCGTCGTGGCGGACGACGATCCCGCCGTTCGCCGGCTGGTTGAGATCACCGTGAAAAACGCCGGGTGCGACGTCGTGACCGCCGCCGACGGTGAGGAGGCCCTGGGGATCATCTCGCGGATGCACCCGCGCCTGGCCATCCTCGACGTCTCCATGCCGCTGCGCTCGGGGCTGGAGGTCGGCAGGGCCGTCCGCGACGGTGAGGGTGAGACGGCGATCATTTTTCTCACCTCACACGCGCAGGAGCACGACATCCTCGAAGGCTTCCTCTCCGGCGCATCCGACTATTTGTCCAAACCGTTTTCTCCGAAGGAATTGCAGGCTCGCCTGCGAGCGGTTCTCACGCGTACGTGACGGCGCACGCGCCGCTCACGAGCGGCGATCTGTTTCTTGCACTAGCAGTCGTTATCGGCCTGGACGCGCTGTTGCTGGCCGCGATCGCTCTTGCGAAGATCCGGCGTGAGCGTGCGGAGCGGTTCGAAGCCCTGGTCCGCGACGATCTCACCGAGCGTTTGTTCCCGCTGCTGGAAGGCGCAGCGGTGACCGTCTCGTTGCCGCCGTCCGGCGGTGCGCGCAGCAGAGTTGCGTTTGAAACGGTGCTGAGCCTCATCGCCGTGCTCAAGGGCGAGGCTCGCGATCGCCTGGTCGCGCTGCTCGAAGATGCGGGATACATCGGCTACCTCGTCCGCCGCTCGCGCACGAAAAACACGGCCCTGCGCATGCGGTGCATGATGCGCCTGGGGGCGACACGTTCATTGCGAGCCGTTCCGCGGCTTACTGCCGTTCTTCTGCGGGACCGCTCGCCGGAAGTGCGCATCGTCGCGGCGGAAGCATTGGGCGCAATCGGCCATCCGCCCTCGGTGAGCGTGCTGCTCGAGGCCGCGCGCGATCCCACGCGCGTTCAAGAATTGCGTTTGGCGAACGTGCTCTCGGGTATGGGGACGACGGCGCTTCCCGCGCTGCAGCGCGTCCTTTTGGAAAGCGATACGCGTCTGCTCTCGCTCGCGCTCGACATTCTCATCGACATCGGCACGATAACCGACCCCGCCCCCGTGGTGAAACTGCTGACGCACCGCTCGCCCGAAGTGCGCGCGCGCGCCGCGCTGCTCCTGGGCCTGGCCGGAGTCATCGAGGCTATACCGGCACTCGTTTTCGCTTCGCGGGATTCCGTTTGGTTCGTTCGTCTGCGCATCGTGAAGGCGCTGGCGGCAATTGGGTTGCCCGATGACGAGCAGGGCCGCAGCGCATATTTTGCAGCGCTCACGCACTTGCTGTACGACGACAGCTGGCATGTCCGCCGCAACGCCGCTGCCGCGCTGGCTGCGGCCGGACCGGCGGGACGCGAAATCCTCGCCGGCGCGGCATCCGAGGTCGCCCGGGCCGCGTTGCAGTTTTACGAATTGCACAGAGGCCGCCACATGGCGACGGTGTTGTAGCGATGCAAGCCGTCTTCTTCGTCTTCTCGGCGTTTGTGATAATCTATACGGCGCTCATCAGTCTCACGTATCTCGCGTACACGGTGATGGCGTACGGCGCGATTCGCGTCCATCAGCGCAAGCGTTCCCGCGAGCGCATCGAACAGATATTCACCTCACGTTTAGTACCGCCGATTACGATTATTCTGCCCGCCTACAACGAAGAGGCGACGATCGTCGACTCGGTGCACGCGATGCTTCGGCAACTCTATTCGCAGTTCGAGATCATCGTTGTGAACGACGGCAGCCGGGACGAAACGCTTGCGCGGCTCGTGCGAGCGTTTGGGCTCGAAGCCGTCGACAAGACCTACGAGGAGAGCATTCCGACCTCGCCGGTACGGCAGGTGTATGCGTCCTACGCGTATCCAAGGCTCGTCGTCCTCGACAAAGAGAACGGCGGCTGCAAAGCCGACGCCATCAATGCCGGAATCAACGCATCGAACTACCCGCTGTTTTGCGCCTGCGATGCGGATTCGCTGCTCGAAGAGGATGCGCTTCTGCAGCTGGCGCTGCCCATGCTGGATCGGACCGGATTCGTGCCGGCGACCGGGGGCGTGATTCGCGCAGCGAACGGCTCGCGGGTCACACGCGGGACCATCGAGGCGATACGCCTGGCGCGCCGGCCGATCGAGATATTCCAGATCGTCGAATACCTGCGCGCGTTCTTGACCGGCCGAACGGCGCAGTCCGCGCTGAACATCATGCTCATTGTTTCCGGCGCGTTCGGGCTGTTCAATAAATCCGTGGTCAAAGAGGTCGGCGGCTACAACCCCAAGGCAATCGGTGAAGATTTTGAACTCATCGTTCGGATCAGCAAACATTTGCACCGGCTCGGCCGAAAATTCGAGGTCGTCTTCGTGCCGCAAACGGTGTGCTGGACAATGGTTCCCCACACCTGGAGTTCCCTCTCCAAGCAGCGGGAACGCTGGCACAAGGGCTTGCTGCAAACCCTGCAATGGCACGCCGGAATGATCTTTAATCCGCGATACGGCCGCACGGGTTCCATCGGCATGGGCTCGTTTTTGCTCATCGAAGCGCTGGGGCCGATGGTCGAACTTGCCGGATACGTTATTCTGCCGATCGCTTTTGCCGTGCACGCGATCGATCTGCCGTTCGCGGCACTGTTTTTCGTCATCTCGGTCTTCGGCGGCGTGCTGCTCTCGCTGTCGGCGTTACTGCTCGAAGAAGTGTCATTTCACCGCTATCCGCGCTGGCACGAGATATTCACGCTCTCGCTCTACGCAGTTGCCGAAAACTTCGGCTACCGCCAACTGACGCTCTGGTGGCGGGTGCGCGCCACGTTTTCGTATGCGGTGCGCCCCCAGGCAACGTGGGGGACGATGCAGCGCAAAGCATTCGCTTCACGGTGACGATGAGAAAACGGATCATCGCCGCAGGAGAAAGAATCTGACCAAATGCACTACGCGCTCTTACTCGCGGCGTTCGCCTCACTGTGGACGTTTCGTGCAGGCAGCGCAGTCGTCGCGGCGCCGGCCGCCTCGGGTTCGAACGTCGTCGTCGCCGATACCCAAGGCGACGTGTTCGCCCTCGTCCGCGCCACCGGCAAGGTTCGCTGGAGCACGATTGTGGGGAACGGCGTTTGGTCGGCGCCCATCGTGTTCGGCAATCGCGTGATCGTCAGCACGGGCGATCACGAATTTGTAGCCGTCGATCCGCCGATGTACGCTGTCGCCGGAGCGCACCCGTCCGGCATTGTCGCGTTGGACAAGCGCACCGGCGGTATCACGTGGGAGTACGATCTCGCGGGAAGCGGCGCTCCTGCGCCGGCACTTTCCGGCAGCACGCTGATTCATCACGACGGCAGTTCCGAGGTTCTCGCGCTCGATGCGCACGATGGCGCTTACCGCTGGCGCACGTTCGCCGCATCGACCGCCGCCTGGAACGCCGGAGTGACCGTCGGCAGCGATCGCTTTGCGACCTCCGGCATGTTTCCCAACTCCGTTCTCATTCTGCGTGTCCGCGACGGCGTCGTCATCCATCGCATCTCCTTTCCCCCCAGAGCGCTCGGCTTCGCGCAAGCAAGGATCGCAACGGACGGCAAGCGCATTTACGGAACCTACTTTCTGACCGAACCGCTTCCGGTCGAGCATCTTTACGCGGTCGACGTGAACAGCGCGCGCGTACTGTGGGATCATGCAGTCGATCAAGGGGCTAACGCGGCGCAGCTTCCGCAGCTGACCGTACGCGGCGGCATCGTCTATGCGGGCTCACCCTTTCGCAACATGATGCAGGCGTTTCGCGCCGCAAATGGGACAAAGATTTGGGAAGCGGCGCTGCGCGGGCGATCGGTCGGGGGCGCCGTGATTCAAAACGATACTGTATATGCTGCGGACGGCGGCGGCATGATTACGATGCTCGACGCGCAAACGGGAGCCGTGCGCGGCTCGTACAATGCCGGATCGGACATGCAGGACAGCACGCCCGCGATTATCGGAGACATGCTGGTGGTCGGATCCGCGAACGGCACCGTTCACTCCATCCCGCTCGCGGAGATCCGGCCCTGATCGCCGCTCCGCTTCTCGCCATCCTCTGGCATGCATTCCGGCTGAACCCGCAACTTCAAGCCGCCGTGCGCGATCCCGCGGTGCCGCAAAGCGTTCGGTGGCGAGTCAATGCGAGCGGCGGCATCTCCTCCTCGCCTTCGTACGGCAATGGAACTATCTACGTGGATTCGAACGGCGGCGTTCTCTCCGCCATCGATTATCGCACCGGCTCCGTGCGCTGGCGATTTCATGCAAACAACAAGCTCATGTCGGCACCGCTGCTCTACGGCGACACGGTCATCGTCTCTTCCGGCGACGAGCAGTCGCGGGTGTGGGATCCGCCGCACTACGTCGTGCTCGGTTCCGGACCGAGCACGCTCTACGGCGTCGACGCGCGCACCGGACGCGAACGCTGGCATCTCGGCATCGCCGGAACGGGTATGCCCACCGGCGTCGTTGCCGGAGGTCTGTATATTCACGTAAACGGTACGGGGACGATGATCGCGCTCGACCCTTTGAGCGGACACGTGCGCTGGCGCACGAACGTTGCGTCGAGCAGTGCGATGACGGCGCTGGCGGATCTCGGCGACGGCACGATTCTGGGCTCCGGCGGCTTTCCGAACGCGGTGTACCGCGTTCGTGCGCGCGACGGCACCGTCGTGTGGGATCACCGGTTTCCGGATTGCGCAGCGGCCTTTACCGATCAGCCGGTCGCGGCGGACACACGGCACGTGTACGGCGGCTACTTGAAACTGCTCACCCCGAATCCGCGCTGCTTCGGCGTGCGAGCCGAGGGCGTCCAGCACGCCTACGCACTGGATCTGCGCACGGGCAAACTGTTGTGGGATCGCGTGTTGAGCCGAGGCGAGGTTCCCTCGCGCAACGAGGGCGCCATTCCGCTCGTGCACGACGGCATCGTGTACATGGGCAGTTCTCTCGCACCGGAGATGCATGCGCTCGACGGCGCCACCGGACGTTTATTGTGGAAGCGAACGGTCCGCGGCGCCGTGAAGTCCGGCAGCGTCATCGTAGGCGGCAAGCAATATTTCGGCGATCTTGGCGGCATGCTGTGGGCGCTCGACTCCAAACACGGCACGATACGGGGCAGGCTGCACGAAGGATTGCCGTTTAACGTCGGCTCACCGATCGTCGTGAATCGCACGCTGATTATCGGATCGCGGCAGGGGGCGGTACTCGCAATCCCTATCGATGCCGTGCGCTAACGCGTCAGCAACTCGCGCATCTGCTCGTGAATGTTTGCGTTGCTCGCGAGGATGGATGGACCGTCGAGCCTGAACGGCGATCCGTCGAGCGCGCAAACCGTTCCGCCCGCCTCGCGCACGAGCAGCATTCCCGCCGCGGTGTCCCACGGCGCGAGCCCAAACTCCCAAAACGCATCGAAGCGGCCCATGGCGGTGTACGCTAAATCGAGCGCCGCAGCACCGTCGCGCCGGACTGCCTGCGCGTGGTGCGAGGCCTTCGCGAAGTACGGAGCATTCGTTTCATAATCATACGGTTTGAAGCCGGTGACCACCATCGCGTCCGATATCGAGGCGATCGGCGAGACGTGAATCGCGGTGCCGTTGCACGAGGCGCCGCCGCCGCGCCGCGCGGTGAAAAGCTCTCGCATCAGCGGCGCGTGCACGACGGCAGCTTCTATTTCTCCGTCGCGTTCGTAGGCGATTGAGATGCAGAACAGCGGATATCCGTGTGCATAGTTGGTCGTGCCGTCAAGCGGATCGATGATCCAGCGCTCACCCGCATCGCCGTGAGCGCCGCCGGCGGCCGCATTCGTCCCGCCTTCCTCGCCGAGCATGCCGGCATGCGGAAAATCCCGGCGGAGCCGTTCGACGATAACGCGCTCACTCTCCCGATCCGCGGCGGTGACCAGATCGGCGCGCTGCCCCTTCTCTTGAATATGGAGAGGCCGGTGCAGGTACTCCAGCAGCACCGCACCGGCCTCATGTGCAGCAGCAACAGCGCTAGCCAGCGAATCCGGCACTATTGCGCGAGGAACGTGTAGGTCACGGTTGCCGTCTGCGCGGTCGTGGTTCCGCCGTTGATATAGACCTCGTAGTTGTTCACTATTCCGAACGGCGTGCGGCTCGGATTCATGCCCGTGGTATGGACCGTGGCCAGGCCCGTGCCGGACGTCGGAACGACTGTCATCGTCGTCTGGTACGTCGTAAAGCCGCTCGTCGACTTCGCTTGGTCTACGCCCGTCACGAGTTCGTTCGCGTACGTTCCGGTTGTATTCGCCGGGTTGGTGTTGGTCGTGACGTACACCCCCCAAGCCGTTGGCGATGCGGCGTTCGTACTGACGTCCACCAGCACCACATCCGTTCCCGTGTTGCTGGCCGGGCTGCCGATAGTCCCGAAATTGAGCATGTTCGTCGTTTGGTCGTACGTGCAAGCGGCCGTGCAGGTGGGCGTGAGGACTCCGAGCGGCCCGGTGGACGGCCAGACGGTGATGCTCAGGCTCGCAGCGAGCTGCGTCTGAATGTAGGTGTCGCCCGTCCACGTCTCGGCGGCGCTCACATTGGTGGCGCCCTGGCTGACGGTCGTTGGGAATTGGTAGGTGTCGTTCGGTTTGTAGGGCGCTTTCATGTCGAAGTTCACGTTGATCGACGTGCCCGACGGAATCGTGCACGTTCCACCGCTGTTGCCGATGACGATCTGCCCGTTGCTGGTCTTCGCCACCGGGCTGGAATAGCTGGTCAC
>DASSZL010000102.1:0-2358 GCA_035713505.1 Vulcanimicrobiaceae bacterium | reverse complement strand
CCATGCGTACGCTCACGCCGTGCATTACCTGCCGCGCATAACGCCATCCGGCGTATTGCAGGACCGAATCGTCGAGTTCCACGCCGCGATTGTACGGCCCGGGATGCATGATGATCGTTTCCTCTCGCAAACGCCCCAGGCGTCTGGCATCCAGGCGGTATCGATCGATGTACTCGTCGTCCGTCATCGGCATGTTTTCAAAACGTTCGCGCTGGATGCGAAGCAAAACGATCGCATCGAGTTCGCCGAGCACGGCGTCGAAATCGCGCTCGACGCGCGCATGCGGCTGCATGAAATCCGCGGGCAAGAACCCCTCGGGGCCGATGAGCACCACCTGCGCGCCCATGCTGCGCAGCCCGGCGATACTCGAATGAGCGACGCGGCTATGCAGAATGTCGCCGACGAATCCAACCTTGCGCCCGCGCACGTCGCCGAATTCCTCGCGCAGCGTGTAGAGGTCTAGCAGCGCCTGGGTGGGATGCGCGTGGCTGCCGTCGCCCGCGTTTATCACGTGGCCGTCGAACACCAGCGCGACGCGGCGCGGAAACCCCGGCTCCGGATGGCGCACCACGATCACGTTCACGCCCATCGCTGCCAGCGTTATCGCCGTGTCCTCGATGGTTTCGCCTTTGCTCAAGCTCGATTCTTTGGGCCAAATCGTGATGACGTCGGCGCCCAGGCGCTGCTGCGCGAGCGTGAAGGAGGTCATCGTGCGCGTGCTGTGCTCGAAAAACATATTGACGCAAGCGACGCCGTCGAGCAGTTTACCGGGCCGCTCGCGTTCGAAGTCGGCCGTGCGCGCAAAGATGTATTCGATCTCGTCCGCGTTGAGATCGTCGAGATCGATGAGGCTACGTCTGGTCCGCAACGATGGCGACCTCGTCTTGATCGGACGGCTGCCCGTGCACGGTCACGACGACGCGCTCTCGGCGGCTCGTTGGAATATCCCGGCCGACATAATCGGCTTGCACGGGAAGTTCGCGCAGTCCGCGGTCGACCAGGACGCACAGCCGAACGGCGGCGGGCCGTCCGAGATCCGTTACCGCGTCGAGCGCGGAGCGCACCGTGCGGCCGGTGTACAGCACGTCGTCCACGATGACGACCATTTTGCCGGTAACGCTGCCGGGAATCTGAGACTCCGGCAGTTCGTGCGAGACTTCATCATCGCGATAGAGATTGATATTCAAGAACCCCAGCTGCGGCTTACGCCCGCTGATGCGCTCTATCTGCACGGCGACGCGCTGCGCGAGCGATTCACCTCCGCGGCGGATGCCGATGATGTACAGGCCGCTTTGGGCGTCTTCGGGTTCGAGAATCTGATGGGCCAAACGGGCGACGATCCGATCGATCTCAGCCGCGCCTATCAGAACGCGCCGCTTCACGGTCGATGCCGTCATTCGTGTACTCCCATCTCCTCAAGCGCGGCCTCCACGCGAGCTAACTCCGCGCGGTAGCCTTCGAGCTTCTCGCGTTCCTTCGCCACGACCTCGGGCTTCGCATTCGCCACGAACTTCTGGTCGGCAAGCTTGCCCTCGCCCCGCTGCACCTCGGCCCGCAGATGCGCGGCTTCCTTCTTATAGCGCTCGGCGAGCACGCCCTTGGGCGCCACCCCGGCGACCGCGCCGAGCGCCTCGGCCAGCGTCTGCCCGCCGGCCATCTCCGCAACCTCGGCCTTGCCCATGGTATAGGTAGCGATGAGCGAAGCGACGGCGGCCGGTACACCCGCCGGTATTTCGAGCGCAAGTACGTCGCGCGGCTGCAGGCCGATCTCGGCGCGCAGATTGCGCAGGCGTTCGACCGTGCGCTGGAGCGTTTCGAAGTCACTCGCCGCTGCGCGGTCGACCGGAATTTCCGCCAGGTCCGGCCAGCTCGCCGTGACGATGGTTTGGCCGTCGTGCGGAAGCGTGAGCCACACTTCTTCGCTGATGAACGGCTCGACCGGATGCAGCAAACGCATCGCGTTGTTCAGCACGAAGGAGAGCACCGCGGCCCGCGTCGCGCGAGAGTGCTCGTCCTTGGTCGCCTCGAGATACCAGTCGCAAATTTCGTACCAGATGAAGCGCCACAGCGTTTCGGCCGCAACGCCGAAATCGTAGGCGTCGAACGCTTCGCTCACCGTCTGCGCCGCGTCATGCAGCCGCGTGAGAATCCACTTGTCCGCGATGGTCAAGTGCTCCGCGCGCGGAAGCGTCATCGCCCCAGGCAACCCTTCCGGCAGCGCAAGCGCGTACCGCGTCGCATTCCAAATCTTGTTGTTGAAGTTGCGCGCCTCTTCGCATCGCGATTCCAAGAAGCGGACTTCTTGGCTCTCCAAACGGATCTGCCGCATCATGCCCATGCGGAACGCATCGGCGCCGT
>DASSZL010000101.1:0-2065 GCA_035713505.1 Vulcanimicrobiaceae bacterium | reverse complement strand
GAACGGCGCGCGCACGCTGGTAAGTTCGTAGATTTTATGCTCGTACGAGGCGGACGCGTTATCGACCCGGCACAACGCCTGGACGCTCGCATCGACGTGCGCGTCCGCGGCGGGGTGATCGCGGAACTCGGCGCGCACTTGCAGGCGGAAACGGAAGAGGAGATCGTCGATGCGTCCGGCGCGTACGTCGCACCGGGCTTCATCGACATGCACGTGCATCTGCGCGAGCCCGGCAATCCGGAGAAAGAAACGATTGCGAGCGGCTGCGCGGCGGCGGCTGCGGGCGGGTTTACGGCCGTGGCGGCGATGCCGAATACGAATCCCGCGCTCGATGAGCCGGAGCTGCTGCGCTGGGTGAGCGAACGCGCGGACGAGGCCGGTTTGGCGCGGGCGTATCCAATCGGCGCGATCACCAAAGGCCGCAAAGGCGAGGAGCTCGCGGATTACGACGCGCTCGCGCGGGCGGGAGCCGTCGCGTTCAGCGACGACGGAAACACGATCATGGACAACGCCGTGATGCTTGCGGCGGCGCGGCAAGGCCGGCTGCTGATCGTGCATTGCGAAGACGAGCGGCTCAAGCACGGCACGGTCATGACGCTTGGTCCCACATCGCGCAAGCTCGGCGTCGCCGGCGTTCCGGGACTTTCCGAAGACGTGATCGTCGCGCGTGACGTGCTCGTTGCGGCGCAAACGGGCTGTCCGCTGCACGTCGCGCACATCTCGACCGCCGCATCCGTGGACATCGTTCGATGGGCGAAGAGCGCTCGCGGCGAGGGCCGCGAGATTTCGCTGAGCTGCGAGGCCGCTCCGCATCATCTGGTGTTCACCGAGGCGGCGGTTGAGGAACTCGGTTCGCGCGCGAAGGTGAATCCGCCGCTGCGGTTCGATGACGACGTCCGGGCATTGCGCGAGGCGGTGCGGGACGGAACGATCGACGCGTTCGCGACGGATCACGCGCCGCACACCGAAAGCGAAAAAAGCGGCGGCTTGGAACATGCGTGCGTCGGTTTCACCGGGCTGGAAATCGCGGTCGGCGCGTACGCCTATGCGCTGCCCGATTTGCCGCTTAAGCGCTTCGTTGAATTGGTTTCGACGAATCCGGCGCGGCTGCTGGGCATACCGGGCGGAACGCTCGCGCCGGGGGCGCCCGCGGACCTCACGATCTTCGCGGATCGGCCGTGGACCGTCGACCCCGCGCGTTTTTACTCCAAAGGCAAATCGACCCCGTTCGCCGGAATGACTCTTCCACGCCAAGCGATCGCAACAATTGTCGGAGGCCGTCTCGTGTACAGTCAGGGTCAGGTATTGGTATGTCGGTGAACAAAGCAGCGCTTTTTCTGGCGGACGGCACGCGCTTCGACGGCAACGGGCTCGAATTTGAAGGCCTTGCGCTCGGCGAGGCGGTCTTTTATACGGGAATGACCGGCTACGAAGAAGCGCTCACCGATCCGTCGTACGCCGGGCAAATCCTGACGTTCACCTATCCGATGATCGGCAACTACGGCATCAGCGGCGAGGGCGCGCAGTACCCGCGCGCGTGCGTCTCGGGCGCGGTGCTGAAGCGCATCGCTCATCATCCCTCGCACTACACGGCGCGGCAAGACTTGCCGTCGTGGCTGAACGAGCAGCGCGTGCCGACGATGACCGATGCGGATACGCGCTCGATAACGATCACGCTTCGCGAGCACGGCACGATTTGGGCGGCTCTCGCGGTCGGCGAGGGGGCGATCGCGCAGGCGGAGGCGCGCCTCACCGAGTTCGTGCGCACCGCCACCACGAAAGAGCTCGTGCCCAGCGTGGCCACCACCGTCGAGCACGTCGAGGGCAATGCGCATGGGCCGCGCGTGGTGTTGCTGGACTGCGGCGTGAAAAAAGCGATCATCCGTGAGTTGACCGCCCTGGGTGCGAACGTTACCGTGCTTCCGTACAACGCGACCGAAGAAGAGATCATGCGCTATGAGCCGCAGGCCGTTTTCATCTCTCCCGGACCGGGCGATCCGACGGACTTGCCGCAAACGATCGACACGCTGCGGTCCATGCTCGGAAAGCGCCCGATGTACGGCGT
>DASSZL010000100.1:0-5465 GCA_035713505.1 Vulcanimicrobiaceae bacterium | reverse complement strand
GCCCACCGGTGCATCGGCATGCGAACGAGTTTGCCGTCCTGCACCAGGATATTCAGCGGCTGATTCGTCTGATTAATGTCGAAATAATCGCCGTTCACTCCCGCCACGGCTCCGGTCCGCTGCGCCATCGAGGAAACGGTTTCACCCGAAGAAACCAGGTGATTTTCGGCCAATGCGACGCCGAGACGGACCTGCGGATCGTGCAGATCGACCGCCAGGACGTGCAGCGAGAGCGGACCGTCGTGCGTGAGCAGCGCGTACTTGCCGTACGTCACTCCAGGCGCAACGTCGGTGAAAACGGGCGCGTCCGTGATGATTTGCGGAAACGGCGGCGCCGGATGCGGCGAGAACGGCAGGACGCTCGCGGCCAGGAGCAGGGCGGCGAGCATCAGCGCGTGGGCGGCTTCCAGACGGCGACGCTCAGCGGATATCCGCCGGTAGCGAAAGGCGCTCCGCGCACGCGGCGCAGCGAGCGCACGTCGAAAACGTCGACCTTATCCGCGTTCGAGCACGGAACGTACAGCCGTCCCGAGAAGACACTCGGCCTCCACGGCGTGGCGCACGTGCGCAGCGGCGCATGGACCGCCTTGAGGGTTTTACTGCTCAAGACGTATACCGCGCTTGCTGCTTCGTCGGTGACGAACAAGCGGCTGTGCCGCCGATCGAGCGCGACGCCGAGCGGAAACACCATTCGCGCGCTTCGCAGAACGATGTGCGGCGCGTGGCCGCGCAGATCGATTGCGGCGACGTAGCCGCCGTGTGAAGGCATGGACGGGCTCGTATTCGACACGGCGAACAGCCGATCGGCCTTGGCGTCCAACGCGATTCCGAACGTGCGCTCGACGCTGGGGATCGTGCGGACCACCCGCATCGTCCTGGTGTCGACCTGCGCGACGCTGCGCATATTCACGTCGCCGACGTATGCAAGTTTGCGTGCCGGATCGATGGCGAGCCCCTCGGAAATCGCGCCGGTCTTGACGCGCGTGACCCGGCCTGCGGCCGAGATGCGCGTGAGCGCGCCGAATCCGCCGGCGTCGCGATTACTCACGAAAACGGATCCGCTCGTATTCTCGACCGCCACTTCATTTCCGAGGGTGACGCCGCGCGTCGTGCGCACGTCCCACGGCGCGCGAAGAATCGATATCAAGGAATCGCCGTCGGTGTCGGGGGCGAAAATGTCGCCCGTTTTACCGAAGGCGACATCGCCCGGCGCGCCGCCTATCGGCACGTAGCCGATCAAAGCGAACGTGCGGGGATCGTGCAATGCGATGCCGTTGCGGTAGGTGGCCACTGCGATGAGCGGACGATTCGCGCGCGGCGCCGGTACGATTTCGATCCGCTGCAGGGCGACCGCGCCGCGCGCGCTGCCGATCAGCGTTACCGTCGTTTTGCGCGAGACTTCCGGCGCGACGTACTGATTGCGGTCGATCCGCCCGGCGCCCAGAACGGAATAGGAGACGGGGCCCTCCACACCGGCGGCGTTCATGCTCAGGCGGCTTGCGGAAATGAACGGTCCGCCCGGAACGTCGATTTTGAAGCTTCCGGTGAACGCGACGTGACGCCGCGGCGCCGAGCCGAGCAGCAGCAGCGCCGCCGCAGCCGCCAGCGCGAACTTACGGCGCATGGATCTGCGCGCGCTGCAGCCCTTGCAGCACGTCGGTGCCGGGAGCAACGGCCGTCGCACGCGTCTTTTCCGGGTCGAACACGAACGATGCGACCTCATATTCGCCGAACGTGCCGCACAGGACGGCGCCGTCGGGATCGACGGCGTACGCGCGCCGGCGCGCGGTATCGACAACCACCAGGTACATACGCAATTCCAGCGCGCGCGCACGCGCGAACGTGACCTGCCACTGCGGATCGTACGCGGTGCGCCAAACCGCCAGCGCACCCCCCGACATACGCAGCGGCACCAAGCCTGCGGGATCCAGGATGGTCTGATCGCCGAAAGCCTCATGCTGCGCGCCGTACAACATGTCATCCGCTTCGAGGATACGCAGCAATTCGGCGTCGGAGTCACGCGGACCGCGCGCCGTTATCGCGATCCGCATGCGCTCGGCAAATGCTTCACGCGGGGACGCCGATGCGGCCGGTCCGCGGTACGGCTTTGCGCTGCCGAGTTCGATCTCGGCCACGATCACCTCGCCGCCGTCCTGCGCCGCGATCGCGGCAATCGTTCCGTCCGCGCGGACGATTTGGCTCTTGCCGCAATACGCCACGCAGCCCAATTCCGCGCCGCTCTTGTTCGCCGCGATGAACGGCAAGCCGTTCTCACGCGCGCGTACGCGCGCAAGCAAATCCGCTTGCGCGTTCTCCAGGTTCTGCGGGTCGCGCCCGCTGGTCACCCACGCGGTGGGCATGACGAGCACGTCCGCTCCGCGATCCGTCAATGCGCGCGCGATGGTCGGAATACGTCCGTCCGCGCACACGAGAGCGCCGATACTCCCGATTGAAGCGGCGATTGGCTCGATGGCTTCGCCCGGCGCGAACCATTGGCGATCGAAGTGCCAAAGGAAATGTTTGTCCGCGCTTCCGGCGAGGGTGCCGTCGCGGTCTATCACGACCGCGCTGTTGTACACGCGATCGCCGTCTCGGCGCGCGGCGCCTACGGCCAGAACGACGCCGTTTCGGCGAGTGATTTCCCGGCACTGTTCGAGCGCGCTTTCGATTTCGCGAGCTTCGTAGCGTTCGTAACCCAACACGTATGAAGGCAATGTGCCTTCGGGCAGGACGATCAGTTGCGCGCCCGCGGCGGCAGCTGCCTCTATGCGCTGCGTGATGCCCGGCCATGCCTGCGTGAACGACGCGCGCGAATGCGCCGCGAGTTGAATCGCGGCGGCGACCAGAGTGCGGGCCATGCTGCACTGGTGCTCGCCGGACGCGCGAGCATCCTCTCGCGGCGGCTCGCTCGTGCCTGCCCCCAGGCAAGCAGCTAAATCGCGAAAGCAAGCTGGTCGAAGCTCAAGTGGTGGGGGAGAGAAAGGATCGGTGCGCTGTGCGCACACTAGCCGTTCTCTTATTTGTTTTTACGGCACTTGGACCGCCCGCCTGGCTTCCTGCCGGCGCGGCACATACCCATCCGGCGGTCGTGCGGGTCGCTCCCGCCGACGAATATTTCGGCCGATTGAAGATGAGCATTCTCGGCATCCGAAACCAGCTTCACGATTTGGGGCTGCGCTTGCAGTACGCCCCCGAGAGGAGCGAAGACGTTCTCGGATCGGCCGCAACGGTGGAAGACGCCATGCGCGATTGGGAGCGCAAGTATCCCGCCGATCCATGGCTGGCCAAAAGCGT
Organism: Vulcanimicrobiaceae bacterium; assembly: GCA_035713505.1. Taxonomy (GTDB): domain Bacteria; phylum Vulcanimicrobiota; class Vulcanimicrobiia; order Vulcanimicrobiales; family Vulcanimicrobiaceae; genus DATGJX01. The sequence continues at coordinate 2,171 of DASSZL010000100.1, read as the reverse complement.
GTATGAGCTGACGCAGCTCTACGCGCGGGTTCATACCGAGCACGGCCACGAGAGCGCGGCGCGCGCACTTCGCTGGTTGCTCGCCCGGTACGGGCACACGGCGTACGGCGCGCAGGCGCGCGTACAGATTCGGCCTCAGGTCGGATTACGGTAAAACGGGAGTAAGCGAACCCCCGGAGCTTGAAGAACGTTATCCTAGTAATAGGGTTCGTTTCCTCAGGAGAAAGGGTTGTTGTTGAAACGCGCGTTCATGTCCATATGCACCGCCGCCGTCGTATTGGGTTTATCGGCGTCGGTTGCCGCCGCCCCGGTGACGCACAAGGATCCGAAGAAAGCCGTCGCCGGCAGCACGACCAAAGGGCCGAAGCTTTCCAAGTGGCAGCAGCACGTACTCGAGGCGCTCAAAGATTCCGCGCCCGGCGATGAATATTTCGGCCGTATGAAGATGAGCTATTTGGGGATCAACAACACGTTCCACGACGATGCGATTCGGGCCGGAGCATACACGACCGATCCGCATTTGATTTCATCGGTTTCCTTCGCGGACGACGCGCTCAACGCGTGGGCGAAAAAATATCCGAACGATCCGCAGCTCGCGCGTTCGTACTTCCTCGCGTTCCAAATGTACCGCAAGGTCTGGACCCAGCAATACCAGCAGAAGGCTTGGAACTACGCCCAAATCGTCATCGCGAAATGGCCGTCGAGTTTCTTCGGGAAAGCGCTGAAGAAAGATCTCGCCATCGGATATACCGAGCACTATTTCGCAACCCCGGTTGCCTGTGAATCGCTGACGATTACGGCTTCATCGTCGGCATCCCCATCGGCCTCGCCGAGCCCGACACCCAGCCCGACCCCAACCCCGGCCCCGCTGCCGGGCCAACCGAAGGTCGACATCCTTCCGGTTCCCTGCACGACCCCGAGCCCGTCGCCCACGCCATTAGCGACCGGATCGCCGTCTCCGCACACCGCCGGTTCTCCGTCGCCCGCTGCATCGGCGTCGCCGTCGCCATCCGCCTCCCCATCCCCGACGCACCGTCCCTAGGCGGCCGAACCAATCACCCGAGCCACGAAGAGAGCCGGCGCCGCGCGCCGGCTCTCTTTTAGTCTGGTCGTTCGCGTGGTACTCGAGGTCCAGCAATCCGTAGTGCGCTAGATCTTCGTACGTGCCGTTGCCGGCTCGAAAGCCGTGGCGGTACGTTCCTTCGTGCACGAAACCTTCGCTCTCATAAAGTCGCCGGGCGACGGAGTTCGAATCTGCATGCGGAAACGTGTGCGCCGCCACGACATAGGCGGCGTCCTCGGAACTGAACGGCCGCTCTGAAATCGATGCCGCATATCGTTCGGCGAGTGTTTTACGGGCAAACAGCGCATCCTTGAAGACTGCGCGGGAAAGAGAAGAGCCCCGCATTGCTGCGAGGCTCTCTCTATCGTTCGAGACTCTTACGAGACTAGAACTTGAGACCCAGGCCGATATACGGTCCGGAGTGCGTGAAGTCGGACGGGGCGTTGGTCTTGCCCTTACCGTCATCACCCAGGAAACCGAACTCGACGTAGACCGGGACGTTCGGGCCGAACGTGAACGCACCACCGATGTCGTACTTCAGGACGTTGTACGCAAGGTTGTAGGACGTTCCCGGCGGCACGCATCCGAGCGTGAGGCATCCGGTTCCGGTGCCCTTGACGTTCGGATAGTAGTACGCGCTGCCGTACCAAGTGAAGCCGTTCTGTTGGAGATCAGGCAGCTTCTCGACGCCGAAGCCGACGTTGCTCAGCTTCGGATAGCCGTAGTTGCCCGAGCGCCACATATAGCCGACGCCGATATAGATGTGCGGATCCAGAACCTTCAGGCCAAGGCGCGCATCCAGATCGTAGTCTTTGGCAGTGAATGCCGGAACGAAGGTCTGGAACTGTCCGCCAATCGCCGTGACCATGCACTGCGGATCGCTTGCGGTGGCGCAATTGTGCGGATAGTTGATCGTACGGTAGTCGCCTTCGATCATCCACGGCAGGCCGACGGTGTCGAACTCCCACGCGCCGTGCAGGCGGTAAGAGAAGCCACCGTTCGTGTTCGAGCCGGTGTTGCCCGGGCTGAACTCGTTGTAGACCTTCGGCGAGATGATGTAGTCCCCGGCGATGAACGCCGTAACGGCGGGCGTCGGAACGGGGGTCGG
>DASSZL010000099.1:0-2402 GCA_035713505.1 Vulcanimicrobiaceae bacterium | reverse complement strand
GTGTACTGGCGGTTCACGCCGCTTGAAAACGGCACGACGCGCGTGCGAATCGACCACGAGCTGCGCTCGCCGCTCGCGCCGTTTATCGGCTCGTATTTCATTCACGACATCGCGGCACGCACGCTCGCTCGCATGAAAGCGATCTGCGAGGGCGCATGAGTCAGCGCGTGGCCGTTACCGGGCTAGGCATGATTACGCCGCTGGGCATCGGCGCGCAAGCGATGTGGAACGCCCTCCGCGCGCACCGCGTCGCGGTCGCCCCGCTGACCCGCTTTGACGCAAGCCCATTTCCGTCGCGCATCGCCGCGCAGATCGACGATTTCGATCCCTCCGCTTTTCTTTCGCGGCGGCGCGTTCAGTGGACCGACCGGTTTTCGCAATTCGCGTGTGCGGCCGCCCATTTGGCGATCGACGACGCGGCGTTCGGCTTTGACGTTGCGCGCGCGGAGATTGGCGTCTACACCGGATCGGCGCTGGGCGGCGTCGCGCTGGCCGAAGAACAGATGCACGTCTTCGCCGCGCAAGGTTTGCGCGCGGTGCATCCGCTGCTGGCGATAGCGGTATTCGGCGGCGCGGCCGCCAGCAACGTCGCGATCGAATTCGGCATCACCGGGCCGGCGAGCGCGAATGCGAACTCGTGCGCCTCAGGCGCCATGGCGATCGGCGATGCGTTTCGTGCCGTTCGGCGCGGCGAGGTGCGGGCCGCGTTGGCGGGCGGTGTAGAGGCGCCCCTTGCGCCGCTCACCTACGGCGCGTTCACCGTCGCACGCGCCATGTCGACGCAAAACGAAGATTCGCAGCGCGCGAGCCGTCCGTTCGACGCGCAGAGGGACGGATTCGTGATGGCCGAGGGCGCCGGGATGCTGCTTCTCGAGCGTTACGACGACGCGCTCGCGCGCGGAGCGCGCATCTACGGCGAAATCGCGGGCTACGGCGCATCCAACGATGCGTTTCACATGTCGGCTCCGCTGCAGGGCGGCGATCAAACCGCGGCGGCCATGCAACGCGCGCTCGACGACGCGCGCGTCGATCCGTCCGAAGTGCAGGCTCTCAACGCGCACGGTTCCTCCACGAAGATCGGCGATGCGGCCGAGGTGCGCGCGTACCGGCGGGTGTTCGGCGATCGGCTTTGCGAGATTCCCGTGTGCGCGACCAAAGGCCAGCACGGACACGCGTTGGGTGCGACGGGCGCGTGGGAAGTGGGAATTGCGCTGCTGAGCATGCGCGAGGGCGTCATCCCCGGCGCCGTGAACCTGCGCGAACCGGATCCGGACTGCGCGCTCGATTGCCGCGCGCAAGAGCGCGTTGCCGCGTGCGGCGTCGTGCTCTCGAATTCGTCCGGGTTCGGTGGAATTAATGCCGCGCTGGTTCTTCGTCGCGGCGATTCATGACCAGCGTGATGACCGTTTTGTTTTGAGCGGAGGTTATGCGAACGTGGTCCATGAGTTCGTGCATCAGCACGATGCCGCGGCCGCGTTCCTCGCGGCGCTGAAACGGCCGCCACCGCCCGTGGTCCTCGACTTCGACGCTTACGGTCTCTTCGTCGACGCACGTGCGAAGCAGAACTTCGCCCGGTGCTTCGCCCCGATACGCATGTTCGACCGCGTTGGCAACGGCCTCGCCCGCCGCCGTGATGAGCGAGAAGCGCTGAGAATTGGACAAGCCGTATTCGTCGCAAAAGCGATGCAAGAACGAGCGCGCGATCGGAGCAACCAGCGGCAGGGCTGAAAAGCGGACAGTTGGCGCGGGTGCGCCGCCGCCGCACGAGAGCGTGAGCGTCGCGGCGTCGTCGCGGTTGACGGTCGCATCGAAAATGCGCTCCTGCACCGCGAGCGCCGGATTTTCCGGATCCATTTCGAACGCGCGAATGCTGGCCTCGAGCAGTTGCTGTTCACCTGCGATGACGTCGCGCGAATATTCCGTCATCCCGTCGGTGTAAAAGACCACGCAGCTGCGCGGCGGAAGCGAGATCGTCCAGTCGTGCACGTTGATCTCGGTATCCACGCCGAGCGGCATCCCGCCGCCGGGTAAGAATCCGCTGAATCCGCCGGCGATGGTGATGATTGGCGGGGGATGGCCCGCGACCGCGTAGGTCAATTCGCGCCGGCCCGGTTCGTAATAACCGAAGATAGCGGTCACCATGCCGATGCTTTTACGCAAATTTATCACACTGTTGATGTGGTTCAGGACGTTGGACGGCGAGTGCTCGCCGACCGCGGTCGTGCGCATCGCTTGGCGGATTTCGCCCATGACGGTCGCCGCTTCCAGGCCGTGCCCGGCGACGTCGCCCATCGAGATTGCGATACGTCCGTCCGGCAGAGCGAAGGCGTCGTACCAGTCGCCGCCGATCTCCGCCTCGTCGCTCGCGGGCCGGTACGCCGCATGAAATTCCGTGCCCGCCG
>DASSZL010000098.1:0-5333 GCA_035713505.1 Vulcanimicrobiaceae bacterium | reverse complement strand
GCGACCCGCGTGCAGCACTTCGCCGGCAGCCGGAGCAAGTTCGCGTACGCGCGCGTCGATGGCGCCGTGAATATCCTCGGCGCCGCTTGCGCGAGCCCACTGCGCGAAGGACCCGTTTTCGATCTCGGCGGCGATCGTTTCGAGCGCACCGCGCAGATCCCGGGCATGCTCGCCGCTAATCACGCCGCCGCCCTCGAGCGCGTCGACGTGCGCGAGCGAGCAGCGCACGTCAAACGGCGCAAGCACGAGATCTTCCTCGAGCGACGATCCAAACGCAAGCAGTGCCCGATCGGGCTGCGCGTCAAAGCGGCCGCCCCACTGGAGGACGTCGCTCACGTACGCGCGACCATTTCCAGCGGCAAACCGTGCAGTTTGATGAATCCGGCCGCCGCTTGATGATCGAACGCGTCGCCTTTACCATACGTTGCGAGCGCTTCGGAGTACAGGCCGAACGGCGATTGCACGCCCGTCACCGTCGTCGTCCCCTGATGCAATTTGACGCGAACTTTTCCGGTGATGCGATCGGAGCTGCTCGCATTGAAGGCGTCGAGCGCGTCGCGCAGCGGCGACATCCACAGCCCGTCGTACACCAGTTCCGAGTATTTTTGATCGCACTGCGCCTTGAATCGCAACTCGTCCCGCGTGAGCACCACACGTTCCAAGGCCTTGTGCGCGTTGATGAGCAGCACCGAACCCGGACACTCATACACCTCACGCGACTTCAAACCGACGACGCGGTCCTCGACCAAGTCGATGCGTCCCACGCCGTGTTTGCCCGCTATCGCGTTGAGCTGCGCGACGAGCCTCCACCCCTGCAGGCCGTTCCACATGGGAAGGCCGTTCTCGAACTCGAGCACGATCTCGTCGGCCTGCGCCGGACGGGCTTGCGGTGAAGCCGTCCATGCATACGCATCTTCCGGCGGCGCGTTCCAAGGATCTTCCAGCACGCCGGCTTCGATCGAACGCCCCCATAGATTGGCGTCGATGGAGTATGGTTTTTCCGCGGTATGCGCGATCGGCACGCCGTGCTCGCTCGCGAATGCAATCGCGTCGGGACGTGAAAGCGGCTGTTCGCGAAGCGGCGCCCGGCATTCGAGATGCGGATCGAGCGCGCGAACGCCCAGCTCGATCCGCACCTGGTCATTCCCCTTCCCAGTGCAGCCGTGCGCAACCGCTCCGGCGCCGTGCGCATGCGCGGTCTCCACGAGCAGATGCGCGATCAGGGGGCGCGAGAGCGCTGCGGAAAGGGGATAAACGCCTTGATAGAGCGCGTTGGCGTGCAACGCTTTGTAGGCGAAGCCGTCGATGAACCGTTCCTTCGCGTCGACCAACACCGCTTCGCGCGCGCCGAGTTTGAGCGCCTTGTCTTTCACGGCCTGCAGCGCTTGCTCGGCGCCGCCGCCCGCCACCGCATCGCTTTCGCCGAGATCGGCTGTAAGCGCGATGACGTCGTAGCCCTCGATGATGAAGCGCTTGAGCAGCACCGACGTATCCAAACCGCCGGAATATGCCAGGACGATGGTTTTCTTGTTCACGAACTCTCTTTCAAATCGGTAAAGCGCTGCACGATGATGGGCGTGTTCTTGGGGTCGTTCACGATGACGAGGATAGTATCGTCACCGCCGATAGTTCCGATAATCTCGGGCCACTGCGCTTCGTCGATCGCCGCGGCGACCATCATGGCGCTTCCGGGCGGCGTGCGCAGCACGATCAGATTGACGCTGCTTTTGATCGATCCGACCAGTTCCGAAACTAACCGGTGCAGGCGGCTGCTGAACGATGCCTGCGCGGTAGGAAGCACGTATTTGAACTGATGCACGCTGCCGTCTTTGATCGGAACCTTGACCAGCCCCAGGTCCTTGATGTCCCGCGAAATCGTCGCCTGCGTCGTCTCGAACCCTTGCGCTTCGAGCAACTCCGCAAGCTCCTCTTGCGATCGCACCGGCCGCGTCGAAACCAGCGTCAGAACAGCTCTTTGACGCCGCTCCTTCATGTGAAAAGGCGCTCCGGCCTAGCCTGCGCGCCCCCCATCGAGGATGGGGCCCCCGAGGGCGCCGCACTAGTAAGAACATTCATACTGGGAATCCTTTTAGGTCGGTGAGCAATGCTGCGAGAATGGCTTTCTGCGCGTGCATGCGATTTTCGGCTTGATCGAATACGACGCTTTGCGGGCCGTCAATCACGCCTGCGGTGACTTCCTCGCCGCGGTGCGCCGGAAGGCAATGCATGAAGACCGCATGCGGCGCGGCGTGCTTGAACAGCGCTTCGCTCACGCGATATGGCGCGAGCACCGCACGATTGCGTTCGGTCGCCGCTTCCTCGCCCATCGACGTCCACACGTCCGTGTAGATCGCATCGACGCCGCGGACCGCACGCACGGGGTTCGCAAATGCGCGCGCGGTGCCGCCGGCGGCCTTGCCGAGTTTCTTCAAGTGCAGCAAGAACGTTTCGGACGGGCGATGCGAGGGCGGACAGCCGAATTGCACGTGGGCTCCGCAAAGCACGGCCGCTTCCGCGAGCGAGGCCGCGACGTTGTTCTTCGCATCGCCCAAAAATGCGACGTACAGCCCCGCGAGTGAAGCGAAGCGCTCCTTGAGGGTGAGCAAATCCGCAAGCGCTTGGCACGGATGGGCCAATGCGGATAGCGCGTTGATCACGGGCACGCTGGACGCCGCCGCGAAACGCTGCAGCGGTTCGTGCTCGTGCGTGCGGATCGCTATGACGTCCGCGTAACGCGAGAGCACGCGCGCGGCATCTTCGGGCGTTTCACGCGTTCCGATCGAGAACTCGTCGCCCTTGGCGAACACGACGTGGCCGCCGAGTTGCGTCATTGCGACTTCGAACGAGACGCGCGTGCGCAGACTCGGCTTCTCGAAGAACATCGCCAGGGTTTTGCCGCGCAGCACCTGCGCCTGCTCACCCAGACGGCGGTTCTTCAGGTACTCAGCCAAGCGGAGTACCGTCGCGATCTCCCCGGGGGCGAGATCGCCGATCGCGAGCAGATGGCGCCCCCACAGTGCGGGGGCTGGCGCTAGGGCATACATATGCTGTATATTTATGCATATGCTGCATAACTTTGCAAGTGTCGTGGTCGTAAAGTACGGCGGGAACGCCATGGGCGAGGGCGCCGACACCGCGCTCCTTACGGAACTTGCGGATCTCCGCGCCGCCGGGCACGCCGTCATCCTCGTGCACGGCGGCGGTCCGGAGATCGACGAGGCCCTGAGCCGCCGGGGCCTGTCGACCCGCCGCGTGGATGGGCTGCGAGTCACGGACGAGCCCTCGCTCGAGGTGGCCGAAGCCGTTCTGTGCGCGACCGCCAACAAGCGGCTGGTGCGCATGTGCCTGCAGCACGGTATGCCGGCGATCGGCATAAGCGGCCAAGACGGCGCGCTCATCAAAGTGCGCCGCGCGCTCTCCCCTTCCGGCTACGATCTCGGATACGTCGGCGAAATCGTGGCCGTGGATCCCGCTCCGCTGATGGCCCTCCTTGCGGCCGGCTATCTTCCGATCGTTTCACCGATCGCGGTCGACGAACACGCGCGCCACGCATACAACGTGAACGCCGACACGGTCGCCGGTGCTATCGCTGGGGCCGTCAAGGCCGATGCGTACATCGCGCTGACGAACGTCGATCGGGTATTGCGCGATCCCGCGGATCCGCACAGCGCCATCGAGACGCTCACCGTGACCGACGCGCTGCGCTTCGCGAGCTCCGACGCGTGCGCAGGCGGGATGAAACCGAAGATGCTCGCCGCCATCGACGCGGTGGCCGGCGGCGCGCGCCGCGCGTACATCTGCGCGAGCAAACCCGGCGCGATCGCGCAAGCGCTCGCCGGCAACGCCACGGTCATCGCGTAGCCAAGCGAGCGCTCCGCGAGCGCTGGCGCGTTCACGCCGTGCGCAGTATGATCGCTACGCCGAACTCGGGAGGTTTGTAGGTATGGCGCAAACGATCGACTTCACCACGCGTATCGAAGGCATCGCGCAGTACCTCGGGGCGATGTATCCCACGGCAAGCATCACGCGCTACGAGGACGACGCGCGAGATGCAGTCGGGTTTCATTTCACTGGAGCGCCGCACGCCGACGCGGAATTCGAACGCGGATGGGTGACTTCGCTTGCAACCGACGAAGTCGTGCAGGAGATGCATCTCCATCACGTGTGCGCCGAGATCAACGACACGCCTTCGGATCAGCGCGTTATTTTCGGAGCTTCGGGAGTACTGCGAACGCCGCTCTGAACGCACGAACCCGACAATCGTCGCACGGCGCGGGCAACCCCGGTCATATACGTGCATGCGCTCCAGCCGGTATCTGTAGAGTATGCCGACCACAGAAACCGTGTATGCCGCGCTCGAGCGCGTCGAAGATCCCGAGCTGCGATTGGGAATCGTCCCGCTCGGACTCATCTACGGCGTCGATCTGGCGGGCGATGCGCAAGAGCACGTCACCGTCAGAATGACGTTCACCTCGCCGATGTGCCCGGTGGGACCAAGCATCAAACAGGACGTGCACGATGCAGTCATGACGGTGGTCGGCGTAAAAAGCGCGCGCGTCGACATCACGTTTTCGCCGCCGTGGGACCCGCGTGAGATGGCGAACGACGACGTCAAACTGCTGCTTGGCCTCTGGTAAGCCGAACATATAATCGCGGGCTCGCGGGTATCGTCGCCTATACATGGGCGAGCCGCATCACGAGCTCTCGGCCTCCGAACTGCGGGGGTTTCTCTGGGCAAGCATTCGAGCGCTTCTGCCCACGCTGACGTTCGACATCGTGGGAACCATGGGCGTGTACTATCTGCTCGTGCCGCATTTCGGTCCCACCAGCATCTGGCCGATTCTCGGAGCTTCGCTCGTGCCCGTGATTTCCAACGTCTTTAATTTCGTGCGCCGGCACAGCTTCGACGTCGTCGGCATCATCGTGCTGGTCGGTCTTCTCGCGGGCGTGGTGCCGGCGATCTTCACCGGCAGCCAGCGTTTACTGTTGGTGCGTGAATCGTTCATCACCGGATTGCTCGGCGCGATCTTGCTGATCTCCGCTGTGCTCCACCGTCCGCTCGCGTATTACGTCATCCGCGAGTTTCTCACCGCGAACGAAGCGCTGCCGCACGAGCGTTGGGACGTGCTGTGGAAGTCCTGGTACTTCCGGCACACGATTCGCGCGATGACGATCGGCTGGGGCGCGCTGCTGCTCGGCGAGTTCGTGCTGCGCGGATTCATGGCGCTGCGCATGAACATCGCCTTCGTACTCGGAGCCGGTCCCGTGCTCATCACGATACTGCTCTTGATTGCCGGCTTGTTCACGGCATTTTGGCTGGCACACGCGATCCG
>DASSZL010000097.1:0-3010 GCA_035713505.1 Vulcanimicrobiaceae bacterium | reverse complement strand
GCGAGCGGGTCGGCCACGTCGGTGACGCCGCTCTCGTGGCCGATGATTTGCTGCGTGCGCAGCGCGAGCTTCGCCGCTTCGGCGGTCGGGAGCGCGAGCGCTTCGTCTTTGCCGTTCGTATGGAGCGATTGCGTTCCGCCCAGCACTGCCGCCAGCGCTTGAAGCGTGACGCGAACCACGTTGTTTTCCGGTTCTTGCGCGGTGAGCGTCGAGCCCGCGGTCTGCGTGTGGAAGCGCAGCATCTGCGAGCGCGGATCCTTGCATCCGAATTCCTCCCGCGTGATGTGCGCCCACAGGTATCGCGCCGCGCGGAACTTGGCGACCTCTTCGAACAAGTCGTTGTGCGCGTTCCAGAAGAACGAGAGGCGCGGCGCGATCGCATCCAGGTCGATGCCGGCTTCGCGGGCGGCGCGCAGGTATGCCTTGCCGTTGGAGAGCGTGAACGCGATCTCTTCGAGCGCCGTCGAACCCGCCTCGCGGATGTGGTAGCCGGAGATGGAGATGGTGTTCCACTGCGGCACCTCGCGCGCGCAGTACGACATGACGTCGGTGACCAGACGCATCGAGGGTTTGGGCGGGTAAATGTACGTGCCGCGGGCGACGTATTCTTTGAGCACGTCGTTTTGAATCGTGCCGCCCAGTTTCTCGAACTCAATTCCGCGGCGGCGCGCGACGGCGAGCAGCATGGAAAGAATGATCGACGCGGGGGCGTTAATCGTCATCGAAACCGTGACTCGATCGAGCGGAATCCGATCGAAAAGCGTTTCCATGTCGGCGACGCAGTCGATGGCGACGCCCACCTTGCCGACCTCCCCGCGTGATTGCGGAGCGTCCGAATCGTAGCCGAGCTGCGTCGGAAGGTCGAATGCCACGGAAAGCCCGGTGGTGCCGCGCTCGAGCAAATACCGGTAGCGCGCGTTGGATTCGGCCGCCGTGGCAAAGCCGGCGTATTGCCGCATCGTCCAAAGCCGCCCGCGGTACATGTCCTTGCGCACGCCGCGGGTGAAGGGGAAACTTCCGGGCATCCCCGGCTCGTGGGCGCGGCCGTGCGCGCGATCGTAAACGGGTTGCAGCGGGATGCCGCTGCCATTTTCAGTCCGGGCCATCGGTTCCCCGAGTTCGACGCAATGGCTCGTTCATCCGTGAAGAGCGCCTTCTTCAACCGTGGGTATAGTCGAGCGCCGGGTGCCCACTGAATGCGGCATGAGCGAACAAGAGCAGGCAATCCGGTCATCCCACGGCGAGACGCCCGCGGCTAACCGCCGAAGCGACCTTCTATCGGACGTCGTCGAACACGCGCCCGACGCCATTTTTGTATTTGAGGCGGCGCCCCCTGAATCGCACGATTGGCGCGTGGTCTACGCCAACACCGCCTTTGAATCGCTGTACGGCACCCCTTCGCCGGCGGGCCGTTCGCTGCTGGGTTTTCTGGGCGCGCGTGCCTCCCCCGGCGACGTCGCGCGCACCGTGGCGGGGCTCAACCGTATGGCGGCTTTCCGGACGCCCCCCATGCGCAGGCGCGCAAGCGGAACACCGGTGTGGATAGAGACGAACTATCAGCCGAAGATCGAGCCCGATCGCATTCTGTGGTTCGCGGTCTCGCGCAACGTTACGTTGTCCATGCTGCTTGCGCAGCGCTCCCGGCAGCTCTCACGCGCGCTCGACGAGGCGCAGGAGGCGATAGCCGTTTCAACCGCGCATCGAAGGGCTTGGCGAATCGATTACGTCAATCGCGCGTTCATCGAACTGCTTGGATACGAGGCCGACGAGCTCGTGGGACAAAGCTGGCGCAAATTGTTCGCGCGCGAAACGAATTTCAAACAGATCGAGGATTACCGCGTGGCCTTGCTCAGCGGTCAGAGAATCCAAGGCGAGCAGCAGTTCCGCCGCAAGGACGGGACCGTGATTCTGCTGAGCCTTTCGGCGACGCCCTTCAGAGTCGAAGGCGCGGAAAGAGCGCTTTCGACCGTGACGACCCTGCGCGACGTCACGAGTACGCGACGTGAAGAGCAGTGGTTGCGTGAGCAAGCGTTGCGCGATCCGCTGACCGGGCTGCATAACCGGCGAGAGTTCGAGCGGCTTTTACGCGCTTCCATAGACATGACGCCCCCCGGCGGCCACGCGCACGTGATGATGTTCATCGACCTCGATGATTTCAAGCGCGTCAACGACACGGAAGGACACGACGCGGGCGACCGCGTGCTCATCGCGGTTTCCGAAACGCTGCGGCGCACGCTGCTTCCTTCGGACGATTTGGCACGATGGGGCGGCGATGAATTCGCGGCGATTCTCTACTTCTGCGCGCCGGCGCAAGCCGTGTCGCGCGGTAATGACTTGCTGCGGGCTCTTGCCGGTTCGCCGGAATGCCGCGGAGTCGGAGCGAGCATCGGAATCGTTCGCATCGAACACGCTCTCCTTGTTGAAGAACTGATGCGCCGGGCCGATCGTCTGGTATACAAGGCAAAAGCCGCGGGGCGCAATCGCGTAATTGCGGCCGACGCCGGCGCCCACTGAACCGCATCGGTCTTGTTCAAATTCGGCATATGACACGGGCCGCTTAAATCCGACATCGCAGTGGCCGTAACGCGAGAGTTGTCCACAAGGAGCGCCCGCCCGCTCGCCTGAAATTCGGCAGACCGCCCGCCGGCCTTGCTCAGCGGCGGTCTTTCATTACGGGGTCGCGGGTCGTGGGCATCAAGAAATCAAAAAGTCGCCTTCGCGCGGCAGCACTCATTTTTGCGGGGATTGCGCTTTTTGCCATGCTCCCCGGCGGCAGCTTTGCCAGTACCCGTCCCGGCATGCATGCGATGCCGGCGCCGCCTGCGCAAGCAGCGGTCATTAACCTCAGCGTCATTTCGGCTGCCCGTGCTGCGGCCACGCTGCGCGCGCTTTTTCCGCGCGCACGTATTCGAGTCGACGCCCATGCGAACGCGGTCGTTGTCGTGGCGTCGCCCGATGATGTGCAGCAAATGCGTACGGTGATTCAGGGCATCGACGTGCGCAATCCGCA
>DASSZL010000096.1:0-9913 GCA_035713505.1 Vulcanimicrobiaceae bacterium | reverse complement strand
TCCAAGCAACTTTCAAGTTCTTGACGTTGTCCGGCGTTATCTGATCCAATTCACTGTATCGCTGATTTGCGTAATCTTGCCCCGGCATCACCCAGTCCGAAGCATTCGTAGACATATCCGCAAGCGAAACCTGCTGCTGGGCGCCTGCCTGCTGATGGGTTATCAGCACGCCGGCCGCGAACGCGGCAAGTAAGAGTACAAGTGAAAGAAAGAAAAGGCGAATGTTCATTGCGCGCTCCTCTATCAATGCGAGTTCCTCAAGGGTACGCCCGGCAAGGGCGCGCAACAAGTCGGCAAGGATGATGATCATCACTTTGGATGATGACTATGCTATAATCCAGCTCGTATGGCGCTACCTGTCGGCGTCGGCATCGTTGCCGACCGCAGAACGACCGCGGCGGCCCTCGGTGAGATCATCGAGAGCGATGCCGAATTGCTGCTCATTGCAATCAGCGGCCCCGGTTCGGACGCGTACGATCTTCTCAAGAACCGCGCAATTCGGGTGTTACTTGTGAACTTGAGCCTCACGGACCACCAAGGCACGCCCGCGAGCGGCGTGGTCTTCATACGTGACGCGAAAGGGCTGCGTCCGGATGTCGGCATCGTTTCGCTCAAGCGGCGCGTCGACGAGCACCAGCTCAGAGCGGCGCTGGATGCGGGCGCCGACGCCTGCTGCTTGGCGACGACCGCCGGCGAGCGGCTGTGCAAGGCGATCAAGGTCGTCGCGGACGGCGCGACGTGGCTCGACGCGGAGATCTCGCACGCGCTGTTCCATCAATCTATTCTCGCGGCCGCTCCGGCACAGCCGCTTCCGCACCTCTCGCCCCGGGAACACGATATCTTGCAGCTCATCGTGGAAGGCTACAGCAACGACGAAATCGCGGCGCAGCTCGAACGCTCGGCACCCACGGTCCGCACGCACCTGGCGCATCTCTACCGCAAGCTCGGCGTGAGCGATCGCGTGTCGGCGGCGGTTCACGCGTTGCGGCACGGACTCGTGTGATATCATGCAGCTATCATGCTGCTCCCCCTTCTTCTTGCAGTAGCGACAGCGAGTCCATCCCCGAGTCCGAGTCCGAGTCCGAGCCCCAGTCCCCTGCCGGTAATAACGTCGGTTCGCGTCGCAACGGGATCGGCGCAGTCGCTGCACGCGCTGCCGGTTGCCGCGTCGGCGCTCGACCGCGCGACGATCGCGACGGCAAGCGCCTATACCGCGGACGCGCTGCTGCGCATGCTGCCCGGCTTCGACCGCACGCGCAGCAACAGCCTGTTCACGAACTACGGCCAGCTGCGCGTCTCGTTCGCCGGAGCGGGCAACGATCGCGGTTTGGTGCTCGCGGACGGCATTCCGGCGCAGGACGGGTTCGGCGGACAGGTGGATTGGGCGGCGTATCCGGCAAGCGACGTGCAGCGCGCGGAACTGCTGCTGGGCGCCGGGTCCGCATTGTACGGCGCCGGCGCCGTCGGAGGCGTTTTGGACATGCAAACGTTTGCGCCGCCTGCCGCGCCCGTGCTTCCAACCGGTTCGTTTTCAATTAACGCCGGCACGCACGCGTACAATGAAGAGTGGACGAACGCGAGCGCGGGGCTTGGGCCGCGCCTGACCGCCTCGGTAGCGGCGCAGCAGCAGCGGCTGCAATATTTCACGCTGCCGCCCGCGTACCAGAGCCCTATCGACCGGGTCTCGCAAGCCGACGCGAGCATGGCCTCGCTGCGCCTACGTTACGAAGCCGGCCGGCGCGACATCGTCGAACTCGAGCAGCGCGGCGCCTGGGACGATCAGTTCGAAGGCCGCCCGAATTACACGTTCGCCCGCCGCCTCTGGCAAAGCGGCGCGCGATACACGCATTCCACGGCTCAGGGTCTGCTGCAGGCCGCGTTATACGCACGCAGCGCGTTCGTTCTCAACGTGGCGGACCAGTATCCGGCCAAACCCGGCGTGCTGCGATACGTCCAGCACGTCCCCACGAACGAGGACGGCATGTCGCTGCGATGGATTTCGGGCGGCGGCCCGTCGACGTTCGAGCTGCTCGCGGACGCGCGTCATATCGCGGGGCAAAGTCTCCAGTACAGCGATGAAGCCGCATCGGTGCTGCAAAACTCCGGCAGCGGCTCCCAAAACGAAGGCGGCTTGGCGGCTCAGGAGACGTGGCATACGCCGCGGTTCGAGCTCGTGGCAGGCGCGCGTTTCGACACCGTTCGTTCGTACGGCGAGCAGCTCGTGAGCGTAATCAAAGGGGTGCCGAAGACAGCGCAGCCGCCGGCGCGCTCCGATCAAGCGGTATCGCCGCGCCTCGCGCTTCGTTACGATCTTTCTCCGCGTCTTGCGTTTCGCATATCCCAAGGCAGCGGGCTGCGCGCTCCGTTCCTGAATGAACTCGTGCGCGGCTACTTTATCGGCAACGTCGCGTTCCAGCCGAATCCCGGGCTGATTCCCGAGCGCAGCCGCACGACCTCGGCCGGGCTCGATCTTCTGGGCGGCCGTTCGCATCTTTCGTTCGATGCCTTCAACACGTCGGTAAGCGACGCGATCATGTTCCGCACCATTGACGCGACGCATCAGATGCGCAGCAACATCGCGCGCACGCAGACGCAGGCCTACGTGCTCAGTTACACGCAAGCGCTGGGAAGCTGTTCGCGCCTCTCGGCGTGGATCACGGATCAAAACGCGCGCGTTACCGCCGGCCCCGCGGCAATCGTCGGCAAGCGACTGCAATACGTGCCCGAACAATCCGCTTCGATCGACTATGCGGCACGCGTGGGCAGCGTGGGAACCGGGCTCTCCGTCTCGTACGTGGGTCAGACCTACGCGGACGATCTCAACAAGCAGCCGCTGGGAACCGCGGTGCTTGTCGGCGCGCGCGTACGTGTGCCGTTGGCCGGCGGCGCCGCAGTTGACGTGCGAGCCGACAACCTGACGGGTGCTCGCTACCTCTCGAGCATCGACCGTTACGGGCCGCCCGCGCTCATCAGCATCGGTATGAGTCTGCCAATCGGACCCAGCGCGAAAGCGGCGGCGAACGCCTGCTTGCCATAAGCATTCGAGCGGCGGGAACAACGCGTAGTGTGGTTGCGTTGTATTCCGTGAGGAGGGACCAAGCCTATATGTTTATCAAACGCGCACTCGCAGGTACCGCGCTCTCGGCAATGCTGGCGCTGCTCGTTCCGGCGGCTCCCGCACTGGCTGACGGCGCCGCCAGCACCCGGAACATTCTTCTCGGCGTGGGCGCCGCGACGTATCTCATCATTCAGCATAACCGCAAAGTGCATGAGAAGTACGCCGAATACGATCGCCGCCAGGCCGAACTTCAATCCGAGAACAACGACGCGTGGGCTGCGTACAGCAGCGAGAAGAACGCGTACAACAACGAGCTCGCCGAGGTCGTCGACCTCAAGCGGGAAGTCGCCTATCAGCACAACGTCGTGCAGCAGCTGCGACACCAGCTTGCGATGAGTCCCCGCAGTTCGTCGTACCGGCAGACGGCGTTCGTTTCCCGGCCTGCGCCTGCGGCACATCACACGACGCGCCGGATGGTTGCGAACAGCAATGCCGTCGCGATGGTGTCTTACGGTTGGGGCCAACTCTAAGAATGCGTAACCTTGCTGCTGCGCTGGTGCTCGGGAGCTTCGCACTGGTGCTGGCCGCCTGCGGCGGCGGAGGAAACGGCCAAGCGCAGAGTTTGGCCGACGCCACCACCAAAGCGGTCTACAACGACGACCCGCAGGGCGTCACCTCGCACTTCGACGATCAGTTGAAGTCGCAGGTGACGCGCACGGAAGTCGGCATTCTTTCGGATCAGATGCACAAACAGGGCGACTACCAAGGCCTGAGCTTCATGAACAGCGATCCGAACAAGAACGAATACACCTATCGGGCCAACTTCTCCAAAGGTTCGATGAACGTCGTCGTCCGGCTCGACCAGAACGGCGAAATCGCCGCCTACCGCGTTTTGGCGTCGGCCTCGCAATAGTACGGGCGGCCATGGGGAAGACTTTCCCCATGGCCGGCGACCCGTACGTTCCGTCCGACGTCACGCGCGTGTGGCGCTACATGAAGCTCAACTCCTTTTTGGAGTTGCTCAGGCGAAAACGCTTTGCCGGCGATATCTCCGGATCCGCGCTCGACGAGGACCTGGTTCCGCAGACGTGAACCGCGCGCTCGAAGAACTTTCCGCGCGCTACGAACGCGCAAATCTGGACGAGCACGGCCCGCTTGCAGCCGGCGGTTTTACCGCGTTCTATCGTGCGAACCAAGGATTGCCCGTCTCGCGCATCGTTCCCGAATCGGAATCCGCAAACCAGGCCGCTGCGGCGTTTTATCGCGACCTGCTGGCGCAGTTGGACGGCGTCGAGGACGAGCGGCTGGACAACGTCGATCGTACCTCCTATCTCGTCCTTCGCTCCGCGATCGAACGGTATCTGGCCGAAACACGCTATTACTGGTACGGGTCTGCGGTCACTCCGTATCGCTCGATGCTGTTTCTGCTGCGCATGGTTTTTCAATCGTTCGAGGTCGCGACGGAGGAAGGGCAGCAGCGGTATTTTTCCGTGGTCAGGGATGCTGCGGCATGCGCTGATGCCGCACGTGAAAAGCTGGCCGGCCAGCTGCGCCGAGGGATCGTCTTGCCCAAGCGCGCCATGCCGCAGATCGTCGCACTGCATCGCAGCGCGGCCAAGATCGAGAACAGTCCGTTCCTTCCCGGAGCGCAACATCTTGCGGCCCTCGACCCCGCTGCACGGGAACGTTTCGTGCGCAAAGCGTACGAAACGATCGAGCGAAGCGTAACCCCGGCGATGACGCGGCTCGTTGCGTTTCTGGAACACGAATACCAGCCGGCCGCGACCGATGCCGCGGGTCAATCAGCGTATCCCGGCGGTGCGGACTATTACGCGCATCGCGTACGCATGGAAACCACGCTCGACCAGCCGGCGGAGCAGATACACGCGCAAGGTCTGGCGATCGTCGCGCAACTGCGTGAATCGATGGAGCAGCTGCGCGATCGCGCGAACATCGACCCGAAAGCGTTCGTTCCGTCGCGCCCGCAACAAATAGGCGAGAAACTGGAACGATTTGCGCGGCTTGCCGACGCGGCCATGACCCCGTTCTTCAGACGCAAGCCGGCGGCGCCGTTCGGCGTGAAACGCCTTCCGGACGACCTCGCGGGCGGCATGGCCTTCGGGTATTACCAGCCCGGAGCCGCGCGCGGCGAAACGGGCTACTACCTCTACAACGGTTCCAATTTGCCGCAGCGCTCGCTTTTGAGTGCCGCGGCGTTCGCGGTCCACGAACTGCTCCCCGGTCACCATTACGAAATCAACATGGCCCGCGAGAACGAATCGTTGCCCCGCTTTCGCGCCTTTCAATCCATAGCGACGTACGTAGCCGCGTATCACGAAGGCTGGGCGGAATACGCGGCCGATCTCGGTCACGAGCTCGGCATTTACGAAGACCCCGTCGACCGGTACGGCCGGTATGCGCTCGATGCGTTCGTCTCATCGCGTTTGGTCGTCGATACCGGGGTCAACGCGCTCGGCTGGAGCTTCGAACGCGCCGAACGGTACATGCGCGAGAACACGCTGCTCTCGGACGCGGAGATTCATTCGGAGGTTCTGCGATACGCGACCGATTTGCCGGGGCAGGGCCTAGCCTACAAGACCGGCTCGCTCACGTTCAGACGTCTGCGTGACAAAGCGCGCGCGGCGCTCGGCGCCGCGTTCGACGTACGCGAATTTCACGACCGGATCGTCTGCGCAGGCGGAATGCCGCTGCCGCTCGTCGAGCGTGAGATCGACGAGTTTATTTCTGAAGGCGGCAACACGCGGGGGGCGCTCCGTCGCTGATGGCGCAGCCGCAAGGATCCGAACGTCAACTCTCGCGGCAATATTCATGGATGGCACTCGCGCTGGCGGCAATTGCCGGCGCCGTCGACGGCATCGGCTATTTGCTGTTCTATCACATTTTCACCTCACACATGAGCGGCAACACCGTCGCGATGATGCTCCACGTCGCCGCCGGCAACTGGCGCGAAACCTGGCGTCATCTGGAACCGATCGTCGTTTTTTTCGCGGGGTATCTGCATCGGCCTCGCACTGACCGAACTGCTTATCGCCTTGCGAATCGCTCGCATGTTCGCCGTCGTCGCCGGTTTCGAATTAGTGCTCCTGGTTATCTTCATGCTGCTTGCACATCCGGCGCGTCAGTGGATGGTCGTTTGGCCTGCGTGCGCGATGGGCGTGCAAAATGCGATGCTGCGCAGAGTGGGACATCATAAGGTGCGCACCACGTTCATCACGGGCATGCTCACCAACATGGCGGAAGGATTAGTCCAGACCATTGCGGAGCTCGCCGCCCGCTCGGGCCATGCGCGTGAAAAGTTCGCGGACTTCGCGTTTTACGGCGGCATTTGGCTGAGCTTTGCGTGCGGCGGTATCTTCGCGGCGTTTCTCGCGCTCTCGCATGGAAGCGCGGCGCTTCTTTTACCGATAGCCGCCCTTGCGATTTTGGTCGCTTACGACGTGGTCAGTCCGGTTACGGCGACGCCGGCCGAGCAGGCATCCGGCGATTGAGCCGGGTATTTCAGAACCGCTATGACGTATCCGTTGGTGTTTTTTCTTTGCGGCGCCGGCATTCTGATTACGGCGATTTTCTACTTCGGCGGCATGTTCGAGTCCAAACGCCGGGCCTAGCGCCTAGCGTTTGACGATGCGCAAACGGTGGCAATGCGCGCTTTGCTCGTCTGCTTCCGCGTCCAAGAAGTCGTAGAAATTCCCGCGCAAGAGCTCGGCTGCCGCCTCGGTTTTCGAGAGCCCGTTGGCACGCAGGCGTTCCACGGCACCGCGCAATGCGTCGGAACCGGTTGGGTCCAAAAGCGAACGGGCAGGATGCCCCTTCCGAGCGGCCATCGGAGGTACATCCTACCCGATTTTCTTGCTAGGTATCCTTAACGCGCGGCGTTTGGCCGCCGTCCGCTAGCCTCTGAAGACGCGCGGTTAGTCGGTAATCGTGACGGTTGTCGTCTGACCGGCCGTAACGCTGACGCCCGCATCCGTGACATCCGCGGTTCCGTCCGCACCGTTCGCCGTTTCCGAGGCGCCGGCTTGGCTGGTCCACGCGTTCTTCACGACCAGCGTGTACGTGCCCACGGGAAGCGCATTGATGTTGAAGTTCCCGTTCGCGTCGGTCACGCCGGAGTTTATCGTGTTGCCGCTGCCGTCTTGGGCAAGCACTTCCGCGTTGCTCACGCCGGTGCCGGCATTGTTTTTCACGGTGCCGGAAATCGAACCGGATGTTGCCTGCGCCGTTGCCACGAGCACCGGCTTCATCAGCCATTGGCCGCTGCTTCCCGCTGAAACGATCGATTCGGCGGCGTTGAAATCGACGATGAAGCCGTACGTCTGACCGGCCGCCGCGGTGAAGTTCTTCAGATTCACTTTGATGCCGGACGTTCCGGGGCCGTCGCCGGAATCGGTGCCGCTGTTATTGCCGAAACCGGCGCCCGTTGCGCTCGGTATGGACAGATCGACCGGCGAGCCGTTCAACACCATGTAGGTATTGCTCGCGCTCGAGGTATCGAGCACGAAGCGGATTTGCTGATACGTTCCGGCCGGTATCGCGGCGCCCGGAAACGAGAGCGCCGTGCCCGCCGTCAAGTGCTGCATGAGATCGACGTCCATCGACGGCGAATACGTAGCGATTGTCTGCACGCCGCCCCCGGCGCCCAGAGCTTCGACTTTTGCTATTTTGAAGTGCAACTCAGTTACCGTGCCGCCGGACGTCCGGAACGGACCATCCACGAGCGACACGCTAAGCGTTGAATTTCCGCCGCCGGACCCGGTGCTCGGCGTAGTCCCGCCGCCTCCGCCGCAAGCAGCCAGCAGCACGCCTGCTGCGGCAAGTACTGTAACAAAACGAACGTTCACTGTGTTCCTCTCCGAGTAGGAAGCTCGACGAGGTAAAAACGTTGGCAAGCGCACCGTAAGTTCCGCTTGCTTGCCCGTGATGAAGAAAAAACCGATGCGGCGCATCGGTTTTCTCTTTTGTGTTGAGCTGCGGGAAGTTTAGAACTCCTCCTCGGGCTCGTGGAAGGGATCCACCTCTTCGTCTTCCTCGGCGGCGGGTTCCTCGACGAGTTCCTCGTCTTCTTCCTCGAGCACGTAGCCCTGTTCTTCTTCCTCTTCTTCCTCGACCGGTTCTTCCTCGATTTCGAGCTCGTCCTCGAGTTCAAGTGCGCCGCCGCGGATGCCCGCGCCGGTCACTTGCATATCGGCCTCCGCCGTCGCCATCGAACCGCCGACCGGGCCGGTGACGATCGGTTTGGAATCGTCGATCTCTTCCTCTTCCTCTTCTTCCTCTTCGGAAGCTTCGGCCTCGCCGGCTTCGCCGGTCACCGCGGTTGCGCGCTGCGCTTCCGCTTCACGCTGCGCCGCGGCAGTTTGCGTCATGCGCGGATCTTCGTCGCCCATGAGCAAGCCGATCTCTTGCGCGCGTTCGCCCATGTCGTCGTCCGCAATGCGGATCTCCACTTCCTCGCGGTTCTCCGTCAACACTTTGACGTCGAGCGCCAGCGACTGCAGTTCCTTGATCAGCACCTTGAACGATTCCGGAACGCCCGGCTCCATCACGTTCTCGCCCTTGACGATCGCTTCGTACGTCTTCACGCGGCCGACGACGTCGTCGGATTTGACCGTGAGAAGTTCTTGCAGCGTGTACGCCGCGCCGTACGCTTCAAGCGCCCAGACTTCCATTTCGCCGAAGCGCTGGCCGCCGAACTGCGCCTTGCCGCCCAGCGGCTGCTGGGTGATCATCGAGTACGGGCCCGTCGAACGCGCGTGGATCTTGTCGTCGACCAAATGCGCGAGTTTGAGCATGTAGATCATGCCGACGGTAATCGGACGCGAGAAACGATCGCCCGTGCGGCCGTCGCGCAGCCACGTCTTGCCGTCGGCCGGCAAACCCGCATCCTGCAGCCACTCGGCGATGTCTTCCGAATGCGCGCCGTCGAACACCGGGGTCGCGACGTTCATGCCGAGCATGCGCGCCGCCCAACCGAGGTGCGTTTCCATGATCTGCCCCAGGTTCATACGCGAGGGAACGCCGAGCGGGTTGAGCACGATGTCCACCGGCGAGCCGTCTTCCAAGTACGGCATGTCTTCTTCCGGCAGCACTTTGGCGATGACGCCCTTGTTGCCGTGACGGCCTGCCATCTTGTCGCCTTGCAGAATCTTGCGTTTCTGCGCGACGTACACGCGAACCAGGTGATTCACGCCCGGCGAGAGTTCGTCGCCGTTCTCGCGCGAGAACACCTTGACGTCGATGATCTTGCCTTTTTCACCGTGCGGAACTTTCAGCGAGGTGTCGCGCACTTCACGCGACTTCTCTCCGAAGATCGCGCGCAGCAGGCGCTCTTCAGCCGTCAGTTCCGTCTCGCCCTTCGGCGTGACTTTGCCGACCAGAATGTCTTCCGGACGCACTTCCGCGCCGATGCGGATGATGCCGCGCTCGTCGAGATCCTTGAGCGAATCCTCGCCGACGTTCGGAATGTCGCGCGTGATCTCTTCAGGTCCCAGCTTGGTGTCGCGCGCTTCGCACTCGTATTCTTCGATGTGAATCGAGGTGAAGCGATCTTCTTTCACCATGCGCTCGCTGATGAGGATCGCGTCTTCGTAGTTGTAGCCTTCCCACGGCATGAACGCGACCAGCACGTTTTGACCGAGCGCGAGTTCGCCGTCATCGGACGAAGGGCCGTCGGCGAGAATCTGTCCCGCGACGACGCGTTCGCCGAGTTCGACGATTGGGCGCTGGTTGATGCACGTGCCCGCGTTGCTGCGGGTGAACTTGAGCATGTCGAACGTCTTCTCGGTGCCGTCGTCCAGTTTGAGGACGATCGACTTCGAATCCACGTGCACCACTTCG
>DASSZL010000095.1:0-8937 GCA_035713505.1 Vulcanimicrobiaceae bacterium | reverse complement strand
GCTTCCTGATCGTTCGTATCATACGCATCCGTTCGTTCGCTTTGCACGCTGAGCACGCCGACGGCCTGACCGCCGAACACAATTGGAACGAACATCCCGGATTCCGGACGAACGCCGACACCCTGCACCGTAATCGGAGCGGGCGTGACGGGCCACTCACTGCGATTGCGAAAGAGCTGCGGTTTTCCGGTCGTGAGCACGGAATAGGAAACCGAAGTTGGAGGCACGGGATCGTCCGGTACGCCGGCGGTGCCGTTGATGAGCGCGTATTCGACGCGGATTCCTTCGTTCAGGGCGCTGGAGATCAGCACAATCGGCGCGTCGACGAACGCCGAAAGCAGCACGCAGATCTGTCCGAAGACTTCCTGCAGCGGCAAGTTCGCGGAAAGCAAGAGCGCCGTGCGGCGCACGAGGTCCCGGTCGCGTTGATCGCGCTTTGCTGCTGCTGTTCTCGTGGCCGTCGCTTTCATCAGGCGGGACTCTCCCTACTAGTCGTATCGGGGCCCAGCCCGGCCGGTTTAGGGCGGCGCACGAAGTTTAACGCAAGCCGTGCTATTTCATGATGGGCTCTTGAACGCCGCGCAGCCGCGGCGCCCGCTCGTGCGGGAAGAGATCGAGGACGGTTACCTCATTGTTACCGGCATGCAACCAAACGCCCGGCACATACAGCGCGTACTGCGGTCCGATGCTCCAGAAGCGTCCGGCGTTACGGCCGTTCACCCAAACCGCTCCTTTTCCGAGCCGCGAGACATCGAGAAACGTGTCGGCGGGATCCTCGAGGTGCATGGTGCCTCGATAAAACGCGGGGCCGTTAGCGCAAGCGTGTTTGAACGCTCGAACATCCGGCGGCGCAAACGGCAGTGCGAATATCTGCCAGCCGCGGACCTGGCGATCGTTCAGCAGCACTGCGCGCGTGATGCCTTTATGCTCGAACGGCAGATCGGGTCCGTAGTTGATGCGGCCGCAGTTCTCCACCAGAATATCGAGCGTCGCGCGCGCGGCAGCCGTGCGTATAACCGCACGTGATTCGCCCAAACGCCGATCCAGATGCGCCGCTACTCTGCCGTCAATCGATACGACGGCGTAGTCGCGAACCGAATCGATGACTAGTTCTCCTTCCACCGGATCGTCGAGCAGCGTACGATACAGGACGTATCCTAGGCTCTG
This sequence comes from Vulcanimicrobiaceae bacterium, assembly GCA_035713505.1. GTDB lineage: Bacteria > Vulcanimicrobiota > Vulcanimicrobiia > Vulcanimicrobiales > Vulcanimicrobiaceae > DATGJX01. The sequence goes on along the minus strand of DASSZL010000095.1, from coordinate 7,770 downwards.
TCCGAGCACTTCCATCGGCTGCGGCAAGTCGCTCTCCATCGCCCTGCCGAGATCGGCGCCCAGCAGCGGACAAGATTCCTCCAGCGTAAATTCCGGCACGGCGATCGTGCGAGGTGCGGCCGGCACGTCAGGCGGCACGGCGCCCGTTTCGGATGCGATCGCCTCGCGGAAGAGAAAATATTTTGGCGTTGGGCGGCCCGCCTCGTCGAGAGCGGCGTCATAATCGTAGCTGGTCGTGGTCGGCTCGTACGGATGGGACTGCGAGGAGTTCGCGCCGTTCCAAAAACCGAAATTCGTTCCGCCGTGAAACATGTAGATGTTCACCGAACACCCTTCACGCAGCATCCACCGCAGGTCGAGTGCTTGCTGCTGCGGATCCAGCCGGTGATGCTCCTCCCCCCAGTGGTCGAACCAGCCCGCCCAATACTCGCCGCAAAGCAGCGGCGCTTGCGAGCGCAGCGCGCGCACGCCCTCGAATTCGCGAGCCGGGTTTCCCGGCGCGAACGTTGCGGCTATCGGCAATTCGTCGAGCGAACCCGCAGCCAAATCCGAGGGCTGATCGATCGTGAAGAGCGGCGATTCGCCGAAGCCCGCGTCAACGAGCGCGTCGCGCAGCGCGCGGAGGTAGGCGCGATCCGACCCGAAGGCGCCGTACTCGTTTTCCAATTGCACGGCGATAATCGGACCGCCGTGCGCGCGCTGCAGCGGCGCGAGCTCGCGGCCCAATCGCCGCAGCCACGCACGTACGGGACGCATGTAGAGCTCATGCGAGGTCCGGATCGGCACCCGGTCGCGCAGCAGCCACGCCGGCAAGCCGCCGAAATCCCATTCGGCGCAAACATACGGGCCGGGCCGAAGGATCACGTCCAACCCCTGCGCGTGCGCATCGCGAATGAACGCGGCAACGTCGTTTTCACCGGAAAAGTCGTAAGCGCCCGGCTCGGGCTCGTGCCGGTTCCAAAACACGTACGTCGAGATCGTGTCCAGGCCCATCGCGCGCGCCATGCGCAGACGATCGCCCCAGTAGGCGCGCGGAATACGCGGATAGTGCAGTTCGCCGGAGATGACGCGGCGATCGGGGATCATGCCTCTCGCAGCCGCCGTGCCGCTTCTTCAGCGGTGATGTCGCGCTGAGGCTGCGCCAGCATCTCGTATCCAACCATGAATTTGCGCACGTTTGCCGAGCGCAGCAGCGGCGGATAGTAATGCGCGTGCGCGTGCCACTCGGCGTTCGTTTTCCCGCTCGTCGGCGCCTGATGCCAGCCCATGGAGTACGGAAACGTTGCCGAAAAGAGGCGATCGTAACGTGCGGTCAGCGCATGCAGCGCTTGTGCAAGCGCATCTCGCTCCTCCGCTGCATACCCGTCCAGCGCTCCGGCATGCCGGCGCGGCAGGACCAGGGTTTCAAACGGCCACACCGCCCAAAACGGCACGACGGCGCAGACGTGCTCGTTCTCGAACACGATTCGCTCGCCAGCGGCGCTCTCATACGCCGCATAATCGCAGAGCAGACAGCGACCGCCGCGCCGCGCGTGCGCGGCAAGCGAATGCGACTCCAGCGCCAGTTCGTTCGGCAGCGTATGCTCCGCCCAGATTTGACAATGCGGATGCGGGTTACTCGCGCCCATCATCGCTCCGCGATTTTCGAAGATCGTCACGGCGTTGACATACGGCAGCTCGCCAAGCGCGGCGTATTCTGCCGCCCACGCATCGATAAGCGAACGAATCGCAGGCGTTTCCATCTGGGCGACGCCGATATCGTGCCGCGGCGAAAAGCACAACACGCGGCAACGCCCGGGATCGCTTTGCGCAAGCAGAGGTCCATCTTCGAAACGGGCGTCCTCCGCATCCGGCAGCAGCGCCGGAAAGTCGTTGTCGAATGCGAACGTGCCGTCATACTTCGGATTGCGCACGCCGCCCGCGCGCTCGTTCCCCGGGCACAGATAACAATGCGGGTCGTAGCGCAAACGCGGCGGCGGTGCAGCGGCCGCGAGGTCACCTTGCCACGGCCGATCCAAACGATGCGGCGAGACGAGCACCCACTGGCCGGTGAGCGGATTGAAGCGCCTGTGCGGAAGTTTGCGCCAGTCAGTCACGGGCGGTGCACGCTCCGGCGCAAGGCGTACCGTCATACATCTCGGGGACGATGCCCGTTTCCCGCGGATACGCGGTCGCGATATGACTGCGAAACGCTCCCGCACGCTCGGCGTAAACGAGGTTGACCGTACAGCCGCCGAAGCCGCCGCCGGTCATGCGCGCACCAATCGTGCCCTCGAACTCCTTTGCCAGCTCGACCATCGTATCGAGTTCGGCGCAACTGACCGCATAGTCCGTTCGAAGGCTCTCGTGCGATTCATAGAGCAACTCGCCCGCGCGCGCCAGATTGCCGGAGCGCAGCGCCTGCGCGGTCTGCACCACCCGGGCATTCTCACCGACGACATGCCTGGCGCGCTCGAACAGCAAGGGCGGCAGCAGCGAGCGCGCCGCCTCCAGTTGTTTCATGTCCACGTCGCGCAAGGCGCGAACGCGCGGATAACGCGATCGCAGCAACTGAACGCTTCGTTCGCATTCGCTGCGGCGTTCGTTATACGCTCCGGTCGAGAGATCGTGCCGCACCATGGTATTGCAAATAACGACCGCGACCTCGCGCGGCACCGGTATATGCTGATATTCCAGCGTTCGCGTGTCGAGAAACAGCGCGCACCCCTCGTGCGCGAGCAGGACGGCAATCTGGTCCATGATGCCGCACCGGGTTCCCACGTGCTCCACCTCTGCCCGCTGCGCGAGTTTGGCCAATTCGAGCGGCGGGATGTGCGCGCCGGCCACGTCAAGCATGGCGAGCGCGACGGCGATTTCAAAAGAGGCGGAAGAACTCAGTCCCGCGCCGAGCGGAACCGTGGCCGATATGCGAAGATCGGCGCCGCGTAGTTCCACCTGCGCGTGATGCAGTTCGATGAGCACGCCGCGCACGTAGTCGCTCCAGGCGCCGCGCCGCTGCTCGGGCAACCGATCGAGATCGAACACGGCCGGCTCGTCAAAACGCGAGCGCACGGTCACCATGCGATCGGGGCGCGTCGTGGCGAGCACGCGCGTATCGTAGCCAATCGCGCAAGGCAGAACAAATCCGTCATTATAGTCCGTGTGCTCGCCGATGAGATTCACGCGTCCCGGTGCGCGCGTCTGCACGTTGTCCACTATTCGGCGCCGAGACGGAACTCGCCGCTGCCGCCGGGGTCCGGAAACACCTTGCCGGGATTCATGATGCCCTCGGGGTCGATCGCATCTTTGATACGCCGCATCAAAGCGATCGCGTCCGCGCCCAGGTCGAGCTCCATGAACTGCTTCTTGAGCACGCCGATGCCGTGCTCGCCCGAAAGCGTGCCTCCCAATGAAACCGCCGCCTCGAAGATCTCACGAGCGGCTTCGCGCACGCGCTCGATCTCTTCGCGATCGCGGCGATCGCAGAGAATGTTCGGATGCAGATTACCGTCGCCCGCGTGCCCAAACACCGGAATGGCCAGATCGTATTTTCCCGCGATCTCGCGCACTCGGCCGATCATCGCCGGGATCTCCGAGACCGGAACGCATACATCCTCGCCCAGTTTGTTCGGTCGCCGGCGCGCAAGTGCGGGCGAAACGGAGCGGCGCGCATTCCAGATCGCCTCACGCTCTTGCTCGCTCCGCGCAATGTCGACGCGAATCGCACCGTGCGTACGGACGATGCCGGCGATTTGCTCGAGGTCGCCGCGGACGGCCTCTTCATAAGCCCCGTCGACGGCGAAAATCAGCACCGCATCGGCGTCTGGGGGAAAGACCACCGAGCCCAATTCGTTGACGCACTGCACCGTCAGCGAATCGAGCAGTTCCATGGCCGTCGGCGTCAGGCCCGAAGACATGATCGCTGCAATGCAGGACGCGGCGTCGTCTATCGATCTGAAAGCCGCGAGTGCGGTGCGCTCGTACTTCGGCTTTGGCAAAAGGCGCAGCGTCGCCTCGGTGATTGTTCCGAGCGTTCCTTCCGCACCGGTGAAGAGCGAACGAAGATCGTATCCCGTCACGTTTTTCACCGTCTTGCCGCCCGTTCGCACAATCGTTCCGTCGGGCAGCACGACTTGCAGCGCCGTGACGTAGTCGCCGGTCACACCGTATTTCAGACAGCGCGCCCCGCCCGCGTTCTCGGCGATGTTGCCGCCGATAGCGGACTGGCGCAGACTGGAGGGGTCGGGGGGATAAAAAAGCCCCTTTGCTTCGACCGCTTGCTGCAAGTCCGCCGTGATCACGCCCGCCTGGACCACCGCAACGCGGTTCAGCGTGTCGATCTCCAGGATGCGGTTCATGCGCATCACGCTGAGCACAATCGCTCCGGCGGACGGCATAGCGCCTCCCGAGAGACTACTGCCCATCGCGCGGGGCGTAATCGGAATGTGTTCCCGCACCGCCAGCCGATGGATCTGCGCGACCTGCTCGGCAGTTTCCGGCCGCACGACGGCCAGCGCCCGCTCGTCGAACCACGCCGCATCGTATCCGTACGCGATGAGATCTTCTTCGGAAGTGAGCACGGCTCGATCGCCGGGCACGATCGCGCGCAGCTTCGCGGCGAGATCGTCGCGCGCGTTAGACGTGAACGCCGGCAACGTGCAAGCGCAAGAACGCGAGCGCCTCTTGCGCACCCAGCGAGGGCGTATAGTAGTTTTCCGCGTTGCGGAGCATGCCGACGACGCCGAAGACATCGGAACGACACGAAATCGGGACGTACATCTTGGACTCGCCGCTTTTGTGCAGCAGCGATTGTCCCGAGCGACAAGTTTCGTGCGCGGAGCTGTTCCGATCGATGATTCGGCCGTCTTTTTCGCTGCGCAGCTGCCCGTCGGCGCAGGCGAGCGCGACAAAAACGCTCGATGCGTCAAAAGCGGCGGCGAGCGTATCGCACAAACGTTCGATCAGCAAGTCGAGCGGATAATCGGCGGACAACAGATCCGCCGTCTGCTCTATCAAGCGACGCCCGCGCTCTCCCCTCATGCTCCTAGTTTCGGCCGCTTGGTAGAACGGCCGCAGGGGAAGAGTTCGCTTTTTTGCGGACGAACGTCTTTTAGCATGATGAAAATCGCAAGCCTGTTCTGCCTGGGGGCGCTGCTTTCGACCGCCCCGGCCTTAGCGGTTCCCACAATCGCCGCTCACACCGCGGTAGTAGTCTTCAATGCGCGCAGCATGCATGTGACGGCGAAGCAAAGCGGGCATTGCTGGACCTCGTCGATTGCCTCGCAGCGCAGCGATGCCTACCGCTGCATGGCCGGCAACGGCATCCACGATCCGTGTTTCACCCTCTCACCGCGCGAGGTCGCATGTCCGACCGGTATCGCCGCGGACCGCGGCATTGCCATCACTCTCACGAAGCCGTTGCCCCAGTCGAACCAGGCGCGCAGCGTTTTTCAGATGCAACTGCAGTCGGGAGCGCAATGCAATAGGGGAACGGGAACCGTCATTCCGGGTTATCCCTTCTATTGCGCGGGCGGACTGGTTTGTTCCGCTCCGCCGGGAGAACCGCAAGGGGCCGTATTCGTTCACTGCGGGACGCCGGCCAACGGCAAAGTCGCCGGGGCGGGTTCGTATCTAGTGCGAGTTCTGTACGAATGATCGCACCGCGACCTGCGCGCGCCGATTGACCGGAATGTAGTAGCGCTCGGCGATACGCGTCGCCGGGCCGTCGCGCGCGACGTAAAACACTTCATAATATTCTTGACCGCCGGTCGTGATATCGGCCTGCACCTCCTCGCGTTCGCCGGCCGGCTTGGAACCAACGATCGCAATCCGCGTGCTGCGCGTGACAATCGGTAATTCCGCGATAGCGCTGGTGTCCGCGCCGGCCGGCATTCCCAAATGCGCCAGCGCCGCCGCCAAATTACCGGCGGCGATCGCGTGGAGGTACGAGCGCACGCTCACCCGCGCTCGCTCGCCGAAAAGCGAGTTATCGGAGAAATACGGATGATGCCACCGCGCCCGGTTGAAATACGGATTGTTGACGGGAGCGAATTTCCAGGCTACGGCGCGAGCCGGGTGGTGAACGTGTACTGCGCGCGGGCGGTCGCGCTGCGCGATGAGCCGGCGCTTCGGCCTTTTCGCCGCATGCACCGCAACGCGCGGCACGTGACGCGGATGTGCGTATTTTTTCACCTTGGGCGTTACGGTTCGTGCGCTCACACGTTCGACGAACGGCGTTATCACGGCAGGCGCCGCGAGCGGATCGGTCAAGCCTTGCAGTAATCCGCGCTGATGCGCGTATTGCGCGGCGAGCGGCAGAAGCGAGACCGCGAGCACGAGCGCGACGAAGGCGGTCGTGCGCGCTGGAAGACGGCGCGTGAAATGCTCCACGGGCGGAATCTCGCCGAGTTCGGCGAGAATCGCTCGAACGGCGTCGGGATCGAGCGCCGCAATCGCCCGGGGATTCTGGCGCAGAAACGCGCTGAAGCGATGACCGAGCAGATCGTCGGCGTCGTCAAGGTTCAGATAGAGTTCCAACTGGCGTCGATCGCCGCCGTCCATCCGCTTTGCGCTGCGTCCGACCAGACCGCGCAAATCCTCAGTGGAGCGGCTGCAAATATGCGCGTCCACCGCTTCCGCCAGGGCGAGGGGGCTGACCACCGCAAGCGCGTCGTCAATGCGGCGGCGTACGCTGCGCCGTGAAACCATCGTCTTTTATACTCTCTCCCGCTCGCGAAAAACGAGCAGGTACATCAGCACGAGATGGTGGGGCTTTTGCCCCACCATCTCGCCGCAATGATTACGGACGGCGCGTCGTGTCGTAGGTCTCGACGTTGGTTGTCCGGCGTCCGCCCATCCCGAACAGGCCGAGCAAGCCGACAAGCCCGATGAGTCCCCACCAGCCGGAGCTGCCGTTCGAGCCGGTAGTGGTCGTGCCGCCGGTGCTGGTCGTCATCGTGCTGCCTGCAGCCGGGGAGGCGGCGGGCGAAGCATTCGTCGTCGTTGTGGTCGTCGTCGACGAACTGGTCGTCGCGGCGGGGCTTGCCGCCGGACTGGCTGCCGGGCTGGCCTGTGCCAGCGCCACGCCGGGCATAAGAGCAAGAGCGGTCACCAGCGCGAAGGCGGCGGCGCCTTTGCTCAAGGCATTTTTCATACGTAGTATCTCCCTATTAAGCAGTGCCTGCACTGGGCTTCTTACCCGCTCCGGTCGAACGACCGACGGAACTGCCGGTTGCTTTCGCGAAACGCGTGCGATGCTTCAAATGCCAATCGTGCTGGACGACCTGCGCAAAGACCCCGCCCGCCTGCTTGCAGTCACCGAAAGCGCATCACTGCTCGACCTCGACGACGGCGTGCTGTGCCTGGAATTTCATTCCAAGGGCAACACCTTGGACGGCGAGACGCTCACCGTGGCAGAGCATGCCTTCGCGACGATTCCGGGACGATATACGGGTCTGGTCGTCGGCAATCAAGGCAAACATTTCTCGTTCGGAGCGAATTTGCGCTGGCTGCTCGCGCTGCTCCAAGAAATCGGCGCCGATCGCGAGCGTTTCCATCTCGCGGCCAAACGTTTCCAGCGCATTACCACCGGCATGCGAACGGTGCCGTTTCCAACCGTGTCGGCGCCTTTCGAACTGACGATCGGCGGCGCGCTCGAATTGACGATGTACGCCGACCGCGTACAGGCGCATGCGGGCATGCGCGCGAGTCTGCCTGAGATTGCAGTCGGCATTCTGCCGGACTTGGGCGGAACAAGCGAGCTCTATATTCGCTGCATCGACGCCGCCGGCG
>DASSZL010000094.1:0-7945 GCA_035713505.1 Vulcanimicrobiaceae bacterium | reverse complement strand
AAGCCGCGCGCCGTGAAGGCCGCGCCGTTTCCATCGGCTATGCGGGCAACGCGGGCGTCGAATTTCCGGCGCTTCATGCGGCCGGCCTGCGCCCCGACGCGGTCACCGATCAAACATCGGCGCACGATATGCTGCGAGGCTACGTACCGGCCGGCGTGACACTCGAGGAAGCTGCGCGTCTGCGCGAGAGCGATCCGCAGGAATACGAGCGGCGGTCGTTCGAGACCGTCGCGGAACACGTGCGCGGCATGCTGGCATTCCTGCGCGACGGCGCGGTGGTGTTCGACTACGGCAACAACATTCGAGCGATGGCGCAGCGTGCGGGCGTCGAGGACGCGTTCGATTTTCCCGGGTTCGTACCGGCGTTCATTCGTCCGCTGTTCTGCAAAGGCAGCGGCCCGTTCCGGTTTGCGGCGCTCTCGGGCGATGCGGCGGACATCAAACGATGCGACGAAGAGTTGCTCAAACTTTTTCCGGAAGATACAGCGCTCGCGCGCTGGATTACGATGGCCCAGGAACGCATTTCGTTCCAAGGACTTCCGGCGCGAATTTGCTGGCTCGGTTTCGGCGACCGCGCCAAAGCCGGCCTGCGTTTCAACGAGCTGGTGAAGAGCGGCGAACTCAAGGCGCCGATCGTGATCGGGCGCGACCACCTCGACACGGGAAGCGTGGCCTCGCCCTACCGCGAGACGGAAAGTATGAAGGACGGCAGCGACGCGATTGCGGACTGGCCGATTCTCAACGCGCTGCTCAACACGGCGGCGGGCGCGCATTGGGTGTCGTTTCATCACGGCGGCGGCGTCGGCATCGGCTACAGCCTGCACGCGGGTATGGTCGTCGTCGCCGACGGAAGCGAAGATGCGCGCGAGCGGCTCGAGTGCGTGCTTACGACCGACTGCGGCATGGGCGTCGTGCGTCATGCGGATGCGGGATACGACATCGCGATCGAAACCGCGGACGGCAAAGGCATCGATTGGCGCTTGTAGTTCGCGCGAACACAATCGTCACGAACGCATCGGCTCCCGCGCAGCAGGCGGTTACGTTCGAAGCGCTGGGAAGCATTCGCGACGGCGCGCTCGTCGTAGATGACGGGCGTGTCGCGTGGAGCGGGAGCGCCGGCGATTTGCCCGCGGAGTACCGCAGCGCGGATCTGCATGAGTATCGCGACTGTGTAATCGTGCCCGGGTTTATCGACGCGCACGCGCATCCGCTTTTCGCAGGCGATCGCGAGCCGGATTTCGCGGCACGTCAGCGCGGCGAAAAAGCGCCGCTCGGCATGCTGTACACGGTCGCGCAGACGCGCAAGGCGCTCGAACGTCCGCAGTCGTTCTGGCCGCTGATCGAGCAGCGGCTGCGAACCATCGCCGCTCACGGAACGACGACGCTCGAAACCAAAACCGGGTACGCGCTTCACAAGCCGGGCGAGATGGATTTGCTCACGCTGATCGACCAGCACCGGGACGAATCGGCCACTCCGCGGCTGGTCGCCACGTTCTTGGGCGCGCATGCGCTGCCGCCCGAGTTCACGAGTGAATCGGACTACGTCGACTATTTGATCGATCAGTGCATGCCGTTCGCGAAGGCGCACGGCGCCGTATACGCGGACGCCTTTTGCGAGCCGGGCTTTTTCTCGCCCGGGCAAACGCGCCGCTATTTAGAGGCCGCGCGCGCGCACGGATTGCGCCTGCGCGTGCACTGCGATGAAATGGCTTACGGAGCCGCCGCCCGGATGGCGGCCGAACTCGGCGTAGACGCGGTCGATCACTGCAATTGCATCAACGAAGAGGACGTGGAGGCGATCGCGCGGCGTGAAATCGTGACCGTTGCCTGTCCGGCAACGATTGCGTATCTGGATCTTCCGCAGCGTGCGCCTGTTCGCGCGCTCCTTGCGCGTGGCGCGATGGTCGCGCTGGCCAGCGATTACAATCCCGGCACCTCGCCCTGTTTCAATCTGCAGACCGTTGCGTTTTTCGGACGCAAGATTTTCGGACTGTCGGCCGCGGAGGCGCTCTACGGCGTCACCGTCGCGGCTGCGCGCTCGCTTCGAATCGATGCCGGCACGCTGCGCCAGGGAGCCCGCGCAGATTTCGTCGCACTGCGGCTGGCGTCGCCCGAGGAGTTCGGCTGGCAATTCGGAGGCAATCTCGCGGCTGCGGTCTACCGCGGCGGAAGGCCGGTGGCATGAGCACGCTGGTACGCTGCGCTCGGGCGATCGCCGGCGGGGAAGAGCGCAACGATTTCGCGTTCGCCATCGAGGGCGATCGCATCGTTGCCGCCGGACCGTACGCTCACCTCGCAGCCCGTTTTTCGGATGCCGAGATTCGTTCGTATGGACCGGACGTTGCCGTCGTTCCGGGGTTTATCAACGGTCATAGCCACGCCTATCAGATCCTCATGCGCGGCTGGGCGGACGATCTGCCGTTTGGGCGCTGGCGCAGCGATGCATTGTACGAGATTGTGCCGCAGCTCACGCCCGAGCAGGTGTATTGGACATTCCGCCTGGCGTTCGACGAGATGCTCGCGGCTGGCATCACGACCGTCGCGGAATTCTTTTACCTGAACGGCGCGGGGAACGCGCATGCGCGCCAAGCAATCCGCGCGGCGAGCGACTCGGGAATTCGCTTAGTGTTCGCGCGCACGTGGATGGACGCCGACTATGCTCCGCCGGCTTTCCGCGAATCGATCGCGCTTGCGCAAGAGCGCACCGGTGCCCTGATGGCGGAATTTCCGGATGTGCACATCTGCGTCGCGCCGCACTCGCTGCATGCGGCCTCGCGCGACATGATTCGCGCGGCCGCCGAGTTCTCGACGAGCAAGGACTGCATGCTGCACGTCCACGTTGCCGAGGCGCAATACGAAGGGGCCGAAACGCTCGAGCGCTTCGGCGCGACCCCGATCGCGCTGCTGCAGCAGCTCGGCGCGCTGAGCGAGCGTACCGTCGCAATCCACGCGATTTATATCACCGAAGAAGAGAAGCGCATGCTCGCGCAAGCCGGCGCGCACGTCGTGCACAACCCCATGACGAATCAGTATTTGGGCGACGGAATATGCGACGTCCTCGGATTACGGGAATTAGGCGTGACCGTCGGGCTGGGGACCGATGCGGACGTGAAGCCGTCGATGTTGGACGAGATGCGCGCCGCCTCGCTGCTGCAAAAAATTTCGCGGCTCGACGGCAGCGCGCTCGGCGCCCGGAGCGCATTGGCCCTGGGCACGTCGCTGGGAGCACGAGCGTTGCGCGTGGACGCGGGCGATCTCCGCGAAGGCGCCTACGCGGACTATGCGGTCGTCGGCATCGAGCATGCCGATCCGTGGATCCCGCTGGTGAACCAGCTCGTCTACCGCTCGGAATGCGCCGACGTTCTGGAAACCTGCGTCGGCGGCCGGCGAGTCCGGGAACGGGAGCAGGCGCGCCCGCAAGATGCTCTGAAAGCCTTGAATGATCTCGTGCCGCGCCTGCGGCTCTAACGCCTGAAAGGAGATCGCATGAAACGCTTGGGGCTCATCACGCTCTTGCTGGTTTTGCCGATGCTCGCCGCTTGCGGCCAGAAAGCATCCACTCGAACCGGCGCCGTTTCGCCCGCACCCGTCGAATCGGGACCGCTGCATCCTATGCATGGACGCAATGCGATGCTGGCTGCTTCCGCTTCGGATGTCCATTGCGGATCGTCGCCGCCGGTATGGGTGAACGAGCACACGAAAGTGTACCATCTGCCGGGCGATCCGTACTATGGCCATACGAAATTCGGCGGCTACGCATGCCAAGAAGACGCGGTGCGCGCCGGTTATCATTTAGCCAAGCACACGATGATGAAGCAGAAATAATAACGTAGACCGTGCATGCACGGTCTACGTTTTCTCTGCCCACGAGCGCTGTTTTACCCGCGCCAAAATTTCCGAAACGCGTGATGCGCTTGCCTGCGCCTTAGGCAATCAAAGTTGCGGGCGCAGCAGCGTCATGAACGTTCCGAAACGCGCATTGTGCGCATCGGTGGATTCCATGCCGGTATACAGTACGATGACGTACAAGGCGCCCTCTACCGTTCGTAAAATGCCGCCGTCGTGCGTGACTTCATCGGTGTCGCCGGTTTTGTGCGCGAAGTGATCGCCTGCTTGCAAGCCCGCTGACAGTTTGTTGTTCCATTCTTGCCGCGAGAGTACGTCGCGCAGATATGCCGCAAAGGGCACTTGGCCGCGCGCAATGAGCTCGAAGAGGCGAGCCGCGTCCGCCGGCGGGTGAGTGTTCCGCTGCTTACCGTTCCATTGCGGATCGTGAATGAGCGGCAGCGAGCCGGAAAGTTTGCGGTAGAAGGCGGTGTCGCTCAAGCCCAGGCGGCGCTGCGCGATTTCGGTCGCCTGCTCGCGCCCGAGAATATCGAACAGCATGTTCGTGGCCACATTGTCCGAGCGGGTGATCATCAGTTCGAGCAGCTCGCGCAGCGGACCGGCATAGCCCGGGACGAGCGGGGAGGGCTTGTCGTTGGCGGTCATATTCGGCTGCGTGACCTCGTACGCACGGTCCATCTCCAAGACGCCGTCCTCCACCAAAGCCAGTGCCGCGGCGGCGAGCGGCGTCTTAATCATGCTGGCCGGGTAGAAGGCGGCCCGCGAGTCGACCCCGAGGTCGGTCCCGGGGGCGTCGAGCCGGCGGATCGCCATCGCGGCGGGATCCAGGCCTGCCTGGGCGGCGGCCCGGCGGAGCAGCTCGTTGGTCAACATCGGCTTCATCCTCTTCTGCAAGTAAGTACTTGCACTCGCGAAAATCCTGTGCTACTATCTGCGTGCAAGTACGTACTTGCATGAGAAGAACATATGAAACTTTATCGCCCGCTTTCCCTGTTTGCGCTCCTTGCGTTGGCCCTCGGGTCAGTGCCGCCGGTCTCTGCCCAGAGCTCGTCCGCCTCGATTCTCGCGCGCATCGCCGCGCGTAATCCGTCGCTCCGGAGCTTTCAGGCGCGCATGCACGTGAACGTGCACATGCTCAACTTCCCCTGGCTCTCGCCGCAGCTCGACGGCACGTCGTACTTCAAACGTCCCGACAGCTATGAAGTCGTGTTCGATCGGGTGCCGCCGTACGCGCACGGCATCAACAAATTGTTCGGCGACATCGACGACGCCGCCGCGTGGGAGAAGGACTCTAACATTACGTACGCGGGCATGCCGACGATTGAGGGGCGCGCACTCTATGCGCTGCGAATGACGAAGAAGATTTACAGCGATCGAATACAGGACACCGTCGCCTATGTCGATCCGGCGACATTTCAGGTCGTGCGCATGGATTGGCACTACCGCAACGGCGGGAGCATCACGATGACGCAGACGTACCGCCGGGAAGGCGAGTATGACGTCGTCGCCGCGCAGCATGCCGAGATTCATATTCCGCACGTGCGCGCCGTTGCCGACGCCACCTTCGGCGCCTATCAAACCAACGTCGCGGTGAGCGACGCGGTCTTCACGGGGAAATGATGCTGAACGAAACGCACGCCGTCCGTTCCTCGGAAGAGACGCGCCAGCGCATCTTCGCGGCCACGCGGCAGCTCATCGCCAAGAAAGGGCGCCGCGGGACTACGACCCGCGAAATCGCGGAGATCGCAGGCGTCAATGAAGCCACGCTGTTCCGCCATTTCGGCAACAAGGACGCGCTAATCGAGGCCTGCGTGCTTCACTATTGTCCCGCCGGCGTACTGGAAGAATTGCTGCCGAGCCTGGGCGGCGACGTCGCCGAGGATCTGCGCAGGATCGCGCGCTTGATGATTCAGGAAATGGACAAGCTCCGCGACCTCATTTTGGCCACCTTTGCCGAAGAAGAGCAGTGGGCCGGCGCAGGCGAGGCGGCGTGGCGTTCGCCCGCGATGATTCACCAAATCCTCAAAGACTTTATGGCAAAGCGAGTGCAGAGCGGCGACCTGGAGGGCGATCCGGCGCTTTTGGCGCGCTTCTTCATGGGCACCATCTTTTCGTACGTCATCGGACGCGATCGCTTGCCGTACCCCACGACCAGCACCGACGAGATTGTCGATTTCAACATCAACGTATTTTTGAACGGCGTAAGAAAGAAGAAGTAAAGAGATGCAGACGCGCGAACGCGACGAACAGATGCCCCGCACGGCGGAGAATGGAAAAAGCATGGACGTGCAGCAGGACGATTCGGGCAGCGGCGGCGGCCGCAACATGCGTCCTATCTTCTTGGTTGCCGGAGTCATCGTCGCCATTCTGATTATCGTGTGGGGCGTGCGCTGGTTTTCGTACGCGCGCGTTCATGAATCGACCGACGACGCACGAGTGGATGCCAACACCGTCGCGGTGACGAGCAAAATCGCCGAACGCGTCGATCAAATTCTCGTCGACACCGATCAACCCGTTCACAAGGGCCAGCTGCTCATCGCTTTGGACAACGCCGACGAGAAAGCCAAGCTCGATCAAGCAAAGGCGAATCTGCAGCTCGCGCTGCAAAACCAGCAGGCGGAAACCACGCAAGGCACCGGCGGCGTGACGCAGGCGCAGGCCAACGTGCAGAACGCGGCGGCGCAGGTGCCGGTCGCTCAGTCGGGCGTTGCGGCCGCTGCGGCGCAAGTTCAGGCGGCACAGGCCGCGCTCCCCGGCGCGCAGCAAGCGCTGGACAGAGCGCGCGCGGATTACGAACGCGCGCAGTCGCTGGTCGCCTCGGGCGACGTGCCCAAGCAGCAGCTGGATGCCGCCAAGGCCGCGTACGCGCAAGCGCAATCGCAATATAACGCCGCGCAGGACAACGTCGGCGTCGCGCAAGCCAATCTCGCGGCCGCGCAGCAAAAGGTCGGCGCGGCGCAGGCGGCAGTCGGCGCGGCGCAAGGCGGCGTGCAGGCCGCGCAGGGTAAATTGAGCCAAGCCCAAGCTCCCGCGCAAATTTCGGCGCAGGAAGCCGCGGTGCAGCTCGCCGAGCAGAGTTTGGCGAACACGCGCATCACCTCGCCGATCGACGGCTACGTCGGCGAGAAGAGCGTCGAGGTCGGTCAAACGGTGAGCGCCGGTATGACGCTGCTCACGCTGATCCCGAATCAGGTGTTCGTGACCGCGAATTACAAAGAAACGCAGGTCGGCAAGATGCATCAAGGCCAACCGGTGGATATTCACGTCGACGCCTACAAGGGCATGACGTTCCACGGCAAGGTCATTTCCATCAATCCCGCCTCGCAGAACACGTACGCGCTGGTTCCGGCGCAGAACTCCACCGGGAATTTCGTCAAAGTGACGCAGCGCATACCGGTGAAGATATCGATCGACGACGCGAACCCGAACAAATATCCGATGCGCCCCGGCATGTCGGTCGAAGCTTCGGTCCTGGTTCAGTAAAGGGCCGCACATGAACGGTTCGGCAGCATTTACGTCCGTCACCGAGTTCGGTTGGCGCAGGGCGCTGGTGACGCTCGCCGTGATCACGGCCACGATGCTGGAGATCATCGACACGACGATCGTCAACGTCGCGCTGCCCAACATTCAGGGCAACTTCGGCGTGTCGGTGGATCAAGGCGCGTGGGTCGTAACGGGCTACATCATCGCCAACGTGATCGTCATTCCGATTACCCCGTGGCTCTCGCAGCGCTTCGGGCGGCGCGCGTACTATCTCTCGTCCATCATCATCTTCATCCTCGCGTCGATCATGTGCGGCCTCTCCGCGAGCTTCGGGCAGCTCGTGTTTTGGCGGCTCATTCAGGGTCTGGGCGGAGGCGGCTTGATCTCGACCTCGCAAGCGATTCTGCGCGATACGTATCCGCTCAAAGAGCAAGGCAAGGCGCAGGGGATTTTCTCGCTGGGCGTCATCGTCGGCCCCGCGCTCGGGCCGCTGCTCGGCGGTATCATCACCGATAATTTGACGTGGCGCTGGGCGTTCTTCATCAACATTCCGGTCGGCATTCTCGCCGCGGCCGCCGTGTATCTGGTGCTGCGCAATCCCTCGAAACCGCAGAAG
>DASSZL010000093.1:0-3901 GCA_035713505.1 Vulcanimicrobiaceae bacterium | reverse complement strand
TTCGGCGATGACGGCGCGCCCATCATCGTGCAATTCGACACTGCGGTAACCAATAGCATGCAAAAGCGAATCGTGCGGGAGCGCCAGCGGGCCAGGCTTGGGCGCCGTGCCCGGAGCCGGCTGCGGATACGCCGTTGCATTCGCGCTCGCGAACACGATGTTGCCTTCCTGATGGCGCACCACCTGATGGATGTGCCCGTTCAGCACGGTGACCGTGTCGAACCGCCGCAGCATGGCGAGCGCCTTCGCGCCGTCTTCCGTCGTCCAGCCCCACGTGGGATAGAGCGCGTAGAGCGGGACGTGCGTGAACACGACGATCGGCGTCGAGTTTTTCTGGTTCGCGAGATCGCGCTGCAGCCAGCCGAGTTGGTCGTTGCCGAGCAGTCCCATCTTCTCGAAATCGAAGACGTTGATCAGCACGACATAATGCACGCCGCCGGCATCCCACGAACGCCACGTCGACCGCTTGTCATCCGCGGGGAAGAAGTCGAAGAACCGCGTGTGGTTCTTGCCGATGAAGTCGTGCTCGCCCGGCAAAACGATGAGCGGCGCCTTGAGCGTTGAAAGCAAATCCTTCGCAGTTTGGAACTGTTCGGGCGTCGAGAGATGCGTGACGTCGCCCGTGTGCACGACGAACGCGGGCTGCTGCGGCAGCGTGTTGATCGCCTCGATGCTGGCTTTGAGCGTGGCGGCAACGTCGGGATTCGCGGCTTGATGAAAGCCGATGTGGCTATCGCTGATCTGCACGAAGTCGATCTGCTGCGCGGCCGCGAGCGCGCGGCCTTCGAATGCGCCGCCCGCGGTCAGTGCATAGGCAATACCGGCACCCGTCCATGCGACGTGCTCCAAGAATGTCGTGCGTTTCATACCTTGTGCGCTCCCCGCGCGAGGACGATAATGGTGCCCTTCATATATGGGTGCAACTCGCAGTAATACGTGTAGCGCCCGGGACGCGCGAACGTGTGCGTCCACGTGCCCGCTGTGTCGAGTCCGGCCGAGTCAAAACTGTTGTCGCTTGCCGTGACGGTGTGCGCTTCTTGGTCGCGATTCACGAAGCGCACGCTTTGCCCGGCCGTAATGGTCACCGTGGCCGGCTTGAATTTGAAGTCGCTGATGGCGATGGTCACCGCCAAAAGAAGATGCGTCATACCCCCTATATGCGCACCCCCCAGCGTCCGGTTCACCCCGGTGCCATCCCGTGTTACCCTTGGTACGTGCCTGAGCTGCCTGATATCGCGGCGTACATCTACGCCCTGGAACCGCGCATCACCGGCCGTCCGATCCAGCGCGTGCGGGTCGCGAGCCCCTTCGTTGTGCGCACCGCCGAACCGCCGATTTCGAGCCTCGATGGCCGCACCGTTCGCGAAGTGCGGCGTATCGGCAAGCGCATCGCCATCGGCGTTGACGGCGAACTCTGGCTCGTGCTGCATTTGATGATCGCGGGGCGCTTGCATTGGCGAGCGCCGGGCGCGAAACTCGGCGGGCGAAACAATTTGGCGGCAGTGGATTTTGAAGACGGCTCATTAGTGCTTACCGAAGCGGGCACGAAACACCGCGCCTCGATTGCCGTCGTACGCGGAGAAGAAGCGCTGGCCGCCATCGATCCCGCGGGCATGGATGTTTTCGACTGCGGCCTCGATGCGTTCCGCGCGGCGCTCTCGGCGGAAAATCATACCCTAAAACGCGCGCTCACCGATCCGCACATCCTCAGCGGCATCGGCAACGCGTACTCCGACGAAATTCTCCACACAGCGCGCCTCTCGCCGGTGCTGCTCACGCAAAAGCTCACGAACGAGCAATGGGAGCGCCTTTTTACCGCGACACGCGAAACCCTGACGACGTGGATCGAGCGCTTGCAGAATGAAGCGCGCGCACAGTTTCCCGAGCACGTGACCGCGTTCCGCGAAGATATGGCCGTGCATGGCCGCTACGGTAAACCGTGCCCGGTATGCGGCGAGCCCGTGCGGCGCATCCGCTACGCGGACAACGAAACGAACTACTGCGCCCGCTGCCAAACCGGCGGCAAGGTCTTAGCCGACCGCGCTTTGTCGCGCTTACTGAAATAATCACGCCGGCGCGCCGCGCAGCAACGCGATTTCTTTGCGCAATTCTTCCGCCTCCAATCGATCGAGCGCCACGCCCGCGCTGATCCCCAACTGCTCGAGAAGTGCGAGTTCCTCCGCGTCCAAATCCGTACCGTTCTGATGCAGCCCGTAGAGCACGAGTGCGTCGAGCGTTCCGTGCGAAAACACGGGTACGGCTGCGGCAGCATTGAGCGCCCATTGCGAATCGGTGACGCGCACGGCGCACCGGCGAGCCTCCAAATAGGCGGACAAGGTTTGGATTTGCTGCTCCGCGTGCGCCAGTTCGGAAACGAATTTAGCGCCGGCGAGGTCGAACGCGCGAACCGGTTCGTCCGTCAACATCGCGCAAACGTGATCTTTGCTGTGCGCGTAAGCCATGGCGGCGGCGAGGCCGGCCACGTGTTCCTCAGCGCGGTGGCGCTTGTGGAACAGGAAACGGTCGACGAACGAATCGACCCGTTGATGAAGCGTGTTGAACGAAAAGCCGAGAATCAGTGCAAGGCCAATGTCCGCGACGAGCCCCGCGCTCTTTTGATCGAGCGCGTGGGAGAAGAAGAAATCGACCAGGGCGAAGGCGCCGACCGTGAACACCGAGAGCGCCGTGTATACCGTTGCGCGGCTGATGGCGACAGTCACGTCGATGATGTGATGTTTGAGCACGGCATACGCGACAGGAACGGCGATGAACAGGTACGTTCCGGCTACGAGCAGCGAGTGTACGACGTAAGACTCCTGAATCAAACCCAGATTGCCTTGCGAACCTGCCTGGTCCAGCGCATTGCAGACGGCGGAGAGCACGAATCCGCCAATGATCCAGCGCAACCGTTCGCGCAGGTTCGGCGAGCTCTCGAAATACGTCGCAATGAGCACGAGCGGCGCCACGAATAACGGCAGCGCGGACAACAGGCTGTAGGCAATCCAGAGGCTGCCGTTCGGTGCACGCGCAAACGCCAACGTATTTGCGTGCCAGAGGCTAACGGCGAACATCACCGCCGCTAATACAAGCGTGATGGCCTGCGTGATCCGCCGCCAACGCGGCAACGGTCCCGAGTGCAGCAAATAGATGGCGAAAATAATCGCTCCGTATTCGCCGACGCCGTTGTTTGCGACGAGCCAGAAAAGGTTGATGCCTACTACACGCCACCAGAGCGGTCCCAGCAAGTACACGACGTTCACCGGTCCAGTCCCGGAGAACAGGACGAGGAAGAAGCCCCACGTAGCCGGGCTGGGCCGGCGCAAGACGACCAAAGCCCCGGCGAGCATGACGAATATCTGCGCCGCATCGCGCAGCCAAATCATTTGAATGCGTTCGGCGCCTTCGGGAAAAGTTATCATGTGCGCGGTGTAAGACGTGGGACCGCGCAGCATCGGTATGTTGACATGCATACGGGAGTCGGCAGTGCCCAGGCCCGCATACGACGCTCGGTCTTCCAGAGTCGCGCGGCTCAGATCGATCCGATCGCCTATGCGGACGCCCGAATAAGCCGCACGCGGATCGACCGCGGTAACGACGCCGTCGTAGTTGAACGACAGACCCACGATGCCGAGCGGATGTCCGGCCAGGCGCCGTACGTCCGGCGCCCACAACAACGCCGAGAGCAGCAGCAAGAACGCGACGACGAGAACGCGTCTCATTCGAACGTCACGGCGAGCACGGCCATGTCGTCGATGACGCGATTGCGGGCGAACTGGGTCGCCTCCCGGGCGATTCCGCATGCGAGGTCTTCAAGCGAGCGCTCCCGCAGACGAATCGCCGCTTCGGTTAGACGCTCCATTCCGAAGAGTTCGCCCTCGCGGCGCGCCTCCGTGACCCCGTC
>DASSZL010000092.1:0-12092 GCA_035713505.1 Vulcanimicrobiaceae bacterium | reverse complement strand
TTCAAGGAAGAGCAACTGGGCGATGACGAGGTTCGCGAGATGATCGTCGATGGCCCCGCCGACGAAGACGATGCGATCCTTGAGCAGACGCGAGTAAATGTCGAATGCCCGCTCTCCTCGCGCGCTCTGTTCGACGACCATTGGGACCAGGTGACCCATCTTTATATCTCTTCCTCTTCACACACAACTTGCAAGACTACGATTTTGCGCCGGAAGTTGCTTCCTCGATCTTCGCGTGCTCTACCAGAAACTCCACTGTCTTGTTTCGGACGATCCCGTCCATCAATGAGAGCAGGTTGCTTCCCAGGGCCTGACGGATGCGATCGACCGGTTGCCCGTATTGCCGTGCGAGCGATTGCAGCTCATTTTGAATATCGGCCGGTGTGGCGGTAATGTTCTCCGCCTTGGCGATCGCCTCCAGGATGAGCGTCCCCTTTACCCGGCGCTCGGCGTCGTCCCGGTACTCCGTGCGCAGGTCGTTCTCGGTCTTGCCGACCGCCTTGAGATAGTCGTCGTACGACATCCCCATGCGCGCGGCCATGCCCGCGCCGTCCGTGACCATGCCGTCGATCTCGCGCTCTACCAATACCTCGGGAAGCGGAAAATCGTGAGAAGCGACCAGACGTTCCACAAGAGCATTGCCGGCCTCGCGCTTGATACGCGTCTGCGCGGCGGTCTGCAGCCGCTTGCGGATGTCTTCTTTTAATTCGTCCAGCGTTTGGTTCTGCGAAACGGCCTTGGCCAGCTCATCGTCGAGCGGCGGGAGCTCCAGTTCCTTGACCTCGTGCAGCGCGATCGTGAACACGGCGATTTTGCCGGCTAGATCGGTCTGCTGGTAATCGTCCGGGAACTTCGCCTCCACGTCCTTGGTCTGGCCCGCCGTCATTCCGGCGATACCGGTGGCAAAGCCCGGTATGAAGCGCTCCTCGCTCAGCTCCGTCTGCTGGCCTTGGGCGGTGCCGCCCTCGAAGGCCACGCCGTCGATCTTTCCTTCGTAGTCTATCGTCACGACGTCCCCGAGCCGGGCCTCACGGTCCGCCGGCACAAGGGTCGCGCGATCGCGAGCGAGCGTCTTGAGCGCGCGGTCCACGTCTTCGTCCGTTACGTTGACGGGCTCCGCCTCGAGTGCCAAACCTTTATATTCGCCCAGGGCGATCTCGGGACGCACGTCGACTACCGCCTTGATGCGGGGCGGTTGACCGTCCCCCTCGGGCAGCAGTTCCATTTTCGGGCGGTCGACCGGCTCGAGGTCGTGCTCGCGAACGGCCTTGGCGTACACCGTGGGGACCACGTCCTCCATCGCCTCGTTGGTGATCGTCTCGCTGCCGTAGGCCTGTTCGAAGACCTTACGCGGAACTTTGCCCGGACGGAAACCCGGCAGCTTGGCTTTCTTGACGAGCCGCCGGAAGGCGCGATCCTCGGCTTCGTGCATCTCCTGCGCGGAGATTGGAATAACGAGTTCGACCTGCGTCGGCGCGAGCTTGGTGAGCGTGGACGTAGACAGGGTGGATCTCCTACTGGCTGCTGGGACGTGCTGTATTCGCCCCGTAAAATAAAAACCCCCAACAGCGGCACGCACGTTTGATGCGCGCCGAAGGCGGGGGCCCCATGCGCTTGGCGTACGGGGGGCGCGTAGGCCGCAGGCCGGATGCGCCGGTAATAATGGAGCGGAAGACGAGATTCGAACTCGCGACCCTCGCCTTGGCAAGGCGATGCTCTACCACTGAGCTACTTCCGCAAGGGCGCTCGCGGTCCGGGGGCGGCGTCCCGAACCACGGGGACATGTTTAAGGTTCGGGACGACGGCCCCCGAACCACTCGCTAGGAATAAAAATTTTGGGCAAGCCGAGACTCGAACTCGGATGGGTTGCCCCACTGGAACCTAAATCCAGCGCGTCTGCCAGTTCCGCCACTTGCCCCCTTCGACTACGCTCCGGATAGGCTCACGTCGCTGGGCGACCCCGAATAATATAACGCCCCCGCTGCTTTTCCTCTAAGGGTTATGTCGGCGGGTCACTTCGCACATGGATGAGTTTTCCATCTAGTCGAGCGAGCGGTTTTTGGTCACAATCGTTCGGGCGTCCGCGATTTGCGCGGATACCTTCTTGCTAGCACTCGTGGAGGCATCACAACGTTGAGAAAACTCTTCAAAGCACCGCATCTTCTCGCTGCTCTGGCAGCGAGTGCGGCGCTCATCGCCGGCTGCGGCGGCGGACAGCACTCGTCCGTCGTCCCCAGTACGCCGAAATCGACGAATCCGAATCAACCCACGGCCAGCGCGCACCGGGTTGTCTTCTATAGCCGGGACTATCTCAAACAGCACCCGGAACTGGTCAGAACGGTCGGACCGCACGCGCACGCCCTGCATACGATGGCGACGAACAATCTCGTTTGGGGTGGCGGCCCCGTTCAGCATTCGCCGAAACTGTACTTGATTTTCTGGGGATGGAGCAGCGCGTCGGATACCTCCGGCGATCCCGACGGTCTGGCTTCCTATTTGGTGAACTACGCAACCGCGTACGGCGGCAGCAACCTTGCAAACGTCCAAACGCAGTATAACGACGGCAGCGGCTACATCACGAACCCGCATCCGATGTACGGCGGAGCCGTATACGACAGCTCGCTGCCGCCGACGACGTACACCGACGCGCAAGTAGCGAGCGAAGCGTTGAAATATGTTTCGCACTTCGGTTACAGCGCCGATGCGAACTACATCGTCGTGACGCCGCACGGCTACACGCAAAGCGGCTTCGCCACGCAGTGGTGCGGCTATCACAACACCACCAGCAGCAGCAGCGGGCCTGTGGCATACACCAATCTGCCGTACACGCCTGATGCCGGTACCGGCTGCGGCGAAGGCTCCATCAATTCGCCCGGTACGCTCGACGGCGCCTCAATCGTCGGCGGCCACGAAATGTCGGAAACGATTACCGACCCGGGTGCCGGTAACGGTTGGGTCGACTCTTCAGGCGCCGAAGACGGCGACAAGTGCGCGTGGACGAACGACCAAAACGTCACGATGTACGGCGGCGCGGTGTTCCCGAATCAGCCGGAATGGAGCAACGCCACGAGCTCGTGCGTGTACAACTACGGCACGGTCGTGACGCCGTCGCCCTCGCCGACGCCGGTTCCGACGCCGGTTCCGACGGCAAGTCCGACGCCGGGCGTCACCCCGACTCCCGTTCCGACGGCTACGCCGGTCGGCGGATGCACCGGTCAGCTGCTGCTGAACCCGGGCTTCGAGAGCGGTTCGGCCAACTGGAGCAGCACCTCGGGCGTCATCAACACCGACGGCGCATATGCGCACAGCGGCGTTGGCTATGCGTGGCTCGACGGCTACGGCACGACGCACACCGACACCCTGAGCCAGTCGGTAACGATCAAGTCCGGTTGCAAAGCCACGCTGACGTACTGGCTGAGCATCAATACGCAAGAGTACACCACGACGACTGCGTACGACACGCTCAAACTGCAGATCAATGGTACGACCAAGCAGACGTTCTCGAACCTGAACGCCGGCGCGTACCAGCAGCGGTCGCTCGACCTCTCCGCGTACGCGGGTCAAACGGTGACGATCAAGTGGATCGGATCCGAAGATTCGAGCCTCGCGACGTCGTTCTGGATCGACGACACGGCGGTGAATCTGCACTCCTAGCGTTTAGTTCGTAAACGCGAGGGCAAAAGGCTCGCCGGCAACGGCGAGCCTTTTCCATTCTAGATTTGGGCGACTTCCTTGATGACGTCGTTCCAGGTCATCTGCCGCGACTTCTCGCGCTGTTCTTCTTCCGCGCGCGTCCCCAAATGCGTGGCGGCTTCGCGAAACACGCGTTCGCGATCGAGCTGATCGGGGGGCTGGCGCGGAACGCCGATCGCGCGAAAAGTCGCGTCGGCAAACATCGTCAGCCGATAGGCTCGCTCCCAATCGCGCTGCGCCAGCGCAAGACGCGCAAGCGAATCAACGCAGTTCGCGCTCAGCCAGTCGTCCTGATGCTCGCGCAGCAGTTCCAATGCGCGCCGCAGAGCCGGCCGCGCAGCCTCGGCGTTTCCGCGTTTGAGTTCGAACGACCCGATGTTCGTCAGCTGCCATGCCGTCGATTGCGGGTCGTGCAGACGTTCCAAGATGGCCAGGCTTTGCCGGCTCAAGGCGATCGCGTGTTCGTAGTCGCCGACAACGGCCGCGAGATCGCCCAGATTACCGAGCAGCGATGCGACGCCGCGATCGTCTTCGAGCCGGCGAAACAATTCCAGACTCTGTCCGAGGAGCTCGCGCGAACGCAGCGTGTTCCCGCGCCAGCCTTCGGCCAGAGCCATGCCGTTGAGCGTCTCGCCCATGCGCCGGATATCACCGAGCCGCGTGGATATCTCGAGTGCTTCCCGCAGGTACGGTTCGCCCGCGTCGTACTCTCCCAAACCTGAATAGCACGCCGCGGCTTCGAACAGCGCCGCCGCCAGGCGCGTTTCATCTCCGAGCGCGCGATACTCTTGTGCTGCAAGCAGCGCACACTCCAAAGCATGCTTTGAATGCGCGCTGTCCAGCCGCGAAACGCCGTACAGCAAGTCGGCTCGCACATGCCGCGGCAAATCCACGCCGCGTGCGAGCAGCTGCTCTATCCACTCGCGCCCGGCGCCCATGCGTCCAACGTGCTGCCAGTACTGAATAAGCGCCGCCGAGAGCTCCGCGCCCAGGTGGACGTCGTTCCCTTGTGTGACCGTGAAAATCAGCGCCGCTCGCAGATTATCGATTTCCGGAATCATTTCGAGCAGATGCTGCTGCCACGCGCGCGTCGGATAACTCTCGTCGAGCGTACGCGCGCGTTCGAGGAAATAGCGCGCATGCCGTACCGAAACGGCTTCGAATTCTTCCGCGTCTTTCGCGCGATCGCGCGCGAAACCGCGGATCGAAGCGGGCAAAACAAACCGTTCGATATCGTCCGCCGCTTCAACGCCGACAATCGCGTGCGCGACGAGCGAGTCAAGGACGCTCGCGACATCGTCCGGTGCCAGATCCCCGCCGCAGCATACTTCCTCCACCGCGATTCGCGTCGCACCGCCCGCAAACACGCTCAGGCGCCGCAGCAGCGTCTGCTCCCGCGGTGAAAGCACGCCGTACGTCCATTCTTCGAATCCTTGGGCGGCCTGGATATCCATAGACGCTTCATCGGGCAGGCGCTCCTCGAGCTCGCTCAAGGTGTATTTTCGAAGCTGCGCCGCTGCAAGTTCGACGGCGCGCGGGAGGCCGCCCAAGTGCGCGCAGATCCTTTCTATGGACGCCGCATCCGCAGATCCGATCCCGCCGATGCCGAGGGCCTTCGCGCGTTCGATGAACAGCGTAATCGCCGACTGCGTATCCAGCGGCGGCAGCATGAATGCCACCTCGCCCGAGAGCAGCAGCGGTTCGCGGCACGTCACGATGATGCGGATCTCCCGTGCATCGCTTAGGAGCGCGCCGGCATACTGCGCGCATGCGCCCATGATGAGATCGCAGTTGTCGAGGATGAGCAGCGTCCGCTTGGATTTGAGAAAGTCAGCCACCGCGCCGTCCGAAGGCAGCAGCGGCGTTTCCCGTATCCCGAGTATCGCGGCAATCTTCGTACTCAAATAGCGGCCGTCCGATATTACCGAGCAGTCGATGTAATAGACGCCGTCGGGATATCGAGCGATTTCTCGCAGCCCGGTCTCCACGACGTGGCGGGACTTCCCCGACCCCGCCGCACCGGCTACCGTAAGCAGCCTGGAGGCTCGAAGCAGCGCGCGAACCTGCTGCACTTCTCGCGCCCGGCCAAACGTACGCCCGCGCAGCGCGGGCAAATTATGACGGTACGCTTTCGAGGGATACGCCGGCGGCGCATCCGAGTGGTAGTTCTCCGCCGCGATCCGGTTGCGCCCTCCGCGCTTGGCGTCATACAACGCCGTGTCCGCCGTTTCAACGAGCCGCTGATGCGAGCTGCCCCGAGAGGGGATTTCGTACGCGACGCCCGCGCTAATCGTCAGCCGTCCCAGAAGCGAGCCGCCGTGCGCGATGCCCAAATCGTACACCGCCGCGCGCATGCGTTCGGCGATGGTGAGCGCACCGGAAATATCCGTATCGGGCAGAATCGCGATGAATTCTTCGCCCCCGTAGCGGCCGAATGCGTCTTCGGAGCGCGAGAGGCAGGACGCGAGCGCCGTGGCGACCTGCTGGAGCGCCGCATCACCGGCGACGTGTCCATACGTGTCGTTGAACGGCTTGAAGAAATCGATGTCGATCAGCATCAGCGCGATGCCGGTACGGCGGCGAATTGCGCGCCGCCACTCCGCGGAGAGGCGCTGGTTGAGCCAGCGCCTATTGGCCACGCCGGTAAGACTGTCGGTCGAGGCAATGTTCTCCAGACGCGCGCTCTGCGTTTCCAACTGCGCCTGATGAATACGCACGCTCAGATACAGCGCGCACGTTTGCAGCAGTTCAACGTCCGCTTCGTTGTACACGTCCGGCTTCTCGCTTTGGACGGAGAGCACGCCGATGATGTCCGTGCCGAATTTGAGCGGAACGAAGATCGCGGAAACGCGATCGTCGCTTTGCGGCTGGCCGGGCAAATTGAGCGGTGAACGCCCTTCGACCCAATCCTCGAGCCGGCGCTTGAGAATCGCGCGGCCGTCGCGCAGCACGCGCGCCGTCGCCGAACCCGGGCGCACCCGGCGGTTTTCCAGGCGCCCGGCGACGCCGTTCTCCAAAAGAAAGACGACGCGGCCGCCCTCGGCATCGCTCAGCGCGATAAAGACCACCGGAGCCTGGACGAAGCGCGCCAATAGCGAACAAATCGCGTGGAAAAGTTCTTCCAGCGATAAGCTGCTCGTGAGCAGCTCCGCGGTGCGCTGCACCACCTCCCGGTCTCGGTCGGCGCGCGAGCGGGCGGCCCGCCCAATCGCGTCTTTCACGGGAACCCTAGTTCGCAAGCAAGCTGACGAACCCCGCGCACTTTACAGAGGTCTAATGCGGATGGGCGCTGCGAATAGCGGCTATGCGGCAAACAAAGAAAGCGGCCGATTGGGCCGCTTTCCGACTCTGGTGCACCGCCAGGGACTCGAACCCCGAACCAATTGATTAAGAGTCAACTGCTCTACCATTGAGCTAGCGGTGCGTACTCTGCGCCCTCCGGGACTCGAACCCGGGACCAATAGATTAAAAGTCTACTGCTCTACCAACTGAGCTAAAGGCGCCCTTTGACCAGCTCAGGGCAACGGCACGTCGCTTAGTTTAGCCGGGATCGTGCGCTTTGACAAGACGTGTGCCCCACTTCTTACGAGTCGCGCTATATGCGTCCTGCCCATAGGTGGCCCGGTCCGACGCGACTAACTAGGCGGTGCACTTATGACGCTGGACGACCTCCGGCAGAGCGCGACGATCGCCGACGTATTGCGGGAGAACGTGTACGTCCGCCCTAGCGCCGAGGCCGTTACCGACGGCACGCGCCGTCTTACCTGGCAGCAGCTTTATGACGCGGCCCTTTCGTCGTGCGCGCATTTTGCCGCATTGGGCGTGCACGCGAACGATCGCGTTGCCGTCGTCCTGCCGAATCAAATCGAAGCGGTTATCTTGTATTGGGCGTGCGCGATGAGCGGCTCGATTTTTGTCGGAGCCAATCCGCGGCTCGGGCACGACGACCTGGAGAACGTCTTGCGGCACAGCGGCTCGCGGCTGGTATTCGTCTCGGACGACGCTCTTGCGGAGCGCATCCGCACGATGTCCCTGCCCGACGTACGGGAAGTCGTGAATATCGAATCGAGTGAACCGGCCGCCCTGTTCGCTCAGCCGCTTCGCTCCCGCGCCAAGCCGCCGGCTATTTCGCGTGAAGACACGTTCGCCATCTGTTACACGTCCGGGACCACCGGGCGGCCGAAAGGCGCGGTTCTCACCCACGCAAACCTGGTTTGGAATGCGGCCGTCGTCAGTTCGATACTGGACTGCACGCCGCAAGATACGCTCTTGGTCACGGTCGGCATCACGCACATCTTCGGACTCTCGGCGACCGTTCTGGCCGCCGCGGTTGCGGGCGCGAGAATCGTCGTCCTCAAAACGTTCGCCGCGGGTGCCGCACTCGATCTTTGCGAGTGGGAAGGCGTGACGGTTCTGCACGGCGCCCCCACGATGTTCGTGCTCGAATTGGCGGCGCAAAAACGCGCACCGCGAGACCTGAGCACGCTGCGCACCGGAATTATCGCCGCGGCTCCCGTGCAGCCGGAGCTGGTCGACGAGATTCGCAGCGAGCTGCACTGCGAGGTTCAAATCGCCTGGGGGTTGACCGAGACCTCGCCGGCGGTGACGATGACGCGCTTCAACGATCCGCCTCGCGCACGCCGTTCCTCCGTGGGGCGTGTGCTTCCCGATGCACATATCCGCATCGACAAGCAAGGCCACGAGTTCGGCGAAATTCAGGTCCGCAGTCCCGGCGTCTTTCGCGGATACTACAACGACCCCGAGCTCACGCGCGAGACGTTTACCGCCGACGGGTGGTTCAAGACCGGCGATCTCGGCTATCTCGACGACGAAGGATTTCTGCACCTCAAGGGCCGCAGCAAGGAGATCATTATCCGCGGCGGGTTACACGTGTATCCCGAAGAGGTCGAATTGCTGCTCGCACAGTTGCCCTGGGTGTCTTCCGTATCGGTTGTCGGCATTCCCGACAGCGTGCTCGGAGAGCGCACGTGCGCGTGCATCGTCGTGAACGACGGCGTATCGGCGCCGGAAGATCTGCTTACGGCTGTCCGGCAGGCCATCTCCCAGCGGCTGGCCGATTACAAGTTGCCGGATGCGGTATTGCGCGTGGCGGAACTGCCGCGCACCGCGAGCGGAAAAGTGCTGCGCGGCCTGTTACGCGAGAATGCCATCGCGCGCATCGCCGCCAATTAGCGACTCGAGCGCATCCGCCGGCATCGCGGCCCAGTAGAAATGCCCCTGCGCCCGCGTGCAACCGCGCGCCAGCAAGAAATCGCGCTGTTCGCTCGTCTCGACGCCCTCGGCGATGACGTCGATTCCCAACGTCTGCGCCATGGAGATGATCGTGCCCGCAATAATGCCGGCGCCGGGCGCTTGCGGATCGTGCGGCATGAACGAGCGATCGATCTTCAGGCAATCGATGGGAAAGCGTTCGAGATAGCTCAGCGAGGAGTAGCCGGTTCCGAAGTCATCAATCGAAATGCGCGTTCCCATTTCCTTGAGCGCGTCAACCGTCATTGACGAGGACGCGGCGCTTTGCATCAGGATCGACTCGGTCAATTCAAGATCCAGATAACTCGGCGGCAGCGCCGCTTCATCGAGCGCTTGACTTACCGAGGCAACGAGGTCGCTGTCGAGCTGGCGTGCCGAAATATTGACGGCCACCGGCACGGAAAACAGGCCGCGGCGCTGCCATTCACGGTTTTGCCGGCACGCCTCGCGCAAAACCCAGTCGCCGAGCGGCAGGATGAGTCCGGTCTCTTCCGCCAGCCCGATGAATTCGTCGGGCATGAGCAGGCCCTTCTCCGGGTGCTGCCAGCGCAGCAGCGCTTCCAGCGAGGTAATCCGCTCGGTTCGCATCTCGACGATGGGCTGGTACATGAGCAGTAATTCATTTTGAGCGATCCCGCGGCGCAGATCGTTCTCGAGAATGAAGTAGTCCAACGACCGGGCGCTCATCGACTCGTCAAACAGCTCGAACGTATCGCTCGTGCGGCGCTTGCTTTCGAAGAGCGCCGTGTCGGCCTGTTTGATGAGCGTGTCCGCATCATTCGCGTGCGTGGGATAAACGCTCATGCCGATGCTCGCGGTCACCACGAATTCGCGCCCTTCGATATTGAATGGGCGGCGGACGGCGTCCAGCACTTTTCGCGCGACGGCGATCGCCTCTTCAATGCGGTCTATGCCGGGAAGCAAAAAGATGAATTCATCTCCGCCCATCCGAGCGACCGTATCCGCCAGGCGTACCGCGGCCCGCAGCCGCGTACCGAGCTCCTGCAGTACCGCATCGCCGGTACGATGCCCAAGCGAATCGTTGATGCTCTTGAAACGGTCGAGGTCGACGAACAGCACGGCCACCATGCGGCCGTCACGCTGCGCCTGCGACATCGCCATCGTGAGGCGGTCGTTCAAAAGCCGGCGGTTCGGCAGGTTCGTCAGCGGATCGTGATACGCCAGATGTTCGATGCGCTGCTCCGCCGCTTTTCGCTCGGTGATGTCGACCGCCGTCCCGGCGATGCCGACGACGCGCTCGCCCTCTTTGAGCGGCAGCAAGCTGCACGTGATGATGCGCTGGTGGCCGTCGGCGTGTGCGACGTGCGCTTCAAAGCGTTTTTCTTTCCCGCCCTCGCGCAGCAGCGCGGTGAGTGTACGCTGCACGTCCAGTCCGGAATCGAGCGGAAATATCCGTCCGAACGGCATGCCGATGAGCTCGTGATGTCCGTAGCCGGTCATCTGCGAGAGCCGCTGGTTGGCGAGCGTGAATTTGCCTTTGGTATCCAGCGCGAAGACGGCATCCGAAATTGTTTCCAGAATATTCTTGAGGAGATCGTTGGTCTTCGCGAGGGTCGATTCGGTACGCTCGCCCTTCGTGACGTCGACCGCGACGGACATGACGAACGCGCGGCCGTCTTCGAGCAGTATCGGCCTTTTGATAATCTGCAGCGCGCGCAGGGTACCGGAGCTGTCCAGCATGTCGCGCACGACGGAGCGTGAGCGGCGCGTGCGCAGCACCTCCAAGTCTTCGCCCAGTTCCGTCTCGCTCATTTGCGCCGTGCGCGCGAACGCCGAAAGCGGCTTTCCGGTCATGTCCTCGACGGTGGTGCCGTGCAAATCCGCATAGGCCTGGCTGACCATGACGTAGCGCCCGTCGCGGTCGCGGATACTCACGTAGTTGGGCGTGAGGTCGAACAGACGGCGCATCAGTTCCTCGCGCACCGGCTGCGTCACCGTGTCGTCGGGAATGCCGGCGCGTTCACTGATTGCCCGGCGCAGCGACTCCAGCAGACGCGGTCCGTCGTCGCGCAGCACGACGTCGTGCGCGCCCAGGCCGGCGGCTTGGCGGACAACGTCCATGTCGATGCGTTTGGCAGCGATAATCAAGGGGCGCGTCCCCGAGATGCGCCGAAGAAGCGATGCGTCGTTCTCGTCATGGCCGGGCCCGGAATCCAGAAAGATTACCGCGTTCCATTGCGCATTGCTCTCCGCAATGCGGGCGGCCCGCAAAAAACCGCGCCCATAGTAGCCCGCGCCGGCCAGCGTGCCGAGCACGTCGCGCGCGCGGGTCGCGCCCGCACCGATGACTGCTACGCGCAGCAGATTTACGCCGTCGTTCACGCCGACGCGTGTTTGGGTGTCAGTCCGAAGACTGCGGGATACATGGCCGCCAGTTCGTCGGCGCTCAATGCACGGGCGTAGAAATAGCCTTGCCCGAAACGGCAGCCGGCATTGCGCAGCACGTCGCGCTGCCGCTGCGTTTCGACGCCCTCCGCTACGACGCGCACGTCGAACGCTTCCGCGAGCGTCATCAGCGTACGCACGATCGGTTCGCTGGCGACATCGCCGTCGTGGCCGGAGACGAACGACCTGTCGATTTTTATCGTGTCGACCTTGAACTGCTGCAAGTAGCGCAGCGAGGAATAGCCGGTGCCGAAATCGTCGATGCAGATGTTGAAGCCATGGCCGCGCAGCCGCTCGACGAGCGCGTTCGGACGCGTTCCCGCGTCCAGCACCACGCTCTCCGTGATTTCAAGCGTAATATCGTGCGGGTCGACGTTGAATTCACGTACCGCCCCCATGACGAGCGATTCGAAATCGGGATCGAGGAGCTCGGCGGCCGACACGTTGACGTTGAGCGGAAAGAGCGCTTTGCCCAAGGTGCGCTTCCAGCGCATGACCTGCTGACAGACCGTCCGCACGACGAACCGGCCAATCGGGATCGCCAAACCGGTCTGTTCCGCGAGCGGCATGAAGTCGCTCGGGCCGATTATGCCTTCGGTCGGATGATTCCAGCGCAGGAGCGCTTCGGCGCCGACCAGCTCCCCGTCGGCGATTTTTACGATCGGCTGATAGAGCATGTTGAACTCGTTGTGCTCGATCGCCAGCCGCAGATCCGTCGTCAG
>DASSZL010000091.1:0-7122 GCA_035713505.1 Vulcanimicrobiaceae bacterium | reverse complement strand
CCGGAACCGCGTAGCCGTAGCGGCGTTCGTGCTGATCGTGAAAGCGCTCGACGACGGCGCTCATCGCCGGCAGGTGTTCGACCGCCAGTTCGAAGCTCTGTCCGCGGTAGCGCATGTCGTATTCGCGGCGGAGGGCGATTGTGTTTTCCCCGGCGCCTTGTTCCAGCAGTGCCGTGCGTCCCTCGCCTTCGAGCGCTTCGAAGAGTTCGCGCGCAAAAACATCGCTCACATCGGAAGCCTCGCGCAGAATCGGGCGCACGAAACTCGCGCGCAATTCGGCGACGAGCAAGCCGTGCGCGGAGAAAACGCCGGGGTGCTCCGGAACGATGACGCGCCGTATGCCCAGTTCCTCGGCCAGCGCGCAGCCGTGCAGCGGACCGTTGCCGCCGAATGCGACCATCGTGAATTCGCGCGGATCCAAGCCGCGCTCCACCGTGACGATGCGCAGCACTTTGGCCATCTGCGCGTCCACGATGCGCACGATACCGGCGGCCGTCTCTTGCGTGGAAAGCTCGATGCGTTCGGCGAGTTTGCGGATGGCTTCATACGAACGCCCGGCGTCGATTGGAAACGTTCCGCCGACGAGCGCTTCGCGATTGAGCCGGCCGAGCACGACGTTCGCATCGGTGACCGTCGCGCGATCGCTGTTGCCGTAGCATGCCGGGCCCGGATCGGCGCCCGCGGAAACCGGCCCGACGCGCAGCGCGCCCGCATCATCGACGTACGCGATGGTGCCGCCGCCCGCGCTGATCTCCGCGAGATCGACGAACGGAAAACGCACCGGGTAGCCGCTGCCTTTGACGGAGCGTCCGCTGTGCGTGCTGCCCGCCGCTTCGAATTCCGAGGCGACTTGCACGACGCCGTCCACGATCGTTCCGGCCTTCGCCGTCGTGCCGCCCATGTCGAATGAAAGCACGCGCGCGATTCCGGCGCTGCGCGCGAGCTGCGCGGCGCCGATGACGCCGCTGGCCGGTCCGCTTTCTATAATCGATGCCGGGCGCGTCGCGGCGCGGTCGCTTGCGGCCATGCCGCCGTTGCTTTGCATCACATAGAGCGGCGCGTCGATGCCCCGTTCGCGCAGCGCTGCGGAAAGCCGATCGATGTAGCGCTGCACGATCGGCAGCAGCGCCGCATTCACGACCGCGGTCGAGAAGCGCTCGTATTCGCGGTATTCCGGATCGACCGCCGAGGAACACGTCACCGGAACGCCGGGAAGCGCCGTTTGAATTGCCTGCGCGAGCTGCCGTTCGTGCGCGTCGTTGGCATACGAATGAAGAAGACCGATGGCGATCGCGTCCGGATTACGGGTGCGCAGTTGCGCGATGAGGCGATCGATCTCCGCCTGCTCGAGCGCGACGAGCACGTTGCCTTCGAAATCCATGCGCTCGCGCACGCCCAAACGATCCTCGCGCGCGGCCAGCGGTGTGGGACGCGTGACGAACAGATTATAGACTTCGCTGCGATTCTGCCGCCCGATCTCGATGACGTCGCGAAAGCCGTGCGTCGTGACGAACGCCACGCGCGGCAATTCCAAATGCATCTGCCCGAGCAACGCGTTGGTGGCGATGGTCGTCGAGTGCGCGAGATAATCGATCCGCGTTATCGTGTCATCCTGAGCTTGTCGAAGGGCCTCGCGCAGCGCGTCGATGGCCGCGAGCACGCCCTCTTCCGGGGCGCGCGGCGTGGACGCGCGCTTGAGCACGATCCGTTCGCCGGTATGCGTGTTCACGGCGACGAGATCGGTGAACGTGCCGCCGACATCGATGCCGACGCGCAAGGTTGGAGCAGCCACGTTTGGGAAGCTCGGTGCGGCGGTGCGGCGGCCCTCCAAGGCCGCTGGGGCTGGGCTTGACATCGAACATATGTTCGATTAGGATCGTGGTCCCGATGGACACCGCCCCCGCCCCGCGACCCACCTTCGCCACCCTCAAAGCCGGCCTCGACGTCCGCGCCGGCGGCCGGATCGTGGCCGCTCGAGGGGAAGCGCTTTCAACCGGTTTCGAGCCGCTGGACGCCGTCCTGGGCGGGGGTTTTCCGCGCGGCACCATTGCCAGTTTGGAGGGGCCGCCCAGCTCGGGGCGCACTGCCCTGCTCGCGAGCGTCCTGGCGGTGGCCACCCAGCATGGCCTGGCGGCGGTTATCGATGACGGCAGTCTGTACCCGCCCGATCTCGAGCGGGCGGGCGTGCGGCTCGACCGCGTGCTCGTCATGAACGTGGGTGCCGATGCGGGCGCTAAAGACATTGCCCGCTGCGCGGATATCGTGCTGCGTTCGCGCGCGTTCGCAGCGGTCGCGATGCCGGGCGTGCCGCTGCGCGCGACGGTATGGTCGCGCCTGGGCGGTCTCGCGCAAAAAGCCGGGGCGGTGCTGTTCGCGCTGGGCGTGCATGCGAGTACGGAACTCGCCTATTTCGCCTCGACGCGCGTACGCTGCGCGATCGATGCGGTCATGTGGTCGGGCGAGTCCGGCGTGCTCTGCGAACTCGCCGGCTACGACGTTTCCGCGCACGTGCTCAAAGCACGGCGCTCCGCGCCCGGCGCGACCGCGCATTTACCTGTGATTGATGAAAGGATCAGCCATGCTGCTCTGCGTTCACGTGCCTGCCTTTCGCCTCTCCGTAGCGCGCCGCGAAGAATTTCCACGACGCCGGCATGACGGCCAAGCCGCGATACTCGCGGACAAGCGAGATCGCGGGCACGTCATCGAATGCGATGCGGCGGCGTATGAGCTGGGTGCGCGCCCGGGACAAACGGTGCTGCAGGCGCGTGCGGCGAGCGGCGGCGGCGTGCACGTGTTCGTGCATGACGCGGCGCGATCGCGCACCATTTGGCACGACATGCTCGATGCGCTCGACGCGGTCTCGCCGCTCGTGGACGAGGGCGGCGAAGGCACGGCGTATCTCGACATGCGCGGCATCGCCGGCGAAACGCAGGACTGGATCGAACGCGCGCTGCGCGCGCTGCAAGGCTTCGACTTGCCCGTGCGCGCAGCCGCCGGACCGAATAAATTCCTCGCGCGTGCGTCGACGTACGCGAGTGACGGCGATATCGGCGCGCTGCCCATCGAAGTGCTCGAACTCGATCCGCGCGCGGTCGAACGCCTGCATCTGCTCGGCGTCACGCGCCTGGAAGAACTGGCGAAATTACCGCACGGGCCGTTCGTGCGGCGTTTCGGCAAAGAGGCCGCGGTCTGGCACGACCGCGCGCGCGGTATCGACTCCACGCCGCTGCGTCCGCGCGCGCACGAACTGCAGATCGGCGCGGCGGCCTACGGCGAGGGCAGCGCCGAACAAGAAGAACAAGTGTATTTCGCGCTGCGCGTGCTTGCCGAGCGCGTGTGCGGCGACCTCGCACGTGCGGGCAAGGCGGCGAGCCTGGTGCAGATGACGTTCGAATGCGAAAACGGCGAGGTGCTCGCGGCGGACAGCGGCTTCGCGCAGGCGACCGGTGACCCGCGCACGATGCTCGACGTGATGCGCGCGAAGCTCGAAGGCTTGACGTTCACCGCGCCCATCATCGGCCTGCGATTGCAGGCCATGCAGCTCGAGGAGTGCGGAGCGCCGGCGACGCTGTTCGGACAAAACCAGGCCGATCCGCAAGCCCTGGCGGTCGTGCTCGCACGGCTGCAAGCCGCGACGTCCCGCTCGGCGCAGCGCGCACGCGTTCGCCCTTCGGCGCAACTCGAGACGCGCTTTGCGTATGACGACTTTACGGTTCCGAAAGCGGTCTCGACGCATCAGCACGACACATGCAAGCACCGGCATCCGCCGCAGTTGCGTCTGCTCGCGGTGCGCGAGGTGGAGGTGAGGATGCGCGGCAATCAGCCGCTTTCCGTCGATACGCGCAAGGTTCTGGATTGCGCCGGTCCGTGGCGCATCGACGACGGCTGGTTCGAGCAGCCGATGCTGCGCGATGAATACGACGTGCTGCTCGACGACGGCATGCTGTGCCGCATCTATCGGCAGGGTGAGCGCTGGTATCTGCGCGGCGCATATGATTGATACGCACACGGCAACGCAGTGCCGGCGTTTTCAAGAGATCGCGTGGAACTGGCTGCAAAGCGGCGAGATTACCCGTACGGCGCATATGCTCTCGCCACTCGAAGAACTGGCGGGATTCAACTACGGCTTCATCTATCTGCTGTGCGTCGACGAGCGCTGCGTGAAGATCGGCTACTCGGAGCATCCGATGCGGCGCATACGCGAGCTGCAGCCGCAGTATCATTCGCGCCTGCGGCTGCGCGCGTGCTTCGTGGGCGATCCGCAAGCGGAGCGCTTCGCGCATCACCGCTTCGCGAATCTGCGCGTCAAGAACGAGCTCTTCTACGCGCACCCCCTCATCGAGGAGTATTTTCGCTCCTCACGCGAGCGGATGCGCGAGAAGATACGCGAGGTGCACGTCTGCTCGGCGGAGTGCCCGCAGCTCAATCCGCGGCTGGATTTGCGGATGCTCGGCGTATGGCTCGCGCGTTAGCCTATGCCGAATTGCATGCGCAGTCCAATTTCACGTTTTTGGAAGGCGGATCGCATCCGGAAGAACTCGTCGAGGTCGCGGCCGAACTCGGTATCCAGTCGCTTGCGCTGACCGATTGCGACGGGCTCTACGGCGCGGTGCGCTTCGCAAAGGCGGCCGCGGAGCGAAAACTTCCCGCGATTATCGGCAGCCGGCTGCGTTTCGAGAACGGCGATCGGCTCATCGCCTTGGTCGAAAACGAACGCGGTTACGCCAATCTCTGCCAACTGATCTCCACCGGTCAATTGCGCGGCAGTAAGGGCGAACCGCGTTTACGGCACGGCGATCTCGACGGGCGTACGGCCGGCCTGGTCGCGCTCTATGAGACGCCCGACGTTGCCGCCCTCACGCGTCTGCGAGAGCATTTCCCCGACCGGCTGTTTCTGGAACTGCAGCATCATCTGCACGCGGATGACGCGCGCCGCTGCCGGCAGCTCATCGAGTTGGCCGCCCAGCTGCAGCTGCCGTACGTCGCGACGAACGGCGTGATGTATGCGCGCCGCGAGGATGCGCGGCTGGCCGACGTGCTGTTCTGCGTCAAAAACAAGACGACGCTCGCGCAGGCGCGCGAGGACGCGCTGCTGCGTCCGAACGCGGAATATCATGTGAAACCTCCGCGGATGATGGCGCAGATCTTCGCCGGGTATCCGCAGGCCATACGCAACACGCTGGTTATCGCCGAGCGCTGCGCGTTCCGGCTGGAACGCCTGCGCGGGCAGTTTCCGATCTTTCCCGTGGCCGACGGCTACACGCGGCAGAGCTATTTGCGCGAGCTGGTGTATCGAGGCGCGGCCGAACGCTACGGCGCGCCGATCGCATCGAACGTCGAGCGCCAGCTGGAATACGAACTCGGCATGATCGCGAAGATGGACTTGGCCGGCTATTTTTTGATCGTGTGGGACATCGTGCGAGCCGCGAATGAACTCGGCGTGCTGTGCCAGGGGCGCGGTTCGGCGGCGAATTCGGCCGTGTGTTACGCGCTGGGCATTACCGCGGTCGATCCTATCGGCATGAATCTGCTCTTCGAGCGCTTCATGTCCGAAGGACGCGAAGAGATTCCGGACATCGACGTGGACTTCGCGCATCAAGATCGCGAGAAGGTCATTCAGTACGTCTACGAGCGGTATGGACGCACGCACGCGGCAATGACCGCCGAGGTGGTGACGTACCACACGCGTTCGGCGATTCGCGACGTGGGCAAAGCGATTGGACTCACGCTCGCGCAAGTCGACGCCGTCGCGCGTGAGTTCGATGCACGTGAATCCCTCGCGGGAGCGACGGGCGTTACCGAACGCCTACCCCGGCAGGACAAACTCGAGAGAGGCGTCGCGAAAGCGCCGCCTCTCGGGCAAGCGCACAGTTACCATGGGTTTTACAATCGCGATTACGGTGACAATCCGGATCCAAATATCCGGCCTGCGCTCGAGGGTGAAATCGGTGAGCGGCTCTTCGCGCTGTGCCGGCGCATCGACGGCTTTCCGCGCCACATGGGCATTCACTCCGGCGGCATGGTGATCACGCGCGATCCGCTCGTGCAAGTCGCGCCGGTCGAATGGGCGACCATGCGCGATCGCACGATCATTCAATGGGACAAGGACGATCTGCAAGACCTCGGGCTCATCAAGATCGATCTGCTGGGCTTGGGCATGCTCTCGTTACTGAGAGAGGCTTTCGAATTGCACCACCGGCGCTTTCCGCAAGCGCCGCAGCTCAAACTGCATACGATTACGCAAGACGACAAAGCGACGTACGAGATGATTTCGAAGGCGGATACGATTGGGGTGTTCCAAATCGAATCGCGGGCGCAGCAGTCGATGCTGCCGCGCATGAAGCCCAGGTGTTTTTACGATATCGTCATGCAGGTCGCGATTATCCGGCCGGGGCCGATCCAAGGGCAGATGATCCATCCGTTTTTGCGGCGGCGCTGCGGCCTGGAGCCGGTGAGGTATCCGCATCCCAAACTCAAACCCGTGCTCGAACGCACGCTCGGCGTGCCGCTCTTTCAGGAGCAGGGCATGCGCATGGCGATCGAGGCGGCGGGGTTCTCGCCGTCGGAGGCGGACAAACTGCGGCGCGCGATGGGGCACAAGCGCTCGCATGAGCGGATGCGCGACATCCATCCGCGCCTGATCGAGGGAATGGTGCAAAACGGCATCGACCGCGACGCCGCCGAGCAGCTCTTTCACATGCTCGAGGGGTTTGCCGACTACGGTTTTCCCGAGTCGCATGCCGCGAGCTTCGCGCTGCTTGCCTACGAGTCGGCGTACATCAAATGTCATTACCCGGCGGTCTTCGCGGCGGCGATTCTCAACGTGCAGCCGATGGGCTTTTATTCGACCGAAGTGCTGGTGAACGACGCGCGCCGCCACGGCGTGAAGGTGAAACCGATTATGGTGAACGCCGGCGAGTACTGGAGTTTCGTGGACGAAGAGGGCGCGCTGCGCTTGGGCTTTCATTTGGTTCGCGGGTTGGGTGAAGCGCAGCGCGAGCGGCTGCAAGCGGCCATCGGACAGGGGCCATTCGCCGGTTTGCTCGATTTCGCCAAACGCACGCAGCTCGAAAAAGAGGCGATGGAGAATCTCGCCGTCGCCGGCGCGTTTGCGCCGTGGTT
>DASSZL010000090.1:0-2720 GCA_035713505.1 Vulcanimicrobiaceae bacterium | reverse complement strand
CCTGCTCTATGCCGACGCGGCGAACGAGCGCCACCGTGCGCGCCGCGATCGCGCTGTGAATGCCGCCAAGAATGTCGGGCACTTTCTTTCCCTGCGCCAGATACGACATGATGTCCGACTCGACGAACACGGTGCATACGGTCGATAAGCGAACGGGCTGTTTGGCCTGCAGCGAGAGCCCGCCGATATCGTCGAGCGAGACGGCCAGCACTTCCGCGGCGGTCGCGAGAAACCGTCCCGTCCCCGCGGCGCACTTGTCGTTCATCACGAAGTCGAGCACCTCACCGTCGCGCACCTTGATGCCCTTGGCATCTTGGCCGCCCATGTCGATGACCGTTCGCGTTCCGGGATAGACGGAACACGCCCCTTTGGCGTGGCAGCTGATTTCCGTAATCTGCAAATCGCCGAACTCGACTTTGAAGCGCCCGTACCCGGTGCCCGCGACGCACAGCACGAGATCGCGGTCCAGACCCGCGTTCGCCAGCGCTTGTTCGAACGAACGCTCCGCGGCGCGCGTCACGTTGGCGCCTGTTTCGATGAGCGCGCGGGCAACGATCGTGCGCTTCTCGTCCATCACGATGCATTTGGTTTGCGTGGAGCCCACGTCCACGCCGGCTGCAAGTGCCATGTGTCCTCCTATGAGCCGGCGGCGGCAGCGGCCGTGGCCGCCGTAGCTTTCCGGTGCGCGAGCGATTCGAAGAACGCGTCGATGCGATTGCGCATCTGCGCTTCCGAGAAGTAGCGGGGATCCTCTAAATCGGATTCGACGAGAAGCGTGGGGACGCCGAGTTTCGTGAAGTAATCACGCATGTCGCCCTGGCCTGCGGAGAACAGGCGGCAACTCTTCACGGAGTGGATGATGAGCGCATCCGCGTTCCACTGGTCGATGTACTGCGCGATCTGATCGTAGCGCTGGCCAAAATTACGATTGGTGAGGTTCCACTGCAGCAGATGCTCTGCGATGCTTTCCAGCGGACGATCGGGATCGTGACTGAAGCCGAACTCCCATAAGCCGCCCACGGTCGAATACGTTGACGCAACGGCGGTTGCGTTCCAGCGCGTGAACATGTCGCGGAACGCGCGCAGGTACGGCCAGGGCGGCGGCCCTTCGATCACGTAGCGAACCTCTTCGCGTTCGATCGGCCCTTCGCCGCCGGCTGCCTTGGCCGCGTATTCTTCCAGAGCGGTCTGGAAGAACTGCAGCCCTTGCGGCGTGCCGCGCAGGCAATAGAGCGGCGCCATCATCGTGACGGAATCGAAGTACGCGTCGTATGGCGCCGGCCGTAGTTTGGTCAGGTGCTTTATCTTCGACCACAAATCGCCGGTTTGCGAGGAAAGCCGGACGGTTTCGCGCAGCCGGTCGTAGTCGAGCTTTTTGCCCGTAAGCTCCTCGCAGACATCGATCAGTTTGTGCAACTGCACCATGACGTAGTCGACGTCGGCCCTTGTCGGCGTGCCGGAAGCGGTGCGGATGAACGGAATGTCGAGATGGAACG
This sequence comes from Vulcanimicrobiaceae bacterium, assembly GCA_035713505.1. Classification (GTDB taxonomy): domain Bacteria; phylum Vulcanimicrobiota; class Vulcanimicrobiia; order Vulcanimicrobiales; family Vulcanimicrobiaceae; genus DATGJX01. The sequence goes on along the minus strand of DASSZL010000090.1, from coordinate 1,224 downwards.
CCGGGCGCTTGGTGTATTCCGCCAAATGATCGAACCAGTGCAGATACACGTTGCAGCCCACGTAGTTGCAGAGCAGCAGCGAGGGCTCCGGTATCGTCGCAAACGGCGTTTGCCGCCCGGCGAAGTACAAGCCGATGTCCGCTTTGACGTAGGCGCAATTATCGGTGGAGTAGCCCATGCCTTCCGCGGCTTGAATGTGCCCCAGCGACTGCTTTTTAACGGCAAGCTGCAGCGCGTTGACTTCCGGGTACACCGGAAGAATGTCGAAGGCGCGCAGCAACTCGACCGGATTGCCGCCGATGAGCAGATACGCCGCCGGAACGCCGCTTCCGTTTGAAGCCGCGGTAAGCTGCGCGTAGTACTCCGCCATGAGGTCTTTTTGCAAATGATGCAGACGGCCTTGATAGTTCATGTGAACAGCAACGACTCCACAAACGTTTCGATTTCCGTTTTTATCTTATCGAACAGCCACATCTTTTCTTCGAATTCGAGAAAAACGTGCGGCACGTGCGCTTCCTGCAGCGCTTTGCGGTACAGCGCGTAGTCGAAAAGGGCCGGCTCGCAAAACTTGGCGGTGAGTACCACAACGGCGTCGGCTTGATGCGCCTTGGCTCGCGTCACCAATGCCTCGTATTTGGAATGCTTCAAGTCGTGTTTCACGCTCGAGTCGACGCTATGGTTCACGTACGCGTCCGCGAGATCGTCGAACGGCCGCCCCGTCTCGGGAACCGGCGAGCTGAAGAAGCGCCGGCCAAGCACGAAATCGTCGTCCACGATGTAGCAGCCCGCGCTCTCGATAGCGGCAATGAGGTCGAGCGGCGGCTGTTCGCAGAAGGCGCCGACCAGCACGATGCGGGCGCGATCTTTGGGTTTGTGCTCGCGGCGCCGGATTTGCTGGAAGGCCTGGTCCATGAGTTCCAGATGTTGCTCGGGCGGCGCGACGTGGCCGTAGCGCACGAGCGCATAGAGTTCTCTGGTCGTCAGGTTCTGCGGATGACTACGGCGATACGCGTAGAGCTCGCGAATTCGCCGCCGGACGTTCTCGTACAGTTCGATACTCGCACGCAGCCGCTCGTTGTCTACGGACCGGCCGCTCAGCGCGGCGGCCCAATCCGCCAACCGGCGGTATTCCGCCGCGAGATAGCTGACGGCTTCGCCGCTGTGCAGCCGCTGCGGAAAATGCACGTATTCGACGGCCTTGCCCGGCGCATTTCTCGCAAAGAC
>DASSZL010000089.1:0-3501 GCA_035713505.1 Vulcanimicrobiaceae bacterium | reverse complement strand
CGCAGAGCGCGCGCAGCAGCGGCAGCGTCGTGGGTACGCCGCCGATCTCGTATTCGTCGATCGTCCGCCGTAGACGCGCGACGGCTTGCTCGCGCGTGGGCGCCCACACGATGAGCTTGGCAATCATCGAGTCGTAATCCGGCGTAACCGTAAAACCCGGATAAGCGGCCGAATCGATGCGCACGCCCGGGCCCGCCGGTTCGCGGTACGCGGTGACGGTTCCCGGCGCGGGCCGGAAGCCATGCGCCGGATCTTCGGCGTTGACGCGGCCTTCGATAGCATGGCCGCGGAACTGGATCGCAGATTGATCGTATCCGAGCTTCTCGCCCGCGGCGACGCGAATCTGTTCGCGGACCAGGTCCAGACCGCTGATCATCTCGCTGACCGTGTGCTCGACTTGAATGCGCGTGTTCATCTCGAGAAAGAAGAAGTCGTCGCCGCTGACCAGGCATTCCATCGTGCCGACGCTGTCGTATCCGATGGCCTTGGCCGCGCGGATGCCGGCCTCGCGCATGCCTTCGCGCACCTTGGCGGAGATGGTGGCGGGTGCTTCTTCCCAGAGTTTTTGATGACGGCGCTGCAGCGAGCAGTCGCGTTCGCCGACGTGCAGCACCGTACCGTGCTTGTCCGCGAGAATCTGCAGTTCGACGTGCTTGGGATTCTCGAGGTAGCGTTCGGCGTAGATCGTGCCGTTCTTGAAATACGCCTGCGCTTCGCGCTGTGCGGTCGCAAGCGCGGACGGCAGTTCCTCGAGCGTGCGCGCCACTTTCAAGCCTTTGCCGCCGCCGCCGCCCGAAGCTTTGAGCGCGAGCGGAAGCCCGTAGCGCTTGGCCGCATCGCGCGCGCCCTGCTCGTCCTCGATGGCTTCCGTGCCGCCGGGAACGACGGGAACGCCGGCTTTGATCATCGCTTGGCGCGCGCGAACCTTGTCGCCCATAGCGTCGATGGCTTCGGGATGCGGGCCGATCCAAACCAGCCCCGCCCCAATCACCGACCGCGCGAACGCGGCGTTCTCCGCGAGAAAACCGTAGCCGGGATGGATCGCCTGCGCCTTCGCGCGCTTGGCGGCCTCGAGCAATTTCTCAACGTTGAGATAACTCTGTGAGGGCGGCGCCGGCCCGAGCAAAAACGCTTCATCCGCCATGCGCACGTGCAGCGCGTCGCGATCGATTTCGGAATAAACGGCTACGGTGGCGATGCCCATTTCGCGCGCGGTGCGGATGATCCGCACCGCGATCTCGCCGCGATTGGCGATCAGGATCTTACTGAACACCGGCGGCCTCCAGGCGCGCCGCACGTTTCCAAGCGGATACCTGCGGCTGCGCAGGTTCGCCGGTTTGCTGCATCAGCGCTTGCACGGCGGCGATGACTGCAGCCAGTTCGTCCTCGTTCACTTCTGGGCCAGCTCCGGTGGCAGCATGCCCATCGCGTGGAAGCCGGCATCAACAAAATGCACGTCCGCCGTAATTGCAGAGGAAAGCCCGGATGCCAAATATACCGCGGTATTGCCTACGTCGTCGGCCGTGACGTTGCGACGAAGCGGCGCGATCTGCGGAACGACGTCCAGCATCTTCATGAATCCGCCGACTTGACGCGCGCTCGCGGTCTTGATCGGGCCTGCGGAAATCGCGTTCACGCGGATGCCGCGAGCGCCCAAATCGTACGCCAGGTAGCGAACGCAAGCCTCCAGCGCCGCTTTGGCAATGCCCATCAAATTATAATTGGGAACGATCGCCGTCGATCCGTAATAGGTCAGCGCCATGATGGAGGCGCCGTCGTTGAACCGTTCGCGCAGCGCGTTCACGAGCGCCAGCAGCGAATACGCCGAGACGTCGAGCGAGAGTTTGAAACCCTCGCGCGTCGTGTCATACACGGTGCCGACCAAGTCTTTCTTGTCCGCGAACGCGATGGAGTGCACCAGGACGTCAAGCGGCCCGAACGACCCTAGCTGAGCGGCCATGGCGCGCAGCGAATCGTCGGATGAGACGTCGCATTCCACGACCGGGCCGCCGCCCAGCTCCGCCGCGATCTTCTCCACCGAGTCCTTGACGCGCTCGCCCTGGTACGTGAACGCGATCTGCGCTCCGTGCTCGTGCATCTGCCGGGCGATGCCCGCGGCAATCGACCACTGGTTGGCAACGCCCGTGATGAGCGCTTTCTTTCCGTCTAACAATTTCACAGCGGTTTGTAGTACCCCATTATGTCATGCCGAGCCTTCGAAGCGCGGCTACAGGCTGGCCTGGATATAGGTGAACTTCGCTTCCTGGCAGGCGTTGATCGCCATCACGCCCGCGGGCACCGCGAGCGCACCCGGCACGATACCCGCCATAATCGCAGTATGCACGTTCTCCGCCCGTTTCCCGAGCGCGCCGGCCGCCATGTGTGAAAATCCGACGATCGCGTTGTGGCAAACGAAGAACGACGATCCCCGCGCGACGGCGTCCCGGACGTCTTTGAGGTATGGATTGCCCTTCCCGGGTTTGGCGCCGGCGAACTCGTCGCGCAATTTCGGCGGTGCGCCTTTGACGAACGGGAGCAGGATCTCGTTCCATACGCCGTCGTTCATCGCCAGCGCGATTGCGGCGCCGTGGTAGAGCACCGCAGCCGTGTGCACGCCGGCCGGCGTTTCTCCGAAATACTCAACGTATGCGTCTATCGTGTTGTTCATGCCGTCGATGACGCCGCCGCCCTCGATCTTCGTCGCGCCGAAGCACTGCTTGTGTACGGCCGGCCTCGCAAGCATCTTGTCGAAGCGGGCTTTGTCGAAGTTCAAACGCAGCGAGGGCGCCTTGGACGAAGGGGAAGGCGAAGGCGTTGCCGCCCCACCGACTGCCGGCGCCAGCGCGAAAAGTGACGACGCGGCGATAAAGTCCTTCCGTGTGCTCATGATGCTCCTTACAGCGGGATGTTGCCGTGTTTGCGTTTGGGGCGCTCGACGCGTTTGTTCGCGAGCATCTCCAGAGACTTGGCGATGACGCGGCGCGTTTGGTGCGCTTCGATGATGTCGTCCACGTACCCGCGCTGCGCCGCGATGAACGGATTGGCGAAACGCTCGGTATACATGTCGATGAGTTCCTGCGTCTTCGCGTTTTTGTCGTCCGCGGCGGCGATGTCGCGCCGGAAGATCGTTTTGACCGCACCCTCGGCGCCCATGACGGCGATCTCCGCCGTGGGCCATGCCACGTTGACGTCGGCGCGAATGTGCTTGCTGGCCATGACGTCGTACGCCCCGCCGTACGCTTTGCGCGTGATGATCGTGATCTTCGGCACCGTCGCTTCGGCAAATGCATAGAGCAGCTTCGCGCCGTGTGTGATGATGCCGCCGTACTCCTGGTCCGTGCCCGGCAGAAATCCCGGAACGTCGACGAACGTGACGAGCGGAATGTTGAACGCATCGCAAAACCGCACGAAGCGCGCGGCCTTGATCGAACTCTTGATGTCGAGCACGCCCGCGAGCACGTTCGGCTGATTCGCCACGATGCCGACGCTTTGGCCGTTCAC
>DASSZL010000088.1:0-7051 GCA_035713505.1 Vulcanimicrobiaceae bacterium | reverse complement strand
GGTTCCTCTCGTACGTGAAAACCGAAGACGATCCGCCGCTGCACTTGGAAGAGACGATTTTCCTGGACGGCGATACGATCTACCGCGCGACGTACATACGCGCCGCCGGCCAGCCGGAAGATTCGAAAACCCGCGCGGCCTTGAACACGCTGTGCGTCTAGCAGGAAGCCGATCGCCCGCCTGCCAAACCGCGGCGCCATGGCGTCATCGAAGTCCTGCGACGCATATTCGGCATCGGAGTCGTTCATGCAGGCGCCGACGTCACGTATCGTTTTATAAACGCGCGGTAAGTTACGGCGCGAATCGTCCGATCGCGTTACCGCTTCGTTCGGTGAACCACAGCGCGCCGTCGGGTCCTTGCGTCATGGCGTTGAGGGAATCGGTATCCACGGACGCTGTCGGATATGCCGTAACCGTACCGTTCATCTGCATTTGGCCGATGCCGCCTTGGTAGAGGAACCAGACCGCGCCTGAGGCCTGCATCATCGCTTGCGGATTCTTCACGGCCGCCGGCAGGGCATACTCCGTCATCGTTCCGGTTGTCGTGAGGCGTCCGATTTTTCCGCCCTGGGTTTCGCTGAACCACAGAGCGCCGTCCGCGCCGGCCGCAATGCCCCAAGGGGCACTATTCTTCGTCGGGATCGGGTATTCGGTGAGGGCGCCCGAGGTCGTGATGCGTCCGATCCGATCGGTGCCCATCTCGCAGAACCACATCGCGCCGTCCGGGCCGAGGACCATCGGACCGGGATTGCTGCCCGCAGGCAGCGCGAATTGCGTAATCGCGCCCGCGGTGGTTATCCGCCCGACGGCCTGAGCGCTCTGTTCGGTGAACCACAGCGCGCCATCGGGGCCCGCGATTATAATCTCGGGCTGGCTTGACGGCTGCGGCAGCGGATATTCCGCGATCGAACCGCCGCGGGCAATGCGCCCGACACGGTTGCCGAAGAATTCGGTGAACCACAGGGCCCCGTCGCTTCCGCTCACAATCGATGACGGCTCATCGGATGGGGATGGCAGCGAGTAATGCGTGACGACCCCCGCCGGCGTTATTCTGCCGATTGCGTTCGCGTCGAACGCCGTGAACCAGAGAGCGCCGTCATCGCCGGCGGTGATGCCTGTCGGGCCGGCTTCCCCGGCAGCCAGCGGGTAAAGCGCCGGCGCCGGGTTCGGGGCCGGGGTCCGCGAGGGCAAGCTGCCCGTCCCGGGGCCGCACGCCCCGAGCAGCGCGATCGCGCAGAGGCCCGATAATATGAAGAGCGTTCTCACCCGGCTCATCACGCGCCCATTCGGCGCCTGCTTGCGCAACCTTTGGAGCCACCCCCCGGTCTTAAGGCTTGCACATGGGCGGAAAGTGTGAGACACTCCAGCCCAGTTTCACTCCAGCGCGTCTTTCGAGTGGTCGATAGTTGCGCCCACCGAAAGATTGGTTCGTATCTCTAGTTTTTCCGAATTGTCGTTGGACGCCGCGCTGCTGCGCGGCATTGAAGACCTCCAATACACGGAAGCCACGCCTATTCAGCGCATGGCCATTCCGCCTGCCCTCGCAGGCCATGACATCCTTGCCACTGCCCCGACCGGGAGCGGAAAATCCGCAGCCTTCGGTTTGCCGCTGCTTCAGGCGCTCTTCGGTGCGCCCGCCGCGAAAACGAGCGCGCTCATTCTGGCGCCGACTCGAGAACTCGCGCAGCAAATCACCGAGCATATGCGGCATTTGGCCAAGTACACCAACATTCGCATCGCGCCGGTCTACGGCGGAGCCGGTTTCGGCCCGCAGATTCAAGCATTCAAACGCGGCACCGAAGTGATTGTGGCAACGCCGGGCCGGCTCATCGACCTGATTCAGCAAGGTGAAGCGCGTCTGGAAAACGTGCGCTACCTGGTGCTCGACGAAGCGGATCGCATGCTCGACATGGGCTTCCTGCCCGCGGTCAAGCGCATCATCGCGAAGTTGCCCAAACGCGAGCAGACGATGTTTTTCACGGCGACGCTGGCGGGAAACGCGGCCACGCTCGCGAGCGAGTTGTTGAACAACCCGGTGCGCGTGAATCTCGCGCCCTCCGCGACCCCGGTCGACACCGTGACGCAATCGGTCTATGCCGTCGAACAGCATAAGAAGACCGAGCTGCTCGTCGACTTGCTCAAGGGCAGCGACATCTTCAGCGCCATCGTTTTCACGCGGACCAAGGCCCGCGCCGAACGGCTCGCCGGCGCCCTGGCCCGGCACGACGTTCGCGCCGAGCGGATCCACGGCGACCGGTCACAGGCGCAGCGCACGCGCGCGCTCGATTCGTTCAAGAAGGGCCGCTACCGCGTGCTCGTCGCCACGGACGTCGCCGCACGAGGGCTCGATATTCTGGACCTGGGCCACGTCATCAACTATGATGTTCCTGCGGAGCCCGCGGACTACATACATCGAATCGGCCGTACCGCCCGCGCTCAGAAAACCGGCGACGCGATCACGTTCGTCTCCCACGAAGAGACCGACCTGTTCGCCCAAATCGAGCGGTCCATGGGCAAGCGGGTCGACCGCGCCGAACACCCGTTAGTCGACGCGGCCATAGGGAATACGCTCAAGGCCGAACTCAAGCCGGTCCGCCGCACGTTCAAAGCCCGCCGCCGTCGTTAAAGAATAAAGAAAGGAGCAATCGTTATCGCTACTCGTAATCGCAACCGTAATCACAATCCTCGTGTCTCCAAGGCTAACGCCCCCGAAGACAACAAAGAAGCGCCGTTGGAAGTCTATGGCAGCATCAAACAAGTTTTTCCGAGCACCACGTTTTCCGTCGAGCTCGACAACGGCCACGTTATCCTTGCGCACATTGCGGGACGATTGCGCCGACACCACATTAAAATTCTTCCCGGCGACCGCGTGGACGTCGAACTTTCGCCATATGATTTGACGAAAGGACGCATCGTCTACCGCTATCGCGCGGGCGAGGCTCGCCGCACCTAACCGTACGGCGTTATCACGAGGCCTCTCTAGTGTTTCAACGTTCTAGCGTTCCGAGTACTGGCGAGTCCCCATCAACCACCCCAAATCACAAACAAGAGTTTAGGAGACTCGTAAATGTATTCAGATGAAACCCTCAATTGCGTCGACTGCGGACGCACGTTCCCGTTCACCGCGAGCGAACAGGAATTCTATGCCAGCAAAGGCTTCACGAACAAGCCGAGCCGCTGCAGCGATTGCCGCGCGGCGCGTAAAGCCTCCAGCGGCGGCGGCCGCAGCGGTGGCGGAAGCTACGGCGGAGGCGGCGGCGGTGCCCGTCGCGAGATGTTCAAAGCCACGTGCAGCCAGTGCGGCGGCGTTGCGGAAGTTCCGTTCCAGCCGCGCGGCGACAAGCCCGTGTATTGCCGCGACTGCTTCTCCTCGCGTCCCAGCTATCGCTAAATCATGAGCGAGCGCACCCGCGAGTGGATCAACCGTCTCGGACTGAGCGGTATACACGTTGGTGCGTTAGCGGCGTTCGTACCGGGCCTGTTCCATTGGAGCGGGCCCGTCGTCGCCGCCGTGCTCATGTACGTGACCGGCGGTTTGGGCATCACGCTGCTCTACCACCGGACGCTGACGCATCGCGGACTGCGGCTTCGTAAGCCGCTCGAGTACGTGCTCGCCATCTTCGGCACACTGGCGCTGCAAGGCGATCCAATCCGTTGGGTCGCCACGCATCGCAAACATCACGCCCACTCCGATCAAGCCGGCGATCCGCACGGGCGCCAAATCGGATTCCGCTGGGCGCACATGCGCTGGCTGTACCAGCACAACGAGGCCATGCCCACCGAAGAGGAGCTGCGTAAGTTCGCTCCCGATCTTTATGCAAGCCGCTTCTACCGCGCGCTCAAGCATTTGCATGGACCGTTCCAACTACTGCTGGCTGCCCTACTATTCGTCCTCGGCGGATGGACCTGGGTTATCTGGGGCATCTTCGTACGGCTGGTCGTCAGCTATCACGCGACGTGGCTGGTCAACAGCGCCGCCCATTCGCTCGGATATCGCACGTATCGCACGGGCGATCTCTCGACGAACTGCTGGTGGGTTGCCCTCATCTCTTGGGGCGAAGGTTGGCACAATAATCACCATGCGTTTCCCTACTCGGCCCGGCACGGCTTGCGCTGGTTCGAGTTCGATCCGACGTGGTGGAGCGTGAAGCTGCTGGCGCTGCTGCGCCTAGCCGACCGCGTGAAGATCCCGCCGGCCAAAGCGCTCTCGCGCAGCACGCAGCCCTAACAGTCGTCCCGCTCCTGCCGATACCCTGAAGCAAGGTGCTAACCGAACTGCAGGGCTGGTTTGCCGAACAACTCCCGAACCGGCGCTTATATCCGCGCCGGCGCGGGCCGTTTCGCGCTTGGCTTCGCGACGGGGATGCCTGGCGGCCGCTCGTGGGTATCGACATCTCCGCGTCCGGCGTTGGGGTAATGTCGCTCGCGCCGCTCCCCTGGGGCGCAGTCGAATTCGCCGCCGAGGTTTTGGAGCGCCGGATTGAGTTTCGCGGGCAGAGCGTGTGGCTGCAAGAAGGCACGCTCGAAGAAAAGCGCGTATGGCGCGGCGGCTTTCGCACGGGCTCCGTCAATGCCGAAGGCTGGCGCGCGATCTTGGACTTCTGTAATACGTCGTTGCCGCCCGAGCAGCACGTCACGGAACCGCCGCTTGTGCGAGTCCCTCCGGACGACGCCGAACGGCTGATTCCGCATTCGCTGCGCGATCGCATCGTAGAACTGCTGGCGCAGAGCAATCGTCTGGTGGTGCTCGGCGCTCATCCCAACCTGCAATTCACGTACGGCGGGGTCGTGCATCGCGGTGAGCGGCTGCTGCATAAACTCGTCGTGGCGTCGAGCGCCATCGACTCGAGCGACAGCCGCGTGCATCTCTACCAGACGGCGTTCCACTTCAACGACGAGCTGGATGAAGTTTCGATGGAAGGCTCAGGAGAATGATGCGGCGCGCATCGTTCAATGACGTCAGTCAATCCGTTTATGGAACCGCAGTACGGCCGTGCCGAACACCACCAGGCCCAGCACCGTGAGCAGTGCGAGTTGCGGCCAGAGTTCCTGCAGGCCGACGCCTTTGATGATGATGCCGCGCACGATCGTCAGGAAATAGGTCAGCGGCACCAGATACGAGAGCAGGCGGAGCGCCGGGGGCATCGAGGCGATTGGAAAGATGAATCCCGAAAGCAGCATGCTCGGAAGCAAAAAAAGTTGGATCATCTGGATCGCCTGAATATACGTTTTGGCGATCGTCGAGACGAACGTGCCCAGACCCAGGGTCGTGAAAAAGAAGACGAAGACCGCGAAGTACAGCATGACGACGCTCCCCGCGACGGGCACGCCGAACCACAGGACCGCGAGCAGCAAGATCGTCGTCAGGTTGATGTAGCCGATGGTCATGAGCGGAATCATCTTCCCGAGCATGAGCTCGCCGGATCGAATCGGACTAACGACCAGTTGCTCGAGCGTCCCGAGCTCGCGTTCGCGAACGATCGTGCTCATGCTCAAAAAGGTCATCGTGAACTGCATGACGAGAGCGAGCACGCCGGGTACGATAAAAATCTCCTGGCGAAGACCGGGATTGTACCAAGCTCGCGCGCGCACATCGACACCGATTTGCGATCCGCTCACGCCGCGAATTCGCATTTCGCGTAGTTGCATTTGACCGCTCAGGCTTTTGCCGACCGCCTGTGCGACGGAAAGCGCCGTACGGGCCGCGGTGGCGTCCGACGCATCGACGGCGACCATCACTTGCGGCGATTGTTTTCGATGCAAGAGCGTCGCGTAATCCGGCGGAATGACGACGCCCGCGAGCGTTTGTCCCGAATCGATGTGCCGTATGACGTCCTGCATGCTTTTCGCATTGGCCGTAACCGAAAAATACTGCGAATTCACCAGCGCTTGCACGAGGCTGCGGCTCTGGGCCGTTCGCGACTGGTCCCAGACGATCGTTGGTTCGTGCCGGATGTCGTTGGACAGATAGCCGTAGAGCACCACCTGCACGAGCGGGAGGAGCATCGTCGTGACCAGCGTTCGGCGATCGCGAAGAAGTTGCGTGTATTCCTTGAGCGCGATCGTCCACGCGCGCAGCCAGTTCATCCGCCCTCCACGAGTTTTGCGAATGCGTCCTCCAGCGTCTGCGCGTGTGCCGCGCGCTTGAGCTCGGCAGGCGTACCCCGTGCGATAATCTTGCCGCTGTAGATGAGCGCCAGCTGATTGCAGTGCTCTGCTTCATCCAGATAGTGCGTCGTCACCATGACGGTCGTGCCCTCATCGGCCAGACCCGCGATAATGTCCCAGAATTCGCGCCGGGAAACCGGGTCGACGCCGGAGGTCGGCTCGTCGAGAAAAATCATGTGCGGCTCGTGCAGAAGCGTGCACGCCAGCGCAAGGCGTTTGCGCAAGCCGCCCGGAAGCGATCCCGCGAGCTGATCCCGTCGGGCCTCCAAACCGACGCGATTCATCCAAGCGCCGACCGAGTCACGCTGCCGCGATCCGTGCATGCCGAACAGTCCGGCATAGAAGCGAAGATGCTCCTCGACGGTCAAGTCGCTCCACAGATTCGATCCTTGCGACATGTATCCGATGCGCAGTTTGACTTCTTCCGGATCGCGCGCCACATCGTAGCCGAGTACGCGAACGTTTCCCGACGAGGGAGCGAGCACGCCGCACAGCATCCGGATCGTCGTGGATTTGCCCGAGCCGTTTGGTCCGAGAAAGCCCCAAATCTCACCGGCGTGAATCTCGAACGAGATGGCGTCTACGGCAACGAACTCACCGAAGCGCCGTGAAAGATCTTTCGCCGCTACGGTCACCGCCGAGCTCACGCCGTGAGCCTTGCAACGAACGTGTCTTCGAGTGACGGAGGAATCTTGCGCAAAATCGCATCGCCGACGCCTGCGCCGTTCAATCGCGCCTGCAGCGCGGGAATCGCTTGCGACGCCGACGAGACGAGCGCGTGAAGCGTGTCGCCGAAGATCTCGATACTGCGCACCAGGCGCTCACCGTGCAGCGCTCGCCGCGCGGCGGCGCGGTCGGCGCATGCGATCTCCACGATGTCCCC
>DASSZL010000087.1:0-12339 GCA_035713505.1 Vulcanimicrobiaceae bacterium | reverse complement strand
CCTCGAACGGCGTTTCCAGCGGTACGGGCTTGGTCATTTGGATCGTGCGCTGCACGTCCGCTTCGTTGTAGAACGGCGGCGGAGCGTAGTGCTCGTGATTCATCCCGCGATCGTGCAAGTGTGTTTGCAGATGGACGGCATCCTCCAGCACGATGCTCATCAGCGCGCGCGTGGCGGGCGTGGCGTAGATCGTTCCGCGAAAACCGTCGTGCACGAGCTTTGGAAGATAGCCGACGTGGTCGATGTGGCCGTGCGTGATGACGACGGCTTCGACATCGCTGGGCTTCACCGGCAGCGGGACGCTGTTGAGCGCGGTAATGTCCGCGGTTCCTTGAAAGAGGCCGCAGTCGATGAAGATGTGCCGTCCGCCCGAGGTCAGCAGATGTTTGCTGCCGGTGACGGTTCCGGCGGCGCCGACGAACGTTAATTCAGCCACGTGTCTCCTGCAAGATGCGCGGTCGCGGCCGCAGCGGCGGCATGGGCGGCCCGCCGGGGGGGCGATCGAATACTTTCGAGCTGGGCATCGCGCTTGCCCTGTAGGTGTCCAAGCAGCGATCGACCAGTTTTTCCGGATCGGCGTCAGAGATGATCACCGAACCCGTATTCTTGCGCACCATGCCGACGATGCGTTCGAACTCGTTCGAAATGCCGCCGGAGTCGAGCAGGATCCCGATCAGTTTGCCTTCATCGTAGGCGATGCAGAACTCGCCGAGCGTGCCGCTTCGCCCGCCGGCGAACAGCACGAAATCCGAACTGTGGATGTTATGCGTTTCGCGTCCCATCAGACCCGAACCGGTAAACACCATCGTCGTGTACGGCTGCAGCGGTGAACCGTAGACGTTCACGTGTTCCTCGGGCGAGAGCGCGGGCGAGACGCCTAGGCTAAAGCCGCCCGCGTCATGCGCGCCCAGCACGGCAGCGTGGGGCAGTCCCGGACACGCACCGGTCACGATCGTGCAATCGCGCTCGGCGATGCGCCGGCCGAGGCGGCGCGCGAGCGCGAGTTCCTCGTCGGTGATGGCGCCGCCGGCCGAGCCCATGACGCCGATCTGAATCTTCATGGCACTGGTTGCTCCGCAATAAGAAAAGGAAGCCGCGATAAACTCCGCCTAACCGCATTCGTGTGCACACCTACGACGACCTACGCGAGCGCTGGAAGACGCTGCGGAGCAGCCACGAAATCGCGGTGCGCGAAGTTGCGTGCATCGGAGCGCCCCGCACGCTGCTGTGCGCGGATTTCGGCGATCTGCGCGCCCCGGTCATTGCGCTGGCAGCGGGCGTGCACGGCGACGAACCCGCCGGTCCATGGGCGCTGCTCTCTCTGGCGGCGGCCCGCGAGTTGGACGCGCGCTACGCGTACCGCGCATGGCCGTGCACGAACCCGAGCGGCTACGCCTCGGGCACGCGGGAGAGCGCCGACGGCGTAGACGTGAACCGCAGTTTCGGACGCGGCGGACAAACGCCCGAGGCACGCGCCATTATCACGGCCAATCGCGACCGGAAATTTGCGCTCTCGATCGATCTGCACGAAGATTGCGACGCGCAGGGATTTTACTGCTATGAGTACGGCGAGGGCGACACCGGCCGGGCGGTCATCGAAGCGGTCGCGCGAGCCGGGTATCCGATTCAAGATTTGGAACGCTGCGATCTCGGCGGCCCCATCGAGCAGTACACGCTGGATGCAGGGGTCGTGCGTCCTCCGGCAACCTTGGAGATCGAGGCCATCGGCGGCCTGTCCTACACGCTCTCGCTCGCGCGGCACGCAGCCCGGCGAGCGCTCACGTTTGAAACGCCCCTGGGGCTGCCGTGGGACGAGCGCCTGGACATTCACAGGATTGCGGTAAAGGCTGCCATCCAAGCGTTTTCGAACCTGGAACATCATGGCTGAACGCGATTCCCTTGAAGTAGACGTCCTGTTCGTCGGCGCGGGGCCGGCAAGTCTGGCCGGCGCGATCCGGCTCATGCAGCTCGCCAAAGCCGCGGGCAAAGAATTGGAAGTGCTCGTCATCGACAAGGCGGGAGAGATCGGAAACCACGGTCTTTCCGGCGCGGTGATGGATCCGAAAGCGCTCGACGAGCTGCTGCCCAACTGGCGCGACGAAGCGCCGGTTGAATCGCCGGTGACCGGCGATCAGCTGTGGCTGCTCACCGAAAACGGCCGCATCAAAGCGCCGATCGTGCCGCCGATGATGAACAATCACGGCAAGTACGTCGCCTCGCTGCAAAAAATCGTGAAGTGGCTCTCGGAAAAAGCGGAAGAAGCGGGCGCGCAAGTATTCGGTGAGTTTCCCGGACAAGAACTGCTGTGGGACGGCGATCGCGTTATCGGCGTGCGCACCGGCGAGAAGGGGTTGGACAAGCACGGCAACCCGAAGCCGAACTATGAACCGGGCGCCGACATTCTTGCCAAGATCGTCGTGCTCGGCGAAGGCCCGCGCGGAACGCTTACGAAGCAGGCGATTCCGCGATTGAATTTGGACGAAGGACGCGAACCGCAAGTCTACGCGGCGGGCGTGAAAGAACTGTGGCAATGCGCTCCGGGAAGCGTGCAGGCCGGCAGCGTCATCCACACAATGGGCTATCCGCTTCCGAACGACACGTTCGGCGGCGGCTTCATCTACGGCATGGCGAACGACATTCTTGACATCGGTTTCGTCACCGGCCTGGATTATAAAGATCCGACGACCGACCCCCACAACATCTTCCAATTGTTCAAGGCGCAGCCCGCGGTGAAGAAACTGATCGAGGGCGCGAAGCTGCTGCGCTACGGCGCGAAAGCGATTCCGGAGGGCGGTTTGTACGCAATGCCGCGCTTCTACGGCGACGGCTTGATGATCGTGGGCGATTCCGCCGGCTTCTTGAACGGCATGCGTCTCAAGGGCGTGCACCTGGCCATGAAGTCGGGTATGCTCGCGGCGGAAACGGCGTTCGAGGCGGTGCAGGCGCAGAAGTTCGGCGGCGATCAGCTCTCGTCGTACGAAACGAAATTCAAATCGTCCTGGGCGTATACGGAGCTGCACACCGCGCGCAACTTCCATCAAGGCTTCAAGAACGGGCTCATCAACGGCATGCTGAATACGGGCCTGGGGATGTTCACCAAAGGCCGGGGTTTCGGCGTCTCGGATCGTCTGCGCGGCGAACCCGGTTACGAGCGCATGGAAAAACGCGGCTACAAACCCAAGGAGTCGCGCCGCGCCGTCATCGACAACGTGGTCACGTTCGACAAACTCACCGACGTGTTCAACAGCGGCACGATGCACGAAGAAGACCAGCCGTGCCATTTGAAGGTGGCCGACACGAACATCTGCCGGGACCGCTGCACGGTCGAGTACGGGAATCCGTGCCAGTACTTCTGCCCGGCGAAAGTCTACGAGCCGATGTTCGAAAAAACGAACGGCCACGTTACGGGCGAACTGGTCATCAACTTCACGAACTGCGTGCACTGCAAGACGTGCGATATCGCGGATCCGTATCAGATCATCACGTGGGTGCCCCCGCAGGGCGGCGAAGGTCCCGTCTACACCGGCATGTAGCGGCCGGCCGCCGCGTATCTGCAACTGCCAGGGGCGGCGCATCGGTCCAATCGTCATCGTGCCGGCGATGAAAGACGGCAGCGACTTTCGTCTGACCGCATTTCAAATCGAGCGTCCGGATGCAATTCGAGCGCTTTTACGCCGCGCTTTGAAGCACTAGCACGTCCGCGAAGCGAAGAGTATTGCGCATGGGTTCTTCCCTGGAATCAGGCGGCGACGTCGCCGTCATCGGCGCGGGAATCATCGGCCTGTCCGTTGCCTTCGAGTTGGCGGGACGCGGCGCGGTGGTGCGCGTGTTCGACACGGGCGAACCTGCCCGAGCGGCGTCTTGGGCAGCCGCCGGCATGCTCGCGCCGCGCACCGAACATCTTACCGACGAACCGCTGCGCGATCTCTGCGAATCCTCGCTCGCGCACTACCCGCAGTTCGCGGATTCGGTTCGGCAGGCAAGCGGCGTCGATCCGCATTTACGGCTGGATGGAATCATGCACGCCGCGTATTCGCAAGATGCGTACACGCATATAAAAGAATGGGCGGCAAGGCTCGATCTCGCAGGTCATTCCGCACGACTGCTTTCGCGTGAAGAAACCTTGCGCGCGGAACCGGCGCTCGGCAAAGACGTTACCGGCGGGCTGCTGATTGCCGGCGAAGGGCAAATCGACAACCGGCGCCTCGGGCGCGCACTCGCCGAAGCCTGCAAAACCCGCGGCGTGCGTTTGCACACCGGCGTGCATTCGCTTTCGATCGAATGCGATTCGCGCCGCGTGCTCGGCGTGCGCAGCGACGTCGGCTACATGCCGGCGAGCGCGATCGTGAACGCCGCCGGCGCCTGGGCGGCGCGCATCGACGGCGTGCCGGATGCATGCGTGCCGCGCGTGTATCCAATCAAAGGCGAGATGCTTGCCATCGACGTGCCGGTGGGTTTCATCCGGCATACGACCTGGATTCCGCGCGGTTATCTCGTCCCGCGCGCCGACGGGCGGCTGCTCGTGGGCGCCACCGCAAAGGATTCCGGCTTCGATGCGCGCGTGACGGCCGGCGGCGTTGAGACGCTGCTGCGGGCAGCCGTTACGGCCGTGCCGGCGCTGCGCGAGTTCACCATCACCGAAACCTGGGCCGGGCTGCGGCCGGCGACTGCTGACGAACGGCCCTTCTTGGGAGCCACGCCCCTAGAGGGGTACTTCCTGGCCTGCGGCCATTACCGCAACGGCATCCTGCTTGCCCCGGCGACGGCGCGCTTGCTTGCGGACGCCCTCGAACACGGGACCCCCGTGGCGCCGGCGTTCGCAGTCAACCGGAGCGGCACGAATCTTGCGAGCGCGTAGCGAATCGGAACGCACGTGAAAGCTTCGATTAACGGCGAGGAACTCGAGCTGTCCGAGGGCGTGACCCTCGCGCAGCTTCTCGCGCACGTGCATGCGCCCGAGCGCGGTATCGCCGTGGCCAAGAACGATTGCGTGGTACGCCGCGGCGCATTCGAACAAGAACGCATCAGTGAAGGCGATCGCATCGAAATCATTCGAGCCGTCGCCGGCGGATAGGGGAACCTGCAAACAGCATGATCGACGACGTCCTGAAAATCGGCAAATACGAATTTACGTCCCGCCTCATCGTGGGGACCGGCAAGTACCCGTCCGTCCAGGTGATGCAGGCCGCGCACCAGGCCAGCGGCACGCAGTTCGTAACGGTTGCGATTCGCCGCATCAATCTCGACGATCGCAGCGGCAAGACGCTGCTGGACCACATTGACCGCGGCAAGTATTTGATTCTGCCGAATACCGCCGGCTGCTACTGCGCCAAAGAAGCGGTCCTCACGGCGCAACTGGCGCGCGAGCTGCTCGAAACGGATCTCATCAAACTGGAAGTCATCGGCGACCCTCAGACGCTCTATCCCGACACGCGCGAAACGCTTGCTGCGGCGGAGGAGCTGGTCAAAGACGGTTTCACGGTGCTGCCGTATATCGTCGACGATCCGGTGGCCTGCAAGCAGCTCGAAGAAGCAGGCTGCGCCGCGGTGATGCCGCTGGCCGCGCCCATCGGCAGCGGCCTTGGCGTATGCAACCCGTACTCCATTCGCATCATCAAAGAGCGCGCGAACGTGCCGGTCATCGTCGACGCGGGTGTCGGAACGGCTAGCGACGCCGCGATTGCGATGGAGCTGGGCGCGGACGCCATTCTGATGAACACGGGAATCGCAGCGGCAAAAGATCCCGTTCGCATGGCGCAGGCCATGAAGTACGCCGTCGAAGCGGGGCGGCTGGCGTTCCTTTCGGGACGAATGGACAAGCGTCTGTACGCAAACGCGTCCAGCCCGATGCAAAATCTCATCACCGTGGCCAAATCCTAGGAGCCTATGAGCGATATCTCGGTTGAAACGCTTGCGCAGTGGCGCTCGAGCGGAAAGAATTTCGTGTTGCTCGACGTACGCGAACCGCATGAAGTGCGAGCCGCGTCATTGCCCGGCTCGCTGCACATTCCGATGAGGCAAATTCCGACGCGCATGAACGAGATCGATCCCGCGGCGGAAATCGCGGTGCTCTGTCATCACGGCGGACGCAGCGAGCGCGTCGCGCAGTTTCTGAGCGTTCAAGGTTTCACGAGCGTGCACAACGTGGCGGGCGGCATCGACGCCTACGCAAAGCGCGTCGACAAGGCGATTCCGCGCTACTGACGAAGCGCGCGCACGAACCAGTGCACGGTGCCTTGCGGGCGCTGCGCGTGCGCCCAGGTGCCGACGACCTCGTCCACCGCATGCTCTTCGACTGATTCGACGACGAACGAACGCTCCAGCATTGCGCGCAGCGCGTTCTCGTCGAAATATGCATGCGCGATGCCCTGCTCATCGCCGGCCTCCGGCGCGAACGTATCCTCGTCGATGCGCGCGCCTTTCCCGTAACGCGAGTCCGCTTTCGAGCCGAATGCGGCGTAGAACAGCGCGTGCGGCTTCAATATCTCGCCCAGCGCCTGCACCGTTGCGCTAATCGTTGACGGCGTGCCGTGCAGCATGGCGTGCGTGCTGACCGCCGCATCAAATGGGCCGCCGCCGCGCAAACTCGTCACGAGATCGTCGGGGATCGCCTCCACTGCATGACCGGCGGCGATTAGCGCCGCGCTATTGCGGCCGCTGCCGGAACCGAGATCCAATACGCGAGCGTGCGGCGTCGCGCGCAGGCGTTCGGCGAGCTCGACGGCCAACGGATGCGGGCGGCGGAGGTTGCTTTTACGCGGCGAAGGAGCGCTCATGCGGTCGCTGCCTCTCATTATCGTGGTCGGCGTCAATGACCTTGCACTGCGCGTGTGCGAGGAGCTGCGCGCGACGAGCGGGCACGACGTCCTCGTGCTTTGGGAACCGCATCCGCAAGCGGAAACGACGGTTCGCGCAATGGGCGCCGGGTTTGCCGGGCATCCGCCCAACGACTACGCGTCATTGGAACTCGTCGGAGTGCGCGACGCCGCCTGCATCATTCCGGTTTCGGAAGACGACCGCCTGAATCTGCAGGTGGCACTCAAGGCCCGCGACATCAATCCGAACATCCGCATCGTCCTGCGCCAGTTCAATCGCGCGTTGGGGCGCAAGATCGAACAGAACCTTCCGAACTGCACGGCGATTTCACCGGCGACGCATGCGGCCGCCACGTACGCCGCGGCTGCGATGGATCCGGCCTGCGTGTACGCGGTGCAGTTTCCCGCGGCGAGCGGCCCGCTCGTCGGTTTCTCGGAACGCAAGGCGTCCGATTTCGGTCTGGACGACTGCACGGTCGCGGACGCGGAGCGCCGTCTCTCGCTGCGCATCATCGCCGTGAACGGCCGGGTTGCGCCCGACGCGGCTGAAACGATCCGCCGCGAAGACACGCTTGTCGCGTGCGGACCCATGCCCAAGTTGCAGGAGAGCTGGCCGCGGCGCAAGCAGGCCAGGCCCGCGAATCGGCGAGCGCGCACGTCGCTGCGCGACCTGTTTCGCGGAGCCGCCCGCGTCGAGCCCCTGCTGCTCTACACGTTCGCCGCGGGCACGCTCATTTACGTCGCGGCAAGCGCGTACTTTGCCGCCGACTTGCATCTGACGTTTTTGGAAGCGCTCTACTTCGTGGCGGCGACCATGTTCACGGTCGGCTACGGCGACATCACCCCGCTCAACCGGCACGGAGGCTCGATCGCCATCGGCGTCGCCATCGCCATCATGGGCGTCGGCGTAACGCTGGGCGGAGTATTCATCGCGACGATCTCCTCGGCGCTCAATCGCGCGCAGCAAATCGCTTTGCGCGGGTTGCGCCACATCCGCGCTGAAGATCACGTCATCGTTTGCGGCGCGGGAAACGTCGGCACGCGCATCATCGATTTTCTCCTGGAGATGGACCAGCGCGTCATCGTCATCGAGCCGCGGCCCAGCGCCCTGATCATCGAGCACGCCCGGTCGCGCCGCATCGAATTGCTCGCCTCGGACGCCACCGACGACCAAGTGCTGAGCTTTTGCGATCTGGCGCGCGCACAAGCACTGGTGGCCGTTACGGACAGCGACACCGCAAACCTTGAAGCAGCGCTTGGAGCGCTCGCGCACACCTCCGACGTGCACGTCGTCATGCGCATTCACGATCCGCAATTTTCGCGATCGGTCGAGCGCAACTTCAGAATCGGCAAATCGTTTTCGGCCAGCGACCTGACGGCGCCGGCAATCGCCGGACTCGCGCGCTTCCCGGCTAGCCGCGGGCGCGTGTCGTTCGCGGGCGAAACGTTTAATGTGGGGCAGCGCGACGCCGCCATGCACATTCCGCGAACCGAGGGCGGCATTCCGCTCTATTTTTGGCGCGGCGGCGCGCTCGTCCCGGCGCATGACTTCGGCGAAATGCAGCCGAATGACCAACTGCTCGATATCGTGCCGCTTTCGCAGTTTAGAGCAGGCTAGAGGAGTCGTTTATGCTCAAAGAAGGCGCGAGGTTGCCGCGCATCACCGTGCTCGACGATACCGGAAAAACGGTGAACACCGCAGACTTCGCCGGCAAGCCGCTCGTCTTGTGGTTCTATCCCAAAGACGACACCCCGGATTGAACGAACGAAGCATCGCAGTTTCGCGATGCCTTCGCACCCTTCAAACGCAAAGGCGTTGAAATCGTCGGCGTGAGCCGCGACACCGTCGCCTCCCATCAGAAATTCAAAGCTAAATACGGCTTGCCGTTCAAACTGCTCGCGGATATCGACTCCAAACTCTGCGACGCTCTCGGCGTAATCGTCGAGAAGAACATGTACGGCAAGGTGAGTAAGGGCGTCGCTCGAGCCACGTTTCTCGTTGATGCAGAAGGCAAAATCGTCAAAGTCTGGCCGAAGGTCAAGGTCGACGGCCATGCCCAGGAGGTCTACGAGGCGCTTCCATGAAGCCATTCGCATGACCGCGACCGTGGAGCCTCGTCAACTCCGCATGTTTCGAAACGCCATGGCCGGCTTTCCGGCGGTGTGGCGTTTCCTTGAGCCGCGCCACGGCTGTCTCGACGCGGAAACGACCAATCCGCTCGAAACGATGATTTTGCGCATCTCGGCATCCGCCGAATCCGAGGCCATCCTCGTCACGCTCTTGCGCGCGACCGATCGTCAATTCATGGCCGAAGCGCAGTTCCCGCTGGCGGCGTGGCAATCCGCGAAAGACTTCCTGGAAAGCATCGCCCTCGAAGCTTTCGTCGTCGGCGTAGACGAACGCTCCGGCACGTGGAGCGGCTCGATGATCTTGCGCTCCACCGATCTGGAGCGCCGCCGCGACTTTTCTTACATCCGCTCTTGGCTCGGCACCTACGATCTGCATTAGGGTTCGGCTTTGAGCGGGTGCGCGCCGAGTCAGTTTTCGGTCTGAGCCTGCCCGCGGGGAAGTGAGAACGTGATGAGTGAGCGCACGGGGGCCAGGCCGCGGCTTACGACGGCGCAGCAGGTGACTTTGAGATTGAGTTCTTCGAGGCGCGCTTTCGCGGCGAGGAGTTCGCGGCCGGTTGTGACTACGTCTTCGAGCAGAAGAACGTGCTGGCCGGACTCGTAGGCGCCTTCGACATACTCGCCGGGGAATGCGCCGTAACCTTTGGGCTGTTTGCGAACGGCTAGGAGCGGAATGCTGCTGAGCTGCGATACGGCGGTGGCGATAACGACGCCGCCGAGTTCCGTTCCGGCGATGAGATCGGGGTTCGTTTCCGCGATGATCGGCACGAACAAGCGCGCGATGCGCCGCAAGACTTGCGGATCGGAGAACAGGCGGAACTTATCGATGTAGTAGTCGCTGCGCGCGCCGCCCGAGAGGACGTAGTCGCCTCTGGTGAGCGCGCGTTCGACGATGATCTTGCGCAGCCACGTCAGATCGGGGATTCGCGAGATCGGATCCTGCGGCCCTAAATACTCCATTGCCACGCGTTCCATGATTCGGTCACCGGGTTGGGGGCAAAGCCCTTGAAGTTCTCGTTGATCGGCTGCATCTGCCGCTGGTAATACGTGAAGATTTCCGGCACGTCGTTATGCAAAAGCTGCTGGATTTGCGAATACGCTTTCTTGCGCGTCGGACGGTCGTAATTTTCCAGGGCTGTTTTTTGCGCCGCATCCATCGCCTGGCTGCAGTAGCGCGAATAGTTGTACCCGTTCGGCGCCATGTTCGCGCACATGAACTGCGAGGCATCGTCCGGATCGATGCCGGCATACCAGCCCGCGAGCGAGAGATCGAACTTGCCGCCCTGCAGGATGCCGCCTTCGCCGACCGGCGCGAACAGCACGTCACCGGGGAAGTACTTGATGTCGACTTGGATGCCCGCTTGGCGCAGCATCTCCTGAATCACGACGCTGTTCTTGCGCCGCGTCACGTTGCTGTTGTTGCTGACGAGTACGAGGGTGAGCGGCTGCCCGCCCTTGGTCATGATGCCGCTGGGTCCCGGCGTCCAGCCCGCCTGCTGAAGCAGCTGTTTGGCCTTTTGAACGTCGTACGGATAGTCTTTGATATTCGGATCGTACGACCACATGAACGGCGGCTGATCTTCGATTGCGATCTTGTCCTGCCCGAACGTGGACGTTTGCACGATCCGCGCCTTGTTCAAGGCGTACGCGACGGCCTGACGGACTCGCACGTCCTGCAGGTACGGACGCTGCACGTTCAATTGGATGTCCTCATAGCCGTTCACGTCAACCCAGACGAGTTTCACACCTTTGATGTCCTTGACCAACGGATAGTTGTTGATCGACGCCTCGAACATCCAGTCGATGTCATGCGTGCGCAGCAGATTGATGGTGGTGTTCTCGTCGGGAACGATGCGAATGTAGATGCCGCGCAGCCCCGGTTTGCCCATGAAGAAATCGTCGTTCGCGGTCAGTTCGATATGGTCGCCGTGCACCCAGCGCACGAATTTGAACGGCCCGTCGCCCACCGTGGGATTGCTGTTGAACGGGATGTTGTTGATGTTGGGGTACTTCGAGAGAATATGCGCCGGCGCGACCGGATACGGCTGGTCGCTGTCGGCGAAGAAGGTGTTGACGAACGGTGAGAACTTCTGCTTGAGGTGCACGACCACGGTATAGTCGTCCGGGATGTCGATGCTCTTGACGTAGTCGTAGCCGTGGTTCGAGATGATGTTGTTGTTTTTGTTCATGATCGCTTGCCACGACCACTTCACGTCTTTACTCGTCACCGGCACGCCGTCGCTCCACTTGACGTTCTTGCGCAAGTGGTAGGTGATCGTGAGGCCGTCTTTGGAAATGCCGCCGTTCTCCAGGGTCGGAACCTGCGCGGCGAGCATGGGCACCGGTTCGCCTTGCGCGTTCGCGTGCAGCAGCGGCAAGAACATCAGGAAGCCGATCATGCCGTCCGTTGTGTTCGAGTTGAGTAGCGGATTGAGGTTCTTGACGTCTTGCTGAATCGCGACGCGCAAAATGCCGCTTGACGTGCCGCGCGAAGCCTGCCCTGAGCCGGACGAAGGGCCGCTTTGTGTGCAGGCGGCAAGGAGCGCCGCCAGCGTCGCAAAGGCTACAAGACGTCGAATCAATCCCTTATCCTCCAGTGATGGGCGCGAATGCGCTGTTTTCGCGGTGGTTAGACCGCGGCCTTTGGCCCGGTCCATTTTCCCGGAACCGCATCGAAGCGCTCGTGGCGCCACGTATATGTTCCCAGGCCCTGCGTTGCAGTGCGCAGCTCCGTGATGTAGCGGGACAGCTCGACCTGCGGAACGTCGGCTTCGACCGCGTCGTGACCCGGCTTGTCCGTGGGGGTCATGCCCAAAATCTGGCCGCGCTTGCCCGTCAGTTGCTGAATGACGGCCGAGGTGTATTGCGTGGGAACGGTCACGCGCACGCGGACGATCGGTTCGAGTACCGCGGGATTGCATTTGGGCAGCGCCTCGCGCACGCCCATGGCGGCCGCGGTCTTGAAGGACTGCTCGCTGGAATCGACGTCGTGATAAGCGCCGTCGAACAGGATGACGTGTACGTCGGTGACGGGGTAGCCGCCGACGCTGCCGTGCAGCAAGGCTTCCCGCACGCCTTTTTCGACTGCGGGAATGAACTGGCGCGGCACTACGCCGCCGACGATCTGCTCTTCGAACGTCACGCCATTGCCGCGATCTCGCGGCTGGAAACGCAGCCACACGTCACCGAACTGCCCGTGGCCGCCGGTTTGATGCTTGTACCGGGAGTGTATCTCGGTTCCGTTCGTTATCGTTTCCTGATACGGAATGGTGGGCGGCGCGGTGAGTACTTCTACTTTGAATTTGCGCGTCAAACGCTCGACCGCGATGTTCACGTGCTGCTCGCCGCTTCCCAGCAGCAGCAGTTCGTTCGTAATCGGAGCGCGCTCCAAACG
>DASSZL010000086.1:0-4784 GCA_035713505.1 Vulcanimicrobiaceae bacterium | reverse complement strand
CGGGGGCTTGTGCCTCCATTCTGCCACAATAGCCTGCGCGGGCAATTCCCTGGGGAATTGCATGTGAAGGAGCGAAGAAGCGGCTCCATCCGACCGCTCACGAAAGGTGCCGGCCTTGAAACACCTCGCTTTCATCGGCGTTCTTGCCGCATTTTCTCTATCCGGCGCAATCGCGCCGGCGCAGCCGGCGCCTTCGGCGCCGCCGCATGCAGCGGGGGCATCGTTGCCGCCGCCGAGCAGCGCTTTGATTCCGTATGCGAAGTTCACCGCCGGAGCGACGGCGCAGCACGGCCTCTTCACGATTTGGCGTAAAGACGGCAGCGTTGCAATCGAATTGCGTCCCGATCAATTCGACAGCGATTTCGTCGAGCTCGGCGTGCCGGTGAACGGCATCGGCAGCGGCGGCCTGTTTTCGGGTTTAACGGACTTGCAGAACTGCCGCATCGTGCGCTTCGTGAAACAGGATAACCGCGTGGCGATCCTGTTTCCCACGACTCGATTCTTGGCGCTCCCGAATACGCCCGAGGCCGGCGCGGTCGCGGCCGGAACCGCGAACACCGTCGCGGGCGTCGCGAAAGTGCTATCGGTCGACGAAAAGACGGGCGACGTCGTGTTTGACGCATCGCCTCTGTTGCAAGACATCACGAACGTGGCAGACTTCTTGACCGACCTCAATGGCGGGCGGCTGCTCAACCCCATGGGCGCGTACCGATTGGACCCGATGCAGACGTATTTCGGAGAGACCAAGGCCTTTCCGGACAACGTCGTGCTTGTCGCGAACCAGACGTTCAGCACGCTCAACCCCAAGTTCATCAACGCGGTGCCGGACGGCCGCAGCCTGCAGATACGGTTGCAGTACAACATCGCCGCGCTGCCTCAGAACGACGGGTACGTCCCGCGGTACTACGACGACCGGGTGGGATACTTCGTGAACGCGCATCAGGACTTCAGTTCGGACAATACCTTTAACAAAGACGCGAATTACATCGTTCGCTGGAACATACAGCCGTCGGATCCGGCCAAGCGCGTCTCACCGGCGAAAGCGCCGATCGTGTACTATCTGAGCAACACGATTCCGGTGCGCTACCGGCCCGCGGTTCGCAAAGCGCTTTTGACCTGGAATAAAGCATTTTTACCGCTCGGCATTTCCAACGCCGTGGAGGTGAAGGATCAGCCGAACGATCCGAATTTCGATCCCGACGATATCCGCTATAACGTCATACGCTGGCTTGCGGAAGAAGAAGGCGGTTTCGCGGAAGCGCAGCTGCTCTACAATCCGTATACCGGCGAGATGATAAAAAGCGGGGTCGTGATCGACAGCGACCTCATGCGCTTCGGGAAATTCGACTACCCGGTTCGCGTGCAGGCAGATCCCGGTCCGGGAGGCTTGCGTTCGGCCATGGGGGACGACTACAGCGCCGGCGAACGCGCGCAGTTTTCCTACGGCATGGCCGCGCTTTCGATTATGGGCGGTGAGAGCGGATATTACGTGCCGGACAAGTTCGCGAACGAGTTTCTGGAATCCATCGTGCTGCACGAGTCGGGGCATGACTTCGGCCTGCGTCACAATTACATCGGCTCCCAGGCATATACCGCGGCGCAGCTGCGCAGTCCGGCGTTTACGCAGCGATACGGCGTGGCGACCTCGGTCATGGAGTATTCGCCGCTGAATATCTGGCCGAAAGGGCACGGCCAAGGCGAGTATTTTCAAACGGTGCTCGGACCGTACGATTACTACGTGATTCACTGGGGCTACGCGCCGGTTGCGGGCGCGAAGACGCCGCAGCAAGAGCGATCCACGCTGAGCCGCTGGGCATCGCAGTGGAGCAATCCCCGGTATAGTTGGTCCTCGGACGAGGACACGTTCTGGGCGAGCGGTGCGGCCGTCGATCCGCGCAACCAGCAGTGGGATCTGACGAACGATAACATCGGCTGGTGCAGCACGCAAATGCAGCTCGCGCACAGCCTCATCGGCAAGGTGGACAGACGTTTCCCGCGCACGGAAGGGTCGTTCGACGATCTTCGCGCGGCGTTCGGCTCGCTCATCGGAGAGCAGGGCCGCTGCGCGCAGATCGTGGGAAGATACATCGGCGGTGAATACGTGGCGCGCTCAAAACGCGGCGACAGCCGCGCCTCGCTGCCGCTCTCGCCGATTCCGAAGAGCATGCAGTTGCGCGCGTTCAGAGTCCTGGAAGACAATCTGTTTTCATCGAAGGCATGGGATTTCTCGCCGTACCTGCTGCGCCAGGCGGTCACCCAATATCGCTACGACGATTGGAATGGAAATCTCCCGGAACGGCATGACATAGCAATCGAGGAGATTGCCGCGCGCGATCAATACCTGACGATCTCGCGTATGTTCATGCCGGTCACACTGCAGCGTTTGGACGACATGCAGTATAAGTACGGGCACGGCAAAACGATGGACATTACGGACCTGTTCACGTGGATGCAGTCGGCCGCATTCGACGATATCTCGCATCCCAAGGGCGGAAACATCCCGCTGGTGCGCCGGAACCTGCAGCGCAATTACGCCTCGCTTCTCTCGACGCTGGCGGAACACCCATGGCCCGGAACGCCGCAGGATGCGCAAGCGCTGGCGCGTTACGAACTCAAGGCGCTGCACGAGCAGATTCAGGCATCACTGCACAAGAACAGCTTCGACCTGATTACCAAGGCGCATCTGGCCTCGCTCGACGATGACGTGGAGCGCGGACTTCACTCGCAAGCGGTCGTTCCCGCAGGACTGATGTAGCGCTACAGCGTCTCGCGAATGAACCGCAGCCCTGCAAGACCGCAGTCTCGCAGGGCTGCATCACGTATTTCGACGCCGAAGCGCGTTATCGACCGCGCAGCCAACTCCATGCTCCGACAGAATCGACGCGAACACTTCGGGTTCCGCTAAAAAGGCGTCATGTCCGTGGTCGGATTCTATCTCGGCGTAGTCGCTGCGGTAACCCAGGCTTGCAAAGCGGCGCGCCGCGGCGCGCACGTCAGCGGGTAAAAAAAGCCAGTCCGAGGTGATGCCGACGAAGAGTAAAGCGGCGTCCTTCGATACCAGGGGATGACATCGGACGTCGAAAGAGTCCATCGCTTGCGTCAGCGCGACGTAACTGCGCGGATCCATGCGCGCTTCGAATACGTCGGCTTGGTGTTCCAAATAACCCTCGACGTCGAAGCGAAAGCGGCCCCTACGATCGGCGCGGCGGTCGTGGCGATGCTTGAAGAGCGCGTCGCTTTTGTACGAGAGCATGGCGATTTTGCGCGCGATGCGCAATCCGCGCGCCGGATCCAGGGCGATTGCCTCACGCTGAATAGCGTTGAGCGCGATGCCCATCGCCGACTGGTGATCGTGCGATCCCACCATCACTGCGTGCTCCACGCGCTCCGGGAAATCCAGCGCCCACTGCAGCGCCTGCATGCCGCCCAGCGAGGCGCCGATGACCAGCGAGAGACGCTCCACGCCGAGCGCGTCGAGCGCGCGCGCCTGTGCCGCGACGATATCGCGTACAGTCACGTAGGGGAAGTCCGCAACCTCTGACGGCCCGGTCGAACCGTAGCAGCCGCCGAGCGCATTGATTCCGATGATATACCGCTCGGCGGGATCGAGCAATTTGCCTTCGCCCACGAGCCCTCCCCACCACTCGGTGACGCGGCTGCTTCCGGTGAGCGCGTGCGGAACCAGCACGGCCGGCGAGCGCGGATCACCATACGCGGTGACCCGCTGAACGACCGATTCGAGACGGCTGCCGTCCGCGAATTCGAACGGACCGATCTCGACGTTATGCTCTTGCGAGGGCTTGTTCAATATCTGCAATGATGTCCCGTTGGTCTTCGATGCCCACGGAGAAGCGGATGGTCGATCCATCGACGCCGTTGGCGAGCTGCTCTTGCGGCGAGAGTTGCTGGTGCGTGGTCGTCGCAGGATGAATTACGAGCGACTTTGCGTCACCGACGTTCGCCAGAATGGAGAACAGTTCCAGCGAGTCGATGAAACGCTTTGCCGCATCGGCTCCGCCCCGCAGGCGGAAGGTGAGAATCGCTCCGCCTTTTCCGCCGAAGTACTGCCGCGCGCGAGCATTGGCGCTGTGCGAGGGCAGGCCTGGGTACGCGACCGATTCCACTTTCGGGTGCCGCTCGAGATACTCCGCGACCGCCTGCGCGTTCTTGTTGTGGCGTTCGACGCGCAGTCCGAGCGTTTCGAGCCCTTGCAGCAGCAGCCACGAATTGAACGGCGAGAGCGCCGCTCCGAAGTCGCGCAGCAGCTGAACGCGCGCTTTGATGATGTACGCCAGATTGCCGAACGCCTTGGTGTATTCGATGCCGTGATATGACGGATCGGGCTGCGTGAAATCGGCGAATCGTCCGGACGCCGCCCAGTCGAACGTACCGCCGTCGACGATGACGCCGCCGATCGCGGTGCCGTGACCGCCGATGAACTTGGTCGCCGAATGCACGACGACGTCGGCGCCGTGCTCGATTGGGCGAACCAGATAGGGCGTGGCGAGCGTGTTGTCCACGATGAGCGGTAAGCCGTTCTCATGCGCAACTTTGGCGACGCCCTCGATATCGAGCACGTCGATCTTCGGATTGCCGATGGTTTCGGCAAAAACCGCTCTCGTGTTTGGCTTAATCGCTTTGCGGATGTTTTCCAGGTCGCTGAAATCGACCAGCGTCACCTCGATGCCGAATCGCGGCAATGTGTGAGAGAACGCGTTATACGTTCCGCCGTAGAGTGAGTTCGACGCAACAATGCCCTCGCCGGCTTTGGCGAGATTGAGCAG
>DASSZL010000085.1:0-4005 GCA_035713505.1 Vulcanimicrobiaceae bacterium | reverse complement strand
GTAACTTTCCATCGTGCCGACGCCTTGCAGCGCGAGCGTTTCTTCGCGAAGGGTTCCGCTTGCGTCCGGCTGCGCGGTCAACACGACGACGCGCTGCGGATCACCGAAGTGGAACTGCACGCTGTAATAGGTGAGGCCGCTGAGTTCGCTGCGCCCCGCGTGAAACGTATGCGGGTAGTTTGCCTTGCCCCACGCCGCAAACTGCGCGCCGGTCTGCCCCGGGGTCGCGGGCGTGTACCGTCGGACCAAAGCCTCGGGCTGGTTCACGCAGGCGAGCATCATATCTATCAGCACGAACGGGCAACGTTTCGGGGCGGGCCGGCGTGACGGGTGAGCCCTAGCCGTGCGTACAATCGGATTGCTATGGCACAAACCACCGACTGGGGACGTATCGTCCGCCAGGCTCTTGCCGCGGGTATCGTGGCAGGCATCCTCATCGCGATCTACCTCTACTTTACGCAAGACGCGCCGGCGCACGTTTCGCTCGCGCAGCACTTTCAATGGGTCGCATCGGCCGCGTTCGGCCAGATCGCGTACACGAGCGCTACATACGTGGCCCTCGGCATCCTCTTCCACTTCGCCGTGAGCATCGGCTGGGCGGGCGGCTACGCCTACCTCGCGCAGCAGCAGACGTTCCTCAACGCGCGTTGGGCGATCTCGGGCATCGTCTTCGGCCTCGTCGTCTACGTCTTTATGGATCTGCTGCTCTTGGGCGTGCGCATGTTCGTGCCGCCGCCGCCGATCGGCATCGTCAACGCGGTCGTCGCGCACTGCGTCTTCTTCGGACTGCCGCTCGGGTACGTCGTCAGCCGCACGCGATAGTGCGTCGCACGGCGGATGCCGCCGCGGCGACGCCGAAATCCGCGTTCGTGATCGGCTCCATCGAGATCTCGCTTTCCGCCCTGCGCAATAACGCGCAGTTGCTTCGCGATCTCGTCGGTCCCGGCCACGCCGCATTTGTCGTCAAAGGTAACGCGTACGGTCACGGCATCGTCGAAACCGCGCTCGCCGTCGAACCGTTCGCCCGCAAACTCTGCGTCTATTCGGTCGATGAAGCGATCGCACTGCGCGACGGCGGCGTCACCGCGCCGATCCTCATCCTCGGCCCAATTCCGCCCGACGCGCTCGACGAAGCGATGCAAACCGGCGCGGAAGTCGCGCTTTGGGATACCGGCGAGTACGTGCGGGCGCTTGCGGCCGCGGCGCATCGCGCGCATCAGCGCGTCAAGGTGCACGTGAAGGTGAACACCGGCTTGAATCGCCTCGGCCTCGCGCCCGAAGAGCTGCAGGACGCCGTCGAAGACTACTGCCACATCACCGATCTCGAAATTGCGGGCATCTTTTCGCACCTCGCATCGGCCGAAGAAATCGATTCGCCGTACACGATGTTCCAACTCGAGCGTTTCAATCAAGCGTACACGCAAGCGGAACCGGTGCTCGCATCGCACGGCGCGCTTCCGATTCGTCATATCGCGGCATCCGCGGCAGCGATGTTGTGGCCGCAAACGCGGTTGGATATGTCGCGCTTCGGCATCGCGCTCTACGGACTGTGGCCGTCGCCGCAAACGCGTGAAGCGATGAACGGCGGAAAGCTGCCGCTGCAGCCGGTGCTTTCGTATCGCACACAACTGATCACGACGCGACAAATCGGCGCGGGCGAGGCCGTTGGATACGGCACGACGTTTCATGCGCCGCGCACGATGCGCATCGGCGTCGTCCCGGTCGGGTATGCCGACGGGGTGCCGCGCGCGCTCGGCAATGCGGGAGCCGCGCTCGTCGACGGCGTTCGCTGTCCGATCATCGGGCGCGTGGCGATGAATATGTCGGTGCTGGATCTATCCCGGGCGCCGCAGGCGCGCAGCGGAACCGCGGTCACGCTCATCGGACGTGACGGCGACGACGCCATCACGGCGGACGACTGGGGCGCCTGGACCAACTCGATCAACTACGAAGTCGTCACGCGCTTACCGTCTTCGATTCCGCGTATCTACAGCGACGAATCGAAGTGAGCCCGCGTCAGCTCGCACACGCGGTCATGCGTCTCTTTCTCACCCGCTAGTTCATCGAACGGCCGCATCTCTTCGTTGATCCACGACAGCTCGGGTGGAAACTGCATCGCTCGGACCGCTTCGTGTTGTGCTGCGGCATCGTCGACGAAATGGAGATGGTCGACACCCGCCAGCACTTCCAATCGCTTCGGCTCGGGTAGCCGTTCGTAGATGTCGCGGATGCCGGAAAGCGGCGTCGTGATATCGCAATCGCCGGCGACGATCAGCGCCGGAACCGGATGGCTCCAACGAAACTCCAGCGGCGCCGGTATCACGCCGGGGCGCGGGTTGCGGCTTCCCGCGGGCGCGAGCGCCACAACGGCGCCGATGCGCGAGTCATGCGACGGCATCGCGAGAGCGGTCCATCCGCCCAAGCTATGCCCCGCCACGCCGATACGCTTCGGATCCACGCGCACCGGTGCGTCGCGCGTTTCGAGCATCCGGTCCAAAAGAAAGAGCATATCCGGAACGCGCGAGGCTATCAGCGCCTGCATCCGCGCAGCTTTCTCGGTTTCGTCGGCCGCTTCGCTCGGACGCGGCATCGTTCGCTCGGCGTGGTCGATCGATGCGACGATGTAGCCTGCCTGGGCAAGGTACGAGCAGAGATAGCTCGACGAGCGCCGGTCGCCGCCGCTAAAGTGCGAGAACAGAATGAGCGGATGCCGGCCCCCCGATGCTTCGGGCGGGTACCAAACTTCACGAGCCATAATTACGTTCTCAGCATACATGATGAGTTACCAGCCGCCGGCCATCCGCGTCGCGGTCAACGACCGCCAACTTCCGGTAGCCGCCGTTTTTGAGAACGGACGGGTGCTGGTTCCGTTTCGGGCCGTGGTCGAAGCGCTCGGCGGCAACGTTGCGCAATTCCATCTTCCGCTTCCGCCGCCCGCGCGTATCATCGCGGGCCGGTATTACGCGCCGATCCGGTATCTGGCAAACGCGCTGCATGCGCAGATTCAGTACGACGGGCGCGAGCATCTCGTGCAAGTGTTCACGCCGCGTGTTGCCGGCGGCCCAGCCGCGGCCGCGCCCATTTCCGGTGCGCCGGTGGTTGAAAGTCCGGCCAACGGTTCGCGCGTCGGCAGCGCCTATCCGACCATTTCCGCGAGTCTGCCCGACTCGCTCTCGCATCTGCGCGTCTCACTCGACGGCTCCGACATCACTCCATACGTTGCGTATGCGGGTTCAAGCCTGACGTACATTCCGCGCACGGGCTTACCGACCGGCACGCACGTCGTCGCAATCAATGGCGTGCGACGCAACGGCGCGCCGTTTACGGATTCGTGGTCGTTTGAAACGACGATGGCGCCTGCGCCCGATTCCTTCGGCCCGGGTTATGAGTCGAACGGCTACGCGCCGCTGCAGCTCAACGTGTGGACGTCGCAAGTCATCGGCGGCGCGCCGGTGAGCGTGCAATTACAAGCGCCTCCGGGCGGTGAAGCGTTTGCGTTCGTCTGCACCTCGTCATATCGCTTTCCGCTCTACGCGGCACCGTCGTCGAACTTCTATCAAGCGAGTTTGCCGACGCAAAACGTGAACTCGCCGATCGACTGTCCGATCACCGCGATGTACATCGGTTGGAACGGCGCCGTGTCGTACGTTCCGTATCCCGCGTTCGTGCGCGTCATTCCGGCAAACACGCCCCAGCCGCCCGCGCCGCCCGCTCCGACGCCGACACCCACGCACGTTCCGGTGCCAATTCCGATTGCGACACGCACGCCGGTTCCCGTGCCTCCGCGCACGCCGCCGCCGGCTCCCACGCCGACACCCCAGCCGCGCGCAACGGTCGTTCCGCGTCCACGTCCAACCCGCAGCGCACCGCCCAAGCATCTCCCGCCCCGCATCATCCGCCGCGTCAACCCACGCATCGACCCAACCCCCAAACCGTAGCCCCCTGTCATCCCGAGCCTGTCGAGGGACCCGGCATCCTGTCATCCCGAGCCTGTCGCGGGAGCGG
>DASSZL010000084.1:0-18506 GCA_035713505.1 Vulcanimicrobiaceae bacterium | reverse complement strand
AGTTGCCTTGGTAATGCGAACGATCGTACTGCAGCCCGATCGTCACCCCGTGAGAAACCGGCACCGCTAAACGGGCGTCGAGACCGTGGCGCACGACGTCGGTCAGACCCGGATAGTAGAGCAGCGAGCTGTCCGCGGGCGACGGCGCAACCGGGAGATTCAGCTGTGTATCGGGATCGAGCGGCGTGTACTGGAACAGGGCACCGTCGCGCGTGCTCACGCGTCCGACGCTTCCGGAGACCTGCAGGTCGAGCTGCGTGTTGCCGGCGCGAACGTTGAACGCCGTGCCCGCGGCAAGATTCTGGACGCGCTAGTCATGCAGGTACGGACACGCCGCGGCTTCGTCGGTCGTCCCGCAGAGTTGCATCGCGCGCATGGCGTCGGGGTGCGTCGTCTGGGCTTGCGAACCGCTCACGATACCGGAAAAATGCACGCCGCCGACGCGTACCGGAACGTTCACGTGTTCGGTCAGGCTCTGCAGTGCGGGCGCGTACGGCTGGTACGATCCGAAGCGCACGCCGGGCAATGCGGGCGGCGCGAGGGCCACGGCGGTCCGAGCGAGCTGCGCATGCGGCACCGCGGCAACGGGCGTGACCGAAGGCTGTTCCACGGGCTGGGCGGGCAGCTGCACCGGCGGAACATACGCTCGTAAATTTACGGCCGTGAGCAGCGCGCTGCCGCCGGGAATGGCGGCAACCTCCGGCGCGGGAACCGCGGTCGCCGCGGGGTTGGGTGCGCCGAAAAGCACGACGTTGATCGGTGAGAGCTGCTCGGGCGGGGCGAAGAGCGCGGCCAGCAGCGACTCCGAGTTGGGATTAAAGACGCGAGCGGGGTCGAGATGGGCGGCGGGTACCAGAGCTCCCGCGTCCGCCCCCATAGGGGAAGACAGCGCTGCCACGAGCGCTATCAGTGCGACGAAAGGAGCGAACCACCGCATTTTTCTCTACTTTCCCGTGCCGTAGGCAAATACTACTATCGGCTATAACGGCCCCAGGTTTCAATACCCAGCTCTCTCTATTATGCCCCACGGGCGACGTAGCGCCTCGCGATGAGCATTGCGGCGTAATCGTCGATAGGTCCGGGGGGCAGCTGCAGGCCGATGGGCACCAGCCGCCGCCAGCCCCGCGGCGGGTGCTCCGCAAAGTATAACGCACGGGCACGGTAGGTCGTGTCGGTCTCGTCGATGACGTGAACCGGAACGTTCAGCGCCTCCAGCATGCGCGCGAGCTTCGAGGCATTGGTGCCGCTTCCCAAAGCGACGGCGGCAATGGGGTGGTCGGCCAGCAGCGGACGCAGGCGCTCGAGCAGCGTCTCGAGCGGCTCGATTCCGCGGGCCAGGGCCGGCGAGTCCGCGTCCTGGATGAGGGCAAAGCCGACTTTGCGCGTCCCCGGGTCGATGCCCAGGACGGCGCGGGTCACTGGGCGGGGGCCTTTTGCAGCGTGATGACGACCGGCACGCTGAAGGTGTGCGGATAGATGTCGGCCGCCGCGAAGGCGGTCATCAGATAGGTGCCGCTTCCGGAAACGAGCATTTGCCGCATCCGGGCGATGTCGGGCAGCATCTTTTGCGGGATGACGTTCCCCGAGAAAAACGAGGGCATTCCGGCGCGCGTTATTTGACCCGGAACGTACGTGTCGAGCAGTTCAGCGATCGCGACGTCGGCGCTCACATTCTTGCCGCTGGGAATAACCTCGAACGCAATCGCTTGCCCGCTCGGCACGATGAGCCGGTCGGGATACGTCTGAACGCCGAAGTGAATCGGATCGCCGGCATACAGATTTTGATCGGCGACCGCAAAGAGCAGCACCGGCGCTTGCGTAACCGCCGCCTGCATCTGCGGGCTGTTCGCCAAACCGTCGAGGATCGATTCGACGTTCGCCGGCGGAACGAACCGTTTCAGATCGTACGGCGGACGCGTGTATTCGCGATTGACGAACGCGACCGTCTGCTTGTAGAACTCTTGAACGGCGTCGGTGCGTAAACCGGCCGGCGCATTGAGCGCGACGCGCCCCACGATGGGACTCATCGGCTGGCCCAAACGCAGGACCACCGGCGCGGTCGTGACTTTCTTTTCCAGTTCGCTCGCGCGCGCTTGGGCCTTGGCGATCTCCGCGTTGATTTCGTTCAGGCGGAAAAACGCGGTCTTGACTTGGTTCGATGCGAAGATCGCAACCAGCGTGATGACCAGCGCGATGACCATGCCGGTGGCCACGGCGATGATGGTGGACGTATAGCGCGGGCGGATGTTGAAGAGCGTGAGGCGCTTGCGCCCCACCTGATGGCCGACGCGATCGCCCAAATAGGCGATGAGGCCCGCGAGCGCGACGATGAAGACGACGATGCCGGTGCCGCGCAGGATGTCTATGACGCTCATGCGCTACACCATCGCCGCGCGGTAGAGCCGCCGCGCGCCGATCAGCGTGAAGATGATGTTCGGCATCCAGGCCGCCAGAAACGCGAGCGGCAAATACGCCTCGCCGACGTACGAGAAGATCGTCTGCACGATGTAGTACACGAAAACGATGAGCACGGCGAGGCCAAAGCCCAGGCTCGTGCTGCCCCCGCCGCGGATCGACCGGATACCGTACGGCACGGCGAGCAGCGTAAAGACGAAGCAGGCGAACGGCATGGCGAGCTTTTGCTGAAACACCATCGTGTATTTCTTGAGCTCGCTGGCCGAGAGCTGCCCCGTACGGATGATCTGCGCGATTTGCGCCCGGTTCATGTCGTCGGGATTGTTATTCACGGCTCGCTTGACCATCTCGGTTGGATTCTCGCCCAATTCGACCTGCATGGTGGGCGTTGTCGAGGTCGTCACGCCTTCGTCGCCGGCGAATTGATAGATCCGCGCATTGTCGAGCGTCCATTGCCGCGTATTGAAAACCGCGCGATCGGCGAAAATGATGCGCGTCGGCTTTCCCGTGCGGTCGTATTGCACCAGCGTCACGCCCAGCAGCGCTTCGCAATTCTGCGCGCAGGCCCGTGCGAAGGTCATCTGCGAGCCGCCGCCCGGCAGCGGCGCCGAAACGTTCAGGCTGCTCGCGAACGCGCTTACCCGGCTGATCACCGTGTTCTGGATGATGTTGGCCTCTTCGCGCGCGAACGGCACCACGCGTTCCTGGAGCAGCAGCGTCACGAAGGACATGAGAAAGCCGGCGATGAGCATCGGCGCGACGATTCGCAAAAACGTGACGCCGCCGGCCTTCATCGCGGTGATTTCGCTCTCTCCGGAAAGACGCTGGATCGCGAGCAGCGTGCCAAGCAGGAGCGCCATGGGAATCGCGAGCACGAAAATCCCCGGCAGCTGCCAGAGAAACACTTCGATCGCGGCCCACAACGGTGCGTGCGTTTCCGACACGATGCGCCCGATGGCGATAATCTGGGTTGCCGCGAAGATCAGCGTGAACGCGGAAAGTCCGAAAAGAAACGGGCCCGCGAGCTCGCTCAGCATGTACCGGTCCAGAATCGTGAGCCGCAGCGGGCTCACAAGCGAACACCTTCGTTTTGACAGGCGCATCCGCGCTGCGCGCTGCACGCCCCCCGCACGCATTTCACAGGCGAAAACCTTCGCCGAGGTAGAATTGGCGGGCGATGGGGCTCTCGAGCACGTCGTGCGCGGTCCCCGATACTTCGATCCTGCCGTTGTTGAGAATGTAGGCGCGATCGACGATGGCCAGTGTTTCGCGCACCTGGTGATCGGTGATCAGCACGCCCAAGCCCCGGTCGCGCAACTGCCGGATCATCGCCTGAATGTCGGCAACGGCGATCGGATCGATGCCGGTGAACGGCTCGTCGAGCAGCAAAAACGCGGGCTCGGTGGCTATCGCACGCGCGATCTCGACGCGCCGGCGTTCGCCGCCGGAAAGGCTGTCGCCGCGCGCGTTGATGAATTTGAGCAGCCCGAACTCTTCGAGCAGCGGCGGCAAGCGCTTCTCCTGCTCTTCACGCGGCACGCCGTGCATCTCCCAGATAAGGCGCACGTTATCGCCCACCGAGAGCTTGCGGAAGATCGAGTTCTCTTGCGCGAGATAGCCGAT
Organism: Vulcanimicrobiaceae bacterium; assembly: GCA_035713505.1. GTDB lineage: Bacteria > Vulcanimicrobiota > Vulcanimicrobiia > Vulcanimicrobiales > Vulcanimicrobiaceae > DATGJX01. The sequence continues at coordinate 14,468 of DASSZL010000084.1, read as the reverse complement.
GCCTTGGCGCGACCGTTCGTACATCGGCGCATTGCTCAAATCGATTTCGCCCGCTCCGGCGTCGAGCAGCACCGTGCCCCCGTCGGGTTTGACCAGGCCGACCACCATGTAAAACGTCGTGGTCTTTCCCGCGCCGTTCGGCCCGAGCAGACCGACGATCTCGCCCGTGCGAACCTGCGCGCTCACGCCGTTGACGACGGTACGTTCGCCGTAACGCTTGACCAGATCGCGCAACTTGATTTCGTGCGGCTTTTCCATTACCTCATCGTCATCTGCGTCAGCTTGACGTCGGACGTGAACGAATTGCCCGTGAGCACCTGAGCTTGTCCGCCTTGCATGCCGGTGATGCGCACGTGTCCGGCGCCGTGCAGCATGCCGGACGCATCATCATACACGAGCTCGTCACATACGAGCGTCAGTCCGGTGCTCGTCTTGGCATGCACTCCGCCGGAAAGAATCACCTGCTTGCGCCGGTCGTCCAGGCGTGCTTGCGGCGCACGTGCCTGCAGCCGCGTACCGTCCTTGTCGAAGAACGTTACCCGCGTTTGCGCAAAGACGGCTTGGGTGACGCTGCGCACCGAGTGGCTTTCATACGACTGCGCGAGCAGCTGATAGGCCGTGCGTCCGTGCTCTTGGCCGGTCACGCGGACCGGTTCGTGCGCGGTGCCGCGCCCCGTGATCATCAGCGGCGGCAGTTCGGTCGGCACCGCGGAGGGGGTTGCACCCGCCTGATGCTGCGGCTGCGGGTTGCACGCGGCGAGCAGCACGAGCGCTGCGCATAATGCCGGCCATTTCATTCCGATTCTTCCCCCAAACCGTGCGAAGCGGCGGCCAAGGCCAGTGCCATCGACGGCAGCCATAAGCCGAAGATGACGACGCTCACGGTATCGATGAGCCCTTGCACCCACGTTCCCACGAGTCCCGCCGTTACCGCGAGCGCAAGCGTCGTATACGCCGGCGGCGCCGTGCGCAGCCGCTCGCGCAGATCCGTGCCAAAGCGCCACCATGCCGCGAGGACCGCGGCCACCCCGACGATCCCCGTCTCCGCGAAGATCGTGAGCAGGAAACTGTGCGCATGAAACGCGGTGAGGTCGCCGTCGGGCAAGCGCACCAGCGGATAGATGCGCGCGAAATTGAACGGCCCGACGCCGGTGAGCGGAAAGCGGCGAACGATCCCGATACCCGCCTGCCAAATCGAGAGGCGCGTGTAGTTTTCCGCCGGGTTGTGGTGCGCGTTGAAGACGACGAGCACCGCTGCCAGACCGGCCAGCAGGATGAACGGCGCATACCGCCGCCGCACGGTGCCGCTCATGAATGCGTAAAAGGCGACCGCCGCGGCAAAACCCATCCAGCCCGCGCGCGAAAACGTCAACGCCAGCGCCGCCAGACCGAGCGCCAGCGCAATCCACGCGAGCGCGCGAAGCGTGCGCTCGTGCGTGATGCGCGCCACGGCAAACGCAATGGGGAGAAAAATGATGAGATAGCCCGCGAGCTCTCCCGGCAAAATGAACGTTCCTATCGCCCGGCCGTGTCCGATCGCGTATTGATCCGCCGGCGTGCGCGCGAGCACCATCACGATTGCGGCCAGTGACGCCAGCGCTCCGGAAAGCAGATAACTCCAAAAGATCGTGCGGCTCACGCCCGGAGCGGTGTAGTAGCGCAGCAGCGTGAGGTGCCACACGACGCCGAGCCCGAAAATGCCGATGAACAGCAGCCCGCCTGCCGGATTGAAGCCCAGCACCGCGGAAAGCAGGGCCGCGCCGAGCCAGCCCAAGAGCGGGAGCATCGTGGCCGGACGCTCGACCGGACGCTGCAGGAGCAGGACGCTCCCGTACACGGCGATGATCGCCATCAGCGCGAGCAGCGCCATCGCGAATCCGCGCGGCAAGAGTGAGACTCCCGGAATCGTCACGGCCGTGAGCGTGATGAACGGCGGAAAGAGCGGCACCACGAAATACGTGAACGCGAACGCCGGCGGCAAAAAACGGCGCAGCGTCATTGCTTCATCACCTGCGCGATGCGCGCGGCGATGAGCGCAGCCGCGCCGCCGGGTCCCATGCGTTCGCGCCCGATCTTCCCCATGCGTTCTCGCCGCGCCGGATCGTGCAGCAGTTCGACGACTTGCCGCGCCGCCAGCTGCGGGTCGGCGCCTGCGACCAGCATCGCCTCGCCGAGCAGACCGACTTGGCGCATGCGATACCACGGCGTGCGGTGTTCGCCCGCCCGTGCGAATGCGACGACCGGTATGCCCATCGCCGCGGCGGCCTCGTTTGCGGTTCCGGCTTGCCCGAGCACGATCGTCGCCCGGCGCAGCATTGCGCCAAGAGCCCCCGTCCACGCGCGCGCCACTTCACGATCGCCGTCGTACAAGACAAAAGGCTGCTGCGGATCTTCGCGGCGAGCGGCCCGCCAGCCGTCCGCCTCAAAGCGTGCGCACATGCTGCGCGCGTCAATACCCGGCGCGATCGAGATGAGCGCGCCCGCACCCGGCTGCTCTCGCGCGACCGCGCGCAGCACTCGCGCGAGCATGCAGGCATCGCCGTACGCGGTTTCGCGGCTGCCGGGGAAAATCGCGAGGCACGGGTCGTACGGCGCGTCGATTTCCTGTGCGTCGTCAGCGTAGAGATCCGCAATCGCGTTCGCCGCCCTCGCCTCAATGCCGCGCCGCGCGAGATCCTGCGCGGTCGCCGCGTCCCGCACGAAAACGACGTCCGCACTGCGCAGCACGCGCGCTTCGAATCTGCCGTACGGCGCCACGTATGCGCTTTTCGCGGTACCGACGAACGCGGCTGCGCGTGCGCGTACCTGCAGCGCCATGACGAGCGCGAAGATGTCGCCGACGGCGATTGCCGCATCGTAGCTGCCGCGCACGCCGCGTAAGAAGCGCAGCTGCGCGAGCGTGTGCCCGGCCAGACCGGCGCGCACGTCCCGCAGGATGTTCCGAACGTTGCCCATCGCGACGACGCCGCCGCTGGGCAGCGCGCGGCGCGGTCCCACCTCGCGCATCGTGGACGGATAGTGAAAATCCCCCACCAGCGCGAGATGATCGCAGAGCATCGGGCGCTGTGCCTGCAATTCGAGCGCCAGGCGCGCCGCAATCGCGATCTCGCCGTGTCCATTCGAAACGAACAGCACCCGGTTCATAGCACCGGCACCAAGTCGAATGCCTGCACCGTAAAGCGACCGTTTTGCCGTTCCAGCAGCGTGCGCGAAGCGAATTTTCCGTACGGGCCCGCGTGCACGATCGGCACCCCTTGCACGAATTCGGGTTGTGCGAGCGTATCATGGCTGTGGCCGCCGAGCAGCACGTCGATGCGCGGGTGCGCGGCCGCGAGTTTGCGATCGAGCGAAAGCCCCAAATGCGAGAGCACGACGAGCGCGTCGTTTTCGCCTACCTGCGGAAGGAACTCGGCAATCGCGGCGGCCGGATCCAGAAAACGCCAGCCGAAGACGCGCTCCCAGTTGCTGCCGATCGGATACTGCATGATGAGCAATCCGAGCACGTGCACGCGCGCCGGGCCGTACTGCAGCGTCAACGATCGGGTGAACGGCAGATCGCGTCCCTTGGTGTCGATCAAGTTGGTGCAGACCAGCGGATGACGCATCTGCGCGGCTCGTGCGCGCACGCAGCCGAAGAGATAGTGAAATTCGCGATTGCCGATCGCTTGCGCGTCGTACTGCGCCGCATCGATTTCGGCGATGATCGGCTCGCGCCGGCAGTACACGGTTTGGCTGCCGCGCAGCGAGTCGCCGCAATCGAACAACAGCCCGGGCTCGGCGCGGCGCAGCGCGCGCAGCGGTTCGACGATCCCGCGGTGATCGTGAAGATCCGAGGTGTGATAGATGCGCAGCATCAGCGCGCGCCCCGCGCGGTCTCGACGGCGAATGCGGCGCAGCGCTCGAGCGCGTCCGGCGGCCCGAGCGCCTCGCGCAGACGCTCGAATTCCCCGTACTGCACGGCCGGATCGCGCAGCACTCCATCCATCGCGGACGCGAGATGTCCGGGCGTTGCCTCGTCTTGCAGCAACTCGGGAATGACCGCGCGATCCAACACCAGATTCGGCAGCGTAACGAAACGGCCCGAATACACCCGCCGCGCGTGCTTGACCAGCATGGGCGCGATGACGTATAGCGCAACGGCCGGCACGCCGCAGAGCGCGCATTCCAGAACCGCCGTGCCGGAAGCAACCCACGCCGCATCGGCCTGCGCGAGTGCCGCTTGCGTTCCGCGCACGATCGCAAGATCGCGCAGACCCGCGCGCCCGGCTGCCGCGCGCAGCTCCGATTGGGCGCGATCGTCGGCTGCGCCGATCACCCCGCGCAGCTGCGGGCGCTTCGCACGCAGCAGCCTGAATGCGGCGAGCAAACGCGGAACGTGGTAGCGCAGTTCTCCGCCGCGGCTGCCGGGAAGCAGCGCAACCGCGCCGCTGCCGGGCGGCGGCGCGGCGCGCGGCGGGCGCATCGTATATCGTCCCGCGAGCGGGTGCCCGAAATACGCGATCGGCAGTCCGAGCGAGGCATAGAAATCGCGCTGATGCGCGAACGCCGTGAGCGGCATGGCGACGGCGGCGACCTCGCGCGCCGTCTTTGCCCGATCGAGCCAGGTCCCGGGCGGAAAAACGTCGAGCACCGCACCGCGATAGCCTATTGCGCGCAGCCGCTTGGCAAGGCGCAAATTGAATGCGCCGAAATCCACGAGAATCACCAGATCGGGTTTGCTCTCCACGATGTGCCGCGCCGTTTGGAGCATGACGGCCAGCAGCTTCGGAATACGCGGAATCGCGGCTAGGGGCCCCATACTCGCCCATCCCGTGTGATCGCGCCACAGCGAGACGCCGTTCTCGCGCATGCGTGCCGCTCCGATTCCTTCGAACTGCGCCTGCGGGTCGATGCGGCCGATGGCCCGCGCGATCAGCGTGGCCGCCAGTTCGCCGGACGCCTCACCGCTGGAAAGAAAGTAGCGCACCGGTTATTTTAGCAGGATGCCGCGCTGAGAATCACCCTCGAGAAACTCCAAAATATGCCGGCCCGATTCCGTCGTCACTTCGGACTTCATCGCTTCGATTGCCTCGGAGAGTTTGAGTTTGGAACCGTAGAGCAGTTTATAGAATTTTTTGATCTCGGCGCGCTCGTCGTCGCTGAAATTCGCCCGCCGCAGGCCTACGCTATTCAAGCCGTACGGGGTCGCGGGGTTGCCTTCGACCAGAAAAAACGGCGGCACGTCGCGCGTGACTTTACTGTCTCCGCCGACGAAGGCGTAGCGCCCCACGCGTGTGAACTGGTGCAAGCCGGCCATGCCGCCGATGAGCGCGTAATCGTCGATGATGCAATGGCCCGCGAGCTGCGCCAGATTGCTCATCGTGATGCCGTTGCCCAAGATGCAGTTGTGCGCGACGTGCGTGTAGGCGAGCAGCAAACAGTCGTCGCCGACCGCCGTCATTTGATCCTCGCCCGTCGCGCGCTGAATCGAGACGTACTCGCGGATGACGGTGCGGCTGCCGATGCGGGTGTACGCGCGTTCGCCTTGGTATTTCTTGTCCTGCGAGGATGCGCCGATCGTTGCGAACGGGTAGACTTGACAGTCTTCGCCGATGCTCGTCCAGCCGTTGACGACGGCGTGCGCCTGAAGCACTGTGCCGCGCCCGATGGACACGTTCTCGCCGACGATGCAATACGGCCCGACCTCCACACCCCGATCGATCTTCGCACTCGGATGAACGATAGCGGTTGGATGTATCATCTACGCGTGTAAAACCGTGGCGTCGAAGCCGAATAGGCGCGGATCCGAAGCGATCGAGAACATCAACTCGGCGGATACGACGAATTGTCCGTCGACGCTGCCTTCGGCGTGGACCCATCCGATATTGCGTTTGTGTTTGGTCAGACGCACTTCCATCATGAAGCGATCGCCGGGAACCACGGGGCGGCGGAATTTCGCGCCGTCGATGCCCGCAAGATACGGCGTCTTGCGTGAAAACTCGCCCGGTTCGAGCACGACGCAGCCGCCCAGCTGCGCGAGTGCTTCGATCATGTATACGCCGGGCAGCAGCGGGTTCGCCGGAAAATGCCCGGTGAAGACCGGCTCGGTGATGGTCACGTTTTTATAGCCGACGGCGCGCACGCCCGGCTCCAGTTCCGTGATGCGATCGACCAGCAGCAGCGGATAGCGGTGCGGCAAGATCTCCATGATTTGCCGAATGTCGAGTTCGGACACGCTATCGTACTCTCGCGGAGGGAAGTTTCTCGCCCATGTGGCCTCGCAGCTCCGTCGTTGCGATGCAATGCAGCTTGTGGCCGCTTTTGATCGCGACGATCTCGCACTGCGGCCACGCGCCCAGGAGCGCAAAATCACCGATCAGGTCCAGCACTTTGTGGCGGACCGGTTCGTTCGGCCAGCGCATCTCCTGCATCGGACCGTCCGGCGCGAACACGAGCGCGTTCTCGAGCGTACCGCCCTTGGCCAGACCGCGATCGAGCAATGCCTGCACTTCGTGCAGATAGCCGAACGTACGCGCCGGTGCGATTTCGCGCTCGAAAAACTCGGGCGTGAGTTCGCCGTCGAAATACTGCGTGCCGATCGGCGGCGCGAAATCGGCCAGGAACCGGATACGAAAATGGGTGGCGGGCAGCACGATAATCGCGCGTTCGCCGTCGCGAACGAACACGGGCGCTGTAGGAACGTAGCGTTCGCGCACCTCGCGCTGCGCGGTGATTCCGGCCTGCGCGATAAGACCGACCCACGTCTTGGCGCTGCCGTCGGCAACGGGAATCTCGGGCCCGTCGACCGCGATGCGCGCGTTCGCGATGCCCATGCCGAAGAGCGCCGCGAGCAAATGTTCGATCGTGGAGATCGTCACGCCGTCTTTGCCGACGACCGTTGCGCGTGCGGTTTCCACCACGTATTCCGCGAGCGCGGGAATCTCGATACCGCCGCTGACGAAGTTCAGGCCGCTGCCCGGCGGCGCCGGTTCGGCCACGACGCGGCACGGCACGCCCGTGTGCAGGCCGACGCCTTCAAAGGTGAAGCTTCGGCGCAGCGTTTTCTGATATTGCAGGCTCACGGCTGCCTACGGCTCGCGCAGTTTCTTTTCGAGGGCGTCGACACGGGCAACCAGCTTAGGCAGGCCCCGAACCATGACCTCTCGCCGCAAATCCTCCTGATGCGGGCGCGCGGGCGTACCGCTCACGAAGGCATCGTCGGCGATATCTCCCCACACTTTCGCGCCCGCGGCAATTTTCACGCGCGAGCCGATGGTGATATGCCCGCGGAATCCGGCTTGGCCGCCGATGAGCACGTAGTCGCCGATGTTGGTGCTGCCCGCCAGCCCCGTTTGCGCGGCCATTCCGGTGTGAGCGCCGATGCGGCAGTTGTGGCCGATCTGGCACAGGTTGTCGATCTTGGTGCCGGCGCCGATCTGCGTACTGCCGGTCTGCGCGCGATCGATACAGGTGTTCGCGCCGATCTCCACGTCCTCGCCCAGCACGACGTTCCCGACCTGCGGAATGCGCTCGAAGCGCCCCTCCACGAAGACGTAGCCGAAACCGTCGCTGCCCACCACGGCGCCCGGATGCACGATCGCGCGATCGCCGGCCACGCAGGCGTCCATAACCGCCGCATGCGGATGCAGCAGCACGTCGGCTCCGATGACGGCGTCCTCGCCCACGTACGCGCCGGCCTCCAGTACGCTGCGCTCGCCGATACGCGCGCGGGCTCCCACGACTGCGTGCGGGCCGACATACACGCCGGCGCCGAGCTGCGCCTGCGGATCGACGACGGCGGATGGATGCACGAACGGGCCGCGCTTGCGCGGACGATCGAACGCGCGCAGCAGCTGCATGAGCGCGACGCGCGCATTCGGTACGACGATAAGCGGCTTTGCCGCCGCTGCGCCGGCCTGCGTCTGCGCAACGAGCGATTCATCAACGAGCACGGCGGCCGCGTGCGATCCCAGCGCCGCCTGCAGGTACGCGGGCGTCGTGGCGAAGGTTAATGCATCCGAACCGGACTCATCGATCGCCGCGACGCGCGCTATCGGCACGGAACCGTCGCCGGCGACGCGGCCGCCGACGCGCTGCGCGAGCTGCGCGAGGGTTCCGAGCAACGCTACGGGCTCGGGCTGGGCGAGGCCGATTCCGTGATGCCCATCTGCTTTTCGACATCGGAGGTGATGTCCGTGCCGCCGTATCCTACGACCTCACGCGTCACCACCAGTTTCATGTTCTTCTGCGCCGCCACTTTGGACGCAGCATCCTTGATCTGATTGACGAGCTGCTGCGAGAGCGCGGAATACTTGACCTGCAGCTGCGCCGCTTCTTTCTGCTTTTTCTGCGCGGAGCCGCCGCCGGTTTGAATGGCGCGCTCATCCGCGAGCAGCTGATTCTGCACGTTGTTGTATTGCGGCCAATTCGCGGTCAGACGCTGCACGTCCAGCAGCCCCACGGGGCTGGACTGCCCGCAGGCGGTTAGGGTGAGGGCCGCAAGCGCGGCGATGATAACAATGCTTTTTTTCACTGCTGTAAGCTCTCGATGTCCTTTTCCACGTCGTCGGTCAGATCGATGCCGCCGGGTGCGGCAACCACGCTGATGAAGACTACTTGCAATCCACGCTTTGCCGCCACGGTTTGGGCATCGCGTTTGACTTGATCCACCATTCGATTGTAGAGATCGTCGCGCTGGCGCTGCAGCGAGGCGACCTGTTTGTTCGCAGCTCCCGTGGCGGCGCCGTCGGCGCCGTGGAGCGCGGCGTACTGCGCATCCAAGTCGGACTTGGTCGATTGATATTCTTCAATCGTCTTTTGCGCGTCGGCCTGGAACTGCGACTTGAACTGCTTGTCGATCTGCTCGAGCTTGCCGCGCGTGGCCGCCGGCAGATTCGAGGGAATCGCCGCCGGCTGCAGTCCCTGCAATTGCGAGGCAACCTGCCGGCTGACCTCGTTGCGGCGCGCCTGCAGCTTGGCCTGCGTGTCCGCGTGAATCTTCGCTGCCTGCGCATTGATCTGCTGCGAGGTCTGCGCGCGCAGCTGCTGCTGATAGGCGCTTAACTCTTGCTGATCTTTCTTGCGCTGCGCGTCGACCACCGCAGCTTCGCGAGCATCCAGCGCCGCGAGCTGGTCGCGATACTGTTTGCGCTGCGCATCCGACATCGCCAAATTTCCCAGCTTCATGCGCAGGTCCAGACGTTTGGCGGCGTCTTGCTGTGAGACTTCGAGCCCGAGCTGCGACTCTTTTTCCTGCAGCTGCGTCGCGCGCTGCCGGTACGCCGTGTCGGCGCGAGCGCTCAGCTGCCCGCTGATCTGCCGCACCGCCGCGTTGTCTTGGTCGATGACGCTCTTCTGGTAGGCCTCGAAGTCCGCATTGGCTTGCGCGGTGACTTGCTGCGCCTGAGAAGCGGTCACGTTCTGCATCGCCGAGACCGGGGCGCTGCCGTCGGTGCCTTGACCGGCGGCAGCAAGCGCCGCGCGAATTGCGGCCTGTTCGCGCTGCTGGTAATCCAATTGTTTCTGCCGCAGAATGGAGTTGGCGCGATCCTGCGCCGCCTTGAGCTCGCGATTGAGCTCCTGGGTCTCCTGCGCGATCTGCGCCGCGGTACGCGGGACCGCCGCCGCGCCGAGCGCTTTCAAGTTGAGCGCGTCTATCGAGTCCTGCAGTTGCGAGAGCTGCGGATAGAGCGGGTGCTTCTTGATCGCGTCCTCGACGCGTACGTAGCCGATGCCGCGCACGTTCGGATCGTCGGGCTTGAGCTGATGCGCGCACGCGCCCAGCGCGAGCAGGGCGAGCAACGCTGCCGCTGCCCTACTTAAGCGCATCTTGGACATCCTTGGTGATGTCCGTGCCCCCATAGATAACATCCGAGCGATCGATGACGAGAATCAGGTGCTTCTGCCCCGCGACTTTCGACATCGCATCGCGCGTCTGATCGACTAGCGGCTTGAGTACTTTTTGTTGCTGATCCGTCAGTTTTTTCTGGTAGTCCGCAAAGATCTGCTGTTCTTTTTTCGGATCGTTCTTCGCGCCTTGCATCTCTTTGAGCGCCTGCGTGCGCTGATTGGCGGCCCACGTGTTGAAGTCGTCGTTGGCCGACTTGAGTTTGGGCACTTGATCGATTTGGGTTTGATCGACGAAGCCGATCGAAGACGGTCCGGGCGTAGCAACGGGCGGAACGACGGGGCCGGGCCCGTCGACCAGATCGATGACGTCTTTGGTGATGTCCTGTCCGCCGAACACCAGGATGCGTTTGTCGACGATCACCGAGAGCCGGCGGTTCGAGCTCACCTGCGCGATGGCGGCTTGCGCGCGCGCAAAGAGCGGCCCGAGCACCTGGCGCTGCCGCGTAACGAATTTCTGCTGAAATTCCGCCTGCACGCGCTGCTGATCCGCCTGAGATTTCGCGCCCTTCATCGCGGCCGCGAACTGCGGATCAAGTTGTCCTTTGTATTGGGCGATCTGCGCGTTGGCTTTTTGGAACTGCGGGAGCGCTCCGATTGCCGCCTGATCGATGTATCCGACGTCGGTCAGGTCGGCGGCAATGGCGACCGGCGCCGCGATAAACGTCAAGATCGCGGCGGCCGCCAGCAAACGAGTCAGTTTTCGAATATCCATGGTCCTCTAGAAGCTTTGGCCAATGCCGAAGCTGGTATGCGAGCCGTTTGAGCCCCTGGCAAAGTCGATGCGAATAGTGTGCAGTCCGAGCTGCGGTACGTCGAAACGCAGCCCGATGCCGTAGTCGCCGCGCCACGCCCAGTTACCGGGATAGCCGACAACGCGGTTGGTGTACGGATCGAGCAGCGGCATCGCGCCGCGCACACGGTAGCCGCCCTCGTCTACGAAGAGCGCGATGCCGAATTTGCGGTCCGGCGTGAGCGGCTTGCGCAGTTCGATTTGACCCAGCAGCGTGTCGGTTCCGTAGAACACGCTGTCGTAACCGCGCAGCTGCTGATCCGAGAACGTATATAAATTCTGCGGCGGAATCGCGCCCGTCGAGGTGCGGCCTTGGCCGTGAAAGGCGAGCGTCGAATCCTTGAACACCGGCAAAAACTTCGCCAGGTCCAGCGTGGTCTGCGTGAAGCTGAAGTTCGAGCCGATCGACGGCGTCGAGACGGTCTCGCTGAGCGTGGCGGTTTGACCGCGCCGCGGGTTAAAGATGTCGTCGAGCGTGGCTGCGGGATTGGTGGCCAATCCGAACGTGAGCGAGTTCAGGCGGTACGCTTGACCCGTGTTGATGTTGGCGATCGACGTAGCCGTAATGCCGAAGCTGCCGGTGTTTTGCAGGTTGTTGAGCGGACCGGGCGTCGGGCCCGTGACGATGTTGGGTTGTCCGCTCGGGAAATAGTACGGTGTCGGGACCGTCGTGCTGTTCGTCACGTTCTCCACCGAGGTGAGCACACTGGCCGTCATGTAGTCGGTCAGGCGCCGTCCCAGGCTGAAATTGATGCCGGCCGACTTCGCGCTGCTCGTGGAAACCACGCCGCTGACCAGCTGCGCGTTGCCCGTTGGCAGCAGGGTGACCGGAATCGGAACGGGCGATGCGCCGGGAGCGGGTGATGCGACGGCGCTCGCTCCGACCGCCGTCGAGTACACCGGATAGAAGTAGGTCGAGCCGTTGGCGAAAATCGATCCGCCCACGCTCCACTTCTGCGACTGCGGCGTGTTGCCGAAATACGGAATCGAGACTTGCGCCTGCGTCACGTAGCTGCGCGCGCCGCGCTCGAGCTGCAGCGAGACCGCGTTGCCGGTGCCGTGCAGATTGTTGTCCTGATACCCGATCGTGCCGTACAGGCCTTGGCCCGTTATGCCGCCGGAGTAGCCGGCGCCCACGGACGCCGTGGCGGTCTTCTGCTCCGTGACGATCCACTGCAGCGTCACGCAGCCCGGATCTTTTTTGGCCATCTCTTCCGGACAGGGTTTCGGGTTGACGTCGACCTTGGAGAAGAATCCGGTATTTTGCAGCCGATCGAGATCGCGCTGCACCATGCTCTTGGTCATGATCATGCCGGGACGCAGCGCGAGCTCGCGGCGGATGACCTGATCCTTCGTTTTGGTGTTGCCGGTGATCTGGACCAGGCCGATGCGGGCGACGTACACGTCCACCTTCACCGCGGCGGTGCCGGCTTTCTGATCGATAGTCGACGGATCGATGCCCTCATCGAAGCTGGCCGCGATCAAGTTGTATTTATCGTACAACTTCTGCACCGCTTCGTAATCTTGATTTTTCATCGCGTCCGAAAACTCTTGACCGGGTTTGGCGCTGAGCGCGGGGATGATCGCGGCCTGCGAGAGCAGCGGATCGCCGCCGATGGTGACGCTGGTGATGACTAGGCCTTCCTGGACGTCGATCGTAAGCGCGCCGCTCTTCGCGTCGATGTTCAAATTCTTGACGTGCGTGGCGAGCTGTCCGCCGTAACCGATACGGTCATAATAGGAATTGATTTTCAGGAAGTCGTTGCGCAGCGTGTTGGTGTTGAGCACCTGGCCGACGGAGGTGTCCATCAGCGCGAGCAAGGTATCCGCCGGCACGTGATGGTTGCCGTCGAACGCGATCTTCGTGATGACCGGGTTCTCGATAACGCGATAGGTGATCGCGATGCCCTTGGGACGCTGGCGGATGAGAGGTGCCGCTTGATCGGCGAAATAGCCAAGCGCGAAAATGCGCTGCAAGTCGCCCTGCACCACCTGGGGATTGTAGGGTTGTCCCGGACGCGCTTGCACCACCGCCATGATCGTCTGCGTCGGCACGTGCATGTTTCCGGACACGTCGACCGAGACGATCGTCGGCGCCGACGCGGACATCGCCGGTACCGGCGGGATCAGCATCAGGATGGAGGCAAGTGCGAGGGCCAGGCCCACACACCGGTGGAGCGCGCCGCGCGCACGCCAGAGGCTTGAGGTCATCAAAAATTTATTCCTTGTGAGTCCCGATCGCTCTAACGCTGGTCGCGTCAGGATCGTAACGCGCCGCACGAGCGCCGTGTTTCATTTCGACCCGCACCGCAGTTCGAGAACGCCCCTCCGTGCCCTGCCGTTAAAATAGCCGCTGGAAAAGGAAGGTGAAGCCGCTCGTGCCTTGGATCGCCTGCCCCGCCGTGGCGCGCGTGTTGTTCGAGAGGACCTGCCCCGGGCTCAGGAACAGCGGGGTCGGTCCCTGTTGGAAGAACATCGTGAATTGTGCCGAGGTGAAGGCATTGGGCTGGTAGGCAAAGCCATACGTTTGGCGCACCGGCACGGCGAACGTCGTCCCGTAGACGGCATAGAAATCGCGCCCGAGCGGCCGGCGCAGGCTCACGCCGAAGTTGCCGCCGTAGTCGACGGTCAGGTTCACGTCCGAGAGGCCCAGGGTGCTGCTCAGCGCAGTCTCAAGCGGCGAGAGCAGCCCGCTCGCGAACTGCGCGTTCAGAATATTGAAAGCTTCCTGCCCGATGGTCACCGTGCCATTTTCCCGGCGCACGAAAATGTTGGGCAGCAGGGCGCCGCTCCCGGGCGCGGGCGCGCCCGCAAGCTGTCCCGCCGGCAAGATCACCCCGGTATCGGTGAATTGAATCGGTCCGGCCAGCGCGTTGAGCGGCAGCAGCAGCGCGACGATCTGCTGTTTGGTGTACTCGCCGGGTGCGGAGCTGAAGTCGATTTTCACATCCGGTACCGTCCCGCTCACGCGGGCGGTGATTTGCGTGCTCCCGGTGGGGTTGCGCTGCGTGTTGGGGTCGGGGTTCGTCACGGTGGTCGTGGCGACGGCGTAGATGTCGGGCAGCGCGCCGTTGGCCGGATCGAACGTGACCCGTCCCTCCTGCACCTTGAACGCGCGGTCGATGAGCGTGAGCGTTCCGCCGGCGGAGTTGAACTGGCCCGACATCGCCGGATGCTTGAGCGTTCCCGAGAGCGCGGCCTTACCCTGACCCGAGATGTCCAGGCCGAACAGGCCCGGGCCCCCGCTGCGCACCCGCACGTTCCTCCCGGCCGTGATGCCGACGTCGAAGCCCAGATTGAAGGGCGGCCCGGCCGGCGCGCTCCCGGGCGCCGAGCCCCCGCCGAGCGCAAGCAGTGAATTAAAGGAAATCAGCGTGTTGCTCAGCGCGGCGCTGCCTTTGAGCAGGGCGAGCTGCCCCGGGGTGCGCGAGAGCGTGAGCGAGGCGTCGACGGTTCCGGATCCAAATTGCGGCATCGCGATCTGGGCGCCGCGCGTCTGCATTGCCAGGGCGTACCCGAGCGGACCGCCGTTCAGGCCGCCGCCGAAGTTGAGGGACCCGCTGCCGTCGAGCGTACCGCTGCCCAGCCGCGCGTGCATGCGATCGAGCGTGGCGTGCGTGCCTTCAAAGGTCATCTGCGCGACCGTCTGCGTGATCGGCACGGTTTCCAGCGCGCTCACGTAGCTCGCGTTGCTCGTCGCGATTTGCCCGTACATGCGCGGGTTGCTCACTGTGCCGGAGACGCCCAGATGACCGCTGAGCATGCCGCCAAGTTTTGTACCGGTGCCCAG
>DASSZL010000083.1:0-13606 GCA_035713505.1 Vulcanimicrobiaceae bacterium | reverse complement strand
ATGGAACGATCTCGCATTCGCACTCCCGTACGCCGCGGCCGGCGTGCTCCTCGCGCTCATGAGCATTCCGTCGCTCAACGTGCTGCGTTTGGGCGACGTGCGCGCAAGTTCCATCGGCGTCGACGTCGCACGCGCTCAGTGGCTGATTCTTTGTTCTGCCTCGCTGCTTACCGCATGCGCGGTCACGCTTTCAGGCACCGTCGGCTTTGTCGGTCTCATCGTTCCGCACATCGCGCGCCGGATTGTCGGCTCGGATATGCGCTACACCCTGGGGGCATCGGCGCTCATCGGCGCGGCGCTTACCGTTTGCGCCGACGCGCTCTGCCGGTCGATAGCGCCTCCCACGGAAATCCCGATTGGCGTTCTGCTGGCGTTCATCGGCGTGCCTGCGTTCTTGTACATGTACCTGCGCTCGGAGCGGGCTACGGCCGCATGATCTCCGCTCGCGATCTCACGCTGCGCATCGGGACGCGAACGCTCCTGAACGGGACCTCGTTCGATCTGCGCGCCGGTGAATTCGTCGCGGTGCTCGGACCGAACGGCGTCGGAAAGACGACGCTGCTGCGCACCCTGGCGGGCGTGCGCGCTCCGGACGAAGGCGCAGTGCTCGTGCGCGATCGTGACGTGCGGCAGCTGCGCGCCGGTGAGCGCGGCCGCCTCATCGCCCATATCGCCGGCGACGATCTCTTCCTGGATCAATTGCTGGTGCGCGACGTGGTCGCGATGGGCCGCTATCCGCATCACCGCTGGTGGCAATGGCATGCGGAACGCCGCGACGATGCGGCAGTGCGGCACGCGCTGAGCGCCGTTCACATGGAACCGTTCGCGGAGCGCCGCTTCGACACGCTCTCGAGCGGCGAGCGGCAGCGCATCTGGATTGCGCTCGCTTTGGCACAGGAAGCGCCGCTGCTGCTGCTGGACGAGCCGACGAGTCATTTGGACGTGCGCGTGGCGCAGGAGATTCTGCATCTGCTGCAAGCGCAAGTTCGAGACGGAAAAACCGTGGTCTGCGCGCTGCACGACATCAACGAGGCCGCGCAGTTCGCCGATCGCCTGCTGCTGCTCGGATGTGCTCGAGTGCTGGCGTTCGCGGAGCCGGCCGCGGTACTCGACCCCGAACTGCTCGAACGCGCTTACGGAATACGCATGGAAACGCTGCGCTCGCCTTCAGGCGTATTGCGCGTATTTCCCGCGTCTCACCAGGGCTCTTGCGCTTCGGGAATGCCCCTGCCGCGGATATCTGACGAACTGACCCAGCCGTAACGGCCGCGGTATCTGCCGCTTATGATTTGCACGCCGACGGCATCGTCGGCGTCCATGCTGAACTTCGAATGGACGACGCCGGCGACGCACGATTGCACGACCGCTCGCGTGCCGGGCCGGTTGAGCAGCGCGTGCGGGAGCAAGAACTGGCGTGCGTCGGTCGATCCCGCCCCGTAGCTGATCAACCGGACTCTCGAGTCCCATACCAGCACGTCGGGATCGTCGACGCCTCCGAAAAGCATGACGTGCATGCCGCGCACCGCGTAGCATTGCGGGGCGGCACTCGTCTGTGCGAGGAGCGCGCCGAACGCGAAGGCGGCAAGCGCCGCCAGCGCGACGCTACGCATCGGCGACGGCCTCCGCGCTCTCTCCGGCCGTTCCCGTTTCCGACGGCATTCTCTTCGGAATCGCGCTCGGCCGCGCAACGGCGATCGCGAGCACGGCAACGTCGTCGCGCATCGTATTGCCCGAACGCGCACGAGCGCGCTCTATCAGGTGCGGTGCGAGCTGCGTCGGATCGCCGCTCTCCTCGGCAATCCATTTCATCGCGCCCGAGGTTTCTAAGAACGCGCCTTCGTTGTCGCGGGCTTCGGTGAGCCCGTCGGTGGAAAGCACGATCATGTCGCCGTCTTCCAGGTACACGGTCTTGACGTCGAACGGTTCCTCCATGACGCCGAGTACGGGGCCGGTGACGGCGAGTTGTTCCACGGCAGCTCCGCGCCGCAAGAACGCGATGTCGTGGCCCGCGCTCGCATAGTCGAGCCGAAGGGTCCACGTGTCGAGAATGCCGACGAACATCGACACGAAGAGATACGGATTCTCCACCGTGCGAGGAAACGCTCGGTTGAATTCCTGCAAAATGAACCCGGGATCGCGCCGCCGCAGCGCGATGCCGCGAATCGTGAACTTAATGAATGCGGTCAGAACCGCCGCGTCGACGCCCTTGCCGCTGACGTCGGCGATCACGACCAGTCCGAGGCGGTCGGAGAGCCGGTGCACGTCGAACACGTCGCCGCCGACGGCCAAGTGGCTGCTTGCCGCGCCGTACGCGCTGCCGATGCGGCAGTTGGGGAGCGGCACGTGCTCGCTGCGAAACGCGCGCTGCAGCGTCTGCGTGGTGAGGCGCTCGTCCTCGAGCGCGCTGGTCAAACGGGAACGCCAGCCGTTGAGTAAGATCGCGGCGAGCGCGAAGAGCACAAGCCACACCATACGCTGATAGAGCGTGCTGTCGATCCGGGCTTGCGTTTCGTCGAGAACCTCGCGATTGCGCGCAGCCAGGCGCGTCTCGATGAAATTGGCCGCGTCGCTCTGCGAATCGATTAGCGTTTTTCCGCGCTTTTCCAGTTCCCGGACGGCCACGCCGGGCCGCGCAATCATGCGGTTTGCTACCTGCGTATGCCAGTCCATATGCGCCATATCGTAGTCTTCCAGCGCTCCGAGGGCGTCGGCCAGCCGCTCGCGCCGCAAAATCCGCGCAAGCGTGTCGCGTTCGCGATCGAACTGTGCCGAAGTCGCGCGGTAAGAGTCGATCTCCGAGGGGTCCCGCGTGATGACGTACGCGCGAGCGTAATTCTGTTCGTCCAACTGAATCTTGAGCATGCGCTCGAGCGTGAGCTGCGCGCGCTCAATCTGCATTTGCTCGGCAAAGGAAACGGTGATCGCCTTGCGCGTCATGACCGCGCCGGTGACCGCCACAATCAGCGCGAAAGCCAGAATAGCCGTCGCGGTGAGCGTGCCGGCGCCGCGCAAAAGCGGCCGCGGGAGCCGCGGAAGTCGTATCACGCCCGGGCGCCTAGGGGGTATATACCTGCCCGGTATACCGATTGGCTCCTAGGTCTGAGCAACCACACCTCCGAACTGTAAAGCATATGCAAACGCAACTGAACACCGCGATTTTCAAGAGCTACGACGTCCGTGGCATTTATCCGGCAGAGCTTAATGAAGACGTTGCATATCAGATTGGCCGCTGCTTCGTCCCGCTGCTCGGCGCGAAGACCGTGGCCGCCGGACGCGATATGCGCCCCTCGGGCAAGAGCCTGTTCGAAGCGTTTGCGCGCGGTGCGACCGAAGCAGGCGCCGACGTCGTCGATATCGGCCTGGTTTCCACCGACGCCCTGTACTTCGCGGTCGGGAAGTTCGGCTACGACGGCGGGGTCATGATCACCGCCTCGCACAACCCCGCCAAGTACAACGGGATGAAGTTCACGCGCGATCAGGCGCAGGCGATGTCGCTGGACACCGGCCTTGCCGAAGTGCGCGATCGCATTCTCTCGGGAACGCTGCCGGCGAAAGCGGCAAAACCCGGAACCGTCAAACGTGTGAACATCCTGGATGATTTCGCGCAGCATTGCCTCTCGTTCATCGACCCGTCCAAGGTCAAGCCGTTGAAGATTGCCGTCGATGCTGGAAACGGGATGGCGGGCGAAACGGTTCCGCACGTCTTCAAACATCTGCCCTGCGAGGTCGTTCCGCTCTACTTCGAACTCGACGGCAGTTTTCCGAACCATCCGGCGAGCCCCATCGAGCCCGAGAACATGGCCGACTTGCAGGCCGCGGTGCGCAAACACCACTGCGATCTCGGCGTGGCCTTCGACGGCGACGCGGATCGCATGTTCATCGTGGACGAGAAGGGCGACCTGATCGACGGCAGCACCGTCACGGCATTGGTCGCGCTCAACACGCTCAAGCGCCATCCGGGCGGCAAGATTCTATACAACCTCATCTGCAGCCGCAGCGTCCCCGAACTCATCGAGAAAAACGGCGGCGTTCCGGTACGTTCGCAAGTCGGCCACTCGCTCATCAAGAAAACGATGCGCGAAGAGGACGTCGTCTTCGGCGGCGAGCACAGCGGGCATTTCTACTTCCGCGACAACTGGTACGCGGATTCCGGAATGATCGCCCTCATGCAGTGCTTGGAACTTTTCAGTGAGGCGAACAAACCGGTGAGCGAGGTCATCGCGCCCATCGACACGCGCTTCCGGTCGGGCGAGATCAACAGCACGGTCAAAGACATTCCCAAGAAGCTCAAAGAGATTCAAGAGCACTACCAGGATGCCGAAATAGACCATCTGGACGGCATCACCATTTCCTATCCGCACTGGTGGATGAACATCCGCGCCTCGAATACCGAGCCGCTGCTGCGCCTCAACGTCGAAGGCGACACGAAAGCGCTGATGGAGCAGCACCGCGACGAAGCTCTGGCGTTGATCCGCGGGTAAGTGCAAGTGGGCCGAAGGCCGGGGGCCCCACGCGCTTTGCGTGTGGAGGGCGCGCAGCGCGCAGCGCGGATGCGCCGGTTACAATGATAGACACTTCGGCCCTCGCGCGGTATGACCAGACCCGCCTGGCGGTTCTCGAACAGATTTGCGCCCTCGAAGCGCTCGCCGGGCCCGAGCAGCAGCAGGTCATCGCGGCAGCGCGCGAACGGTTGGAACGCGCGACGTTTTTGCTTGCCGTCGTCGGTGAGTTCTCCAGCGGCAAGTCGTTCTTGCTCAACGCGCTGCTCGGCAGATTCCGTTACGAACAGGTCGCGGGACGCGAGCAAATCGTCGGGTTGCTCGCGACCGACATCAATCCGTCGACCGCGACGATCACCGAGTTGGAATACGCGCCGCATAGCGAGGCGCACGCCTATCACGAAGACGGACGGGTCGAGCGCATTCCGCTCGATCGTCTCTCGCAGTTTGTCGCCGTGGCATCCGCCGCCGGCGACGCCGGCGCGATTCACGATGCGCTCAAAGACGAGAAAGATGCGCCCTCGCGCGTTTTGGTCAAGGTCGATTCGCCATTTTTGCGGCGCGGGTTCAGCGTTGCCGATACGCCGGGCCTGGCCTCGATCAATCCGGCGCACCGCCGCGCGACGCTGCAGTTTTTGCCGAACGCCGACGCGGTGCTGTATCTCATCGACACCCAGCAGCCGTTCACCGAGGGCGACGCGTCGTTCCTGGGCATTATTCGCCAGCACTTGGACACGATCTTCATCGTGCAAACCAAGATCGATCTCTGGGATCAAACCGGCGCCGACGGCAAAGCCGCATGGGAATCCGCGCACGAGCGCATCGCCAAGCTCGCGGCCGTCCACGCGCCCGGCACGTACGTCTACGCGCTTTCCGCGCGCCAATTTGCCGAAGGCTCGTTAAAAGGTGACGCGGCACTCGTCGAACGCTCGCGGTTTCCGCAATTCACGAGCGCGCTCGATGCATCGCTCGTGCGCAACAGCGGACGCGCGCGTCTTTCTCGCGCGCGCGACCAGGCGGCGCTGGCGGCACGCGACAGCATCGAGCGTATGGAACGCGACGCACAGATGCTCGCGCTGGGACGCGGGGAACTCGAGCGCCGCCGCGCGCAAGCGCAGCCGCAGATCGCGGCGCTGCAAACCATCATGCAGGACGCACGCGCAAAAGCGTTCGCTTCGTCCGAACGCATGGCGGCGGAGCTGCGCGAGCAAGGCGCCGTGCTTGCGCAGGACGCGGAACGCGCGCTCACGCAAGCGTTCGATACCGCCGACATTGCCGGGCTGCGCGATCGCGCACGCCTGCATATGCTCGTCGATCGCACGCTGGGCGAAACCGTGGAGCACTTCGCATCCGGGGTGGCCGGCGCCGTATTCGCGGATTATGAACGCGTCCTCAAGGCCGCGCAAGAACAGCTGCCCGTGCGCTTTTCGTTCGGAGGCGTCGCCGCACAAGCGTTCGGTTCCAGCGGCCAGAGCAGCATGTGGGCGCAGGACCCGGAACACGCACTCTGCGCCACGATCGTGCTCGAAGCAATAGGCGGTCCCGCAATCGCGCTCGTTCACCGCATCGCGACGCAGTTTGCGAGCGCGCCGCCGGGATCGTACATGAAACGCGAATTGACGGCTGATTTGCGCGCAAGCATCTGGCCGGAGTTTCGAGACGAGATGGTCGCGTTCGCCGCCGAGATTGCCTCGCAGATTTCGGACATCGCCAAAGCATACGCGAACGCGCTGGAAGACGCGTTCGAACGGGCGAGGGATGCGGCCGTCGGCAGCATTGACCGCGCCCTGCAGTCGCAAGAGCGCAGCGAGGGCGCCGACCTTATCGCTGCCCGCATGCGCGAGTCTCAAAAGCACATGCGAGAGATTCTGGCGGTCATCGACGCGCAAGTCGATGCATTTCTCGCGCGCGGCGAGGAGATTGCCGCCGCGCATCCCGGAGCCGAAGCCGTGCGGCGAGCGCACGTGGCGGAAGAGTTCGATCGCGAAGCGTATCAGCGCGGTTTGCGTCCCCAGCGGTGGCGCGTGGCTGTTCTGGGTGCGCTGCGACGCGGGAAATCGAGCCTCATCAACGCGTTCGCCGGACATCGCGTGCTGGCGGACGAAACGGCGGGCGAGATCGCGTATCCCGTGCACGTGCGGTACGGTGAAACCGAAGGCGCATTCGCGCTGCAGTCCGACGGTTCGTGGCGCGAGATAGAAGTCGAATCCGCGCTCGAAGAAGCCACGCGCAACCCGGTGCTCATTCTCACACCGTGGAAACTGCCGCGGGAGCTGGTGCTCGTGCATGCGCCGGCCTTTGATGCGGGCGATAGCACGCTGGAGGACGTCTGCATGGTGACGGCACGAGCCGCGAGCGAGGTCTTGTGCCTCTTTTCGCGGCAATTGTCAGATCGCGAACTATCGCTCTATGAGCGCGCCGCGCAACTCGGAAAACCCATGATGTTCGCGCACACCCTGGCCGACAACGAGTCTTCCGCCGAACGCCGCCACGTCGTCGACCTGGCGCAGCAGTATCTGCGTGAGCGCGCGATTCCGGTGAAGCGTATGTTCACCCTTTCCACGCTCGAGTACGCGCAGGCAAAGCGCGAGCAGCGCGCGCCGGCCGGATGGAACGAACTGGACGCGCTCGTCTCCACCATCGCCGCTCACGCCGAGGAACACATGGCACGCCTCGAGCGGCTCGAACGCGCGCAGCGCGCCGAGGCCTCGAAAACGGTGCAAGCAGGCGAGCAGCCGCCGGCCGGGAAATCGCGCGGATTCTTTTCGCGCTGGTTTTCGCGTTAATGGGGACGGGCGAGGGGGAAGGCGAATGACCTTTTTCGCCATTATGGATTCCCCACCCAAAACAGACCGCTTCACCCTCGGCCCGGCGACGATTGCCCACGGCGATGGAACTTCCACCTACGGACGCATCACCGTCGAACGCGGCCGGATCCTCGAAGTACTCGCAGCGGATGGTCCAAGCGATTTCCGCTTACCGCCCGGAACCCACGTAGCGCCGGGGCTCATCGACGTCCATACCAACGGCGCCGGCGACTTTTTGTTCAATCGCGATCAAGGTTATGCCGTTCCGGTGGCAGCCGTGGAATACGCGCGTCAAGGCGCAACGGCGTTCGTCGCTGGCATTATGACCGCCCCGTGGGAGTCGATGCTGCATGCGGCAGGCGAAGTCGTTGAAGCAGCGCACCAATTAGAAGAGGACGTGCCGCGCGGCGCGCGCTGTCTGGGCATTCATTTCGAAGGGCCGTTTCTCAATCCGAAGTTTCGCCGCGTGCACCAGCCGCAGTGGGTCATTCCCGCCAGCGCCGATCACGCGCGCGCGCTCGTCGACGCGTGCAAAGGCGCATGCCTGATGGTCACGCTCGCGCCGGAAATCGAGGGCGCAACAGATGCCGCGCGCGTTTTTCTCGAGCACGGCATCGTCTGCTCGGCGGGACACACGTCCGCGCGTTATCGCGAAGGCATGCTCGCCATCGGCATGGGTTTTCGCTCGCTCACGCACGCCTTCAACGCGATGCCGCCGCTGGATCACCGCGATCCGTCGATCTTGGCGGCGTTCATTCAGGATACGCGTACGTTCGTGCAAGTGATTTGCGACGGTCATCACGTCGCGCCCGTCATGGTCGATATTCTGCATCGCACGCTCGGCAATCGCATCGTTATCGCCACCGACAACATGCCGCCCGCGGGACCGGGTTATCACATTGAAGGCGGCGTCATGCGCGCCGATGACGGCACCATCGCGGGCAGCGCGCTGCGCATGGACGAGGGCGTGCGCAACTACATGGCTTACACCGAGCTGCCTTTTCCCAAAGCGATCGTCGCTG
The DNA here is from genome assembly GCA_035713505.1 of Vulcanimicrobiaceae bacterium. GTDB lineage: Bacteria > Vulcanimicrobiota > Vulcanimicrobiia > Vulcanimicrobiales > Vulcanimicrobiaceae > DATGJX01. The sequence goes on along the minus strand of DASSZL010000083.1, from coordinate 5,278 downwards.
CGACGCACGCCCCGGCGAAGTTGCTCGGCATGGATCGCGAGCTGGGGCGCATCGCGCCCGGTTTGCGCGCGGATCTCTCGTTCTGGGATGAGTCGTTTACGGTGATTGGCACGATGGTTGGCGGACATACCGTTTTCGGCGAGGTTTGCACGCCCGCGGCTGCCTAAACCGGAAGACTGAGATGCGCGCGAACGTTTTGGGTTTTGACGGACACGGTGCTTGAATTAGTATTCTTCGTAGTAGTTCAGCACCGGAAGAGATGACGGCGTGACGTAGGTTGGGCCGATTTCCAGCCAGGTCGTAGTGTGGGAGTAGATTGGGATGGAGCGCGGATCGCCGCTGTATTGGGTGTAGTACGAGCGGAGAATTTGCGCGGTTTTGAGCGGCACGTTTGCGACGTATGCGCGGACGGTTCCCGTGTACGGACCGATTTGGGTGCTTGATAAGGTCATTCCCCACATGTCGAATGCGTTGCCGAGCGTGTAGATGCTGCTCGAAAGCGAAACGCTTTGCGGCGATTCGACGTGGAAAACGCCCGACGCGTCGTGCGTGTGGATGTAGTAGTAACATGACGCGTATTCGGTCCAGTTCGGGAAGCCGTAATACGTGCCGTCCGCCCCTGGATTTTTCATGCCGATGCCGTCGGGAAGCGCGAGCTGCCTTCCGTTGATGATGATGCCGGCGAACGAGTGGACGTGGTAGGCATTGGGCATCGTGCTCACGCACGGCATGCCGTCGACGGTTTGTCCCTGTCCGCCGCTCGACGTGTCGCCGTCATTGGGCGAGAAGACGTTGTCGGCGCCGAAAATTCCGCCGGACCCAATCGTGTAACTCGCCGGGAACGGCGTCGGCGATGAGCCCGGCGAGGGTGCCGGCGAGGGCGAGGGCGTGCTCAAGGTTACGCTCGTTGCAGTCAGATACGTAGCGCAGCTGCCGCTTCCGCTGCTGACCGAGTAATCCCCGACCGCCGGCTTTGCTCCGGCCGGACTGAACGTCGTGGACGAGGTCGTGTAGATGTTGAGGTATCCGCAGCCCGAGCCGCCGTTCACTTGAAACTCGCCGGAACTTTTGATGGCGACGACGGGACCGCTCACGGTCGTGACGCCGCCGCTCGTCGAAACGGATTGCACGCCACGCGGGGCGGGTGGAAGATTTGCGGTTCCGCTGTGACCGGCGCATGCGGCGAGCGCCGCCGCGCCGAGGAATGCCGCGCTGGCGAGCCGGTAGTTCATGGCTCGACTGTATGCCGCGGCGCCGCAACGTCCGTGGGTCTTCCAGTGCAGCCCGCGTAGGTCCCTCGCCCTAACCGCAGGTCTAAAGCGAGGCGCCGGTGGACTATCCGGCATGAGCGTACACGCGATTCTCCTGGTTCTGCTCGGCGTTTTCGCAGTCGTCTATCTAGCCGCGTGGGCAGCAGAGATGAAAAGGCGCGGGTTCGCGCTTCCCAAGCCGCTGGAGATTGGAGTCGGTTTCGTCACCGACTTTTTTGATACGCTCGGCATCGGGTCGTTTGCGCCGACGACGGCGATGTTCAAGTTTTGGAAACTCGTTCCCGATGAACGCATTCCCGGAACGCTCAACGTCGGTCATGCGTTGCCGACAATTGCCGAGGCGCTGATTTTTATCGCGATAGTGAATGTGGCTCCGCTCACGCTCGTCTTACTCATCGTTGCGGCGATCGCGGGCGCGTGGCTGGGAGCGGGCGTCGTCGCGAAATGGCCGCGCCGCTACGTGCAGGTCGGCATGGGACTCGCGCTCGTTGCCGCCGGCATCTTCTTCATCATGAAGAATCTGAACATTTTACAGGGCGGCGGCAACGCGCTCGGATTGAGCGGAACGCTGCTTTGGATAGGGGTCGCCGGCAACTTCCTGCTGGGCGCGCTGATGACGATCGGGATCGGCCTGTACGCACCGGCGATGATCATGGTCGCGCTGCTGGGCATGAGCCCGATTGCCGCGTTCCCGATCATGATGGGTTCGTGCGCATTCCTCATGCCGATTGCAGGCTGGCGCTTCATCAAGTTCGATGCCTACACCCTCAAGGCCGCGGCCGGTCTGACGATCGGCGGCATTCCGGGCGTTCTCGCGGCCGCGTTCATCGTGAAGTCTCTGAACGTTACCGCGCTGCGCTGGCTTGTTGCCGCGGTCGTCATCTACACGGCGATCACGATGCTGCGATCCGCCATGGCGGAACGCGGCCAAGAATCCGTCCCCATGGGCACGGGCACGGCAACTCCGTAAGGGCTTCTCCTCCGGCTTGACAGCGGCGATATTTAGCCGTATGGTTATATAACCGTATGGTTAATCACACTTATTCGCTCGATCGCGTCTTCGGCGCACTCTCCGACCCCACGCGTCGCCGCATCGTCGAGCGCCTCTCTCGCCGGCCCCTAACGGTCGGCGAGATCGCCGCCGAGTTTTCCATTTCGCAGCCGGCCGTTTCCAAGCACGTGCGCGTGCTCGAAGAATCCGGTCTGCTCAAACGCGAGATCGTCGGACGCGTTCATCATTGCACCGTCTCCCCCGCCGCGATGGAATCCGCATCAAAATGGCTGGACAAGCAGCGCGCGTATTGGAACGCCTCGCTCGACCGGCTGGACGCGGTTCTCGCGAATCGCTCCAAAACGAGGAAGTAACCCATGAACACATCCACCGTACCGGCACTCGTCATCCGCCGGGAATATGCCGCTTCGCCCCAGCGCGTCTACGAGGCGTGGACCGACCCCGAGCTCGCGCGTCAGTTTCTGTGTCCGCAGGACATCACGATCGCCGATGTGACGATGGACGTGCGTCCCGGCGGAACGTACCGCATCGACATGCGCAATGCTCAGAACGAACCGTACGTCGCGTACGGCACGTACCGCGACGTACAGCCCGGCCGCCGCCTGTCGATGACCTGGCAATGGGAAGAAGACAATCCGGCCGAAGAGCATGAAACGCTGCTGACCATCGAGTTCAACCCGCACCCCGCGGGCACCGAACTCATCCTCACGCACGAACGTTTGTCTTCCGAGCGGTCGCGACAAAATCACGCGCACGGCTGGACGACAATGCTGCAGAAGCTACACGCCCTCTCCCGCACGGCCGTTGCAACCCTCGAGATTCCCGCATCGCCCGAGCGCGTGTTCCGCGCGCTCGCATCCGATGAAATCACGCAGTGGTGGGTGCGCCCCGGCGTGTTCGACACCCGGGAATGGAACGGCGATGTTCGCCAGGGCGGCCGCTGGATCGCCGGCGGTATCGGCGGCGGCACCCCGTACACGCTCGAAGGCGAGTTCCTTGAGGTTCGCGCGCCCGAGAAGCTCGTGCACACATGGCATCTCGCCGGAACGCCGGCCGCGCCTACGACCGTGACCTACGTGTTGGAGCCAACCCATTCGGGCACGCGCATTACCCTGAAGCACGAAGGCTTCACGACGCCCGAGGGCTGCACGAACACGGCCGCCGGCTGGGAAACGAGCTTCGAGAAACTCGCGGAACTGCTCGCTAGGCCGTCGTGAGTTCGCGCGTTGCGGCTGCGTTGAAGTACGCGGCTTTCGGATGATGCAGCACGATCGCCGCGGTGGACTGCTCCGGCATGATTTGGAATCCTTCGGTAAGCGATACGCCGATTGCATTCGTCGCGTCGAGCAACTTGAACGCCGTCGCATGCTGCGAAAGATCGGGGCAGGCGCCGTATCCCCATGAATACCGTTTGCCCCGTTCTTCTTCCAAACCGAGTTCGCCGCGCACGAGGTGATGCGAATACTCCGCGAGCGCCTCAGCGCTTTGCACCGAAAATCCGTGCAGAAAATAGGACTCGCTGTACTCGCCGTCCCGATGCAGCTGCTCGGTACGCTCCGACGCGCGGGTCCCCATCGTAACGACTTGCAAAGCGATGACGTCCACGCCGCGCCCGTTCTCGGGTTCGCGCACGTAGTCGGCAAGCGAGAGATGCTCGCCGCCCGCCTGACGGATGAACGCGAAGCGCGCGATCTCTTTCGACGAATCGGCCGGGTCGTACACGATGACGTCGTTGCCGATCCCGGAGGCCGGAAAATACCCGTACACGAAACGCGGTTCGAGTAAACCTTCTTTGAGCGCCATCTCTTGATACCGGTGCAGCCGCGGCTCGAAATCCTCGCGCACGAGCTTTTCGAACGCATCGCCCTTGGTGTTCGCGGCGCCCCACGAGAGCCGGTACAAGCTGCGCAGATCGAAGCACGACCAAAGTTTGGCCGGGTCGACGTCCTTCACGACGCGCGTTCCCCAGAAAGGCGGCTTGGGGATCGGCGCGCGTTCCGACTTGACCGCTGAATACACGATCTCGCCGTTACTGGGCGCCGCAACCGTGCGCTGCTTGTCGCGCAGCGCGAACGCTTCCCGTTTCGCACGCTCGATGAGTGCTTGCCGGTTCTTGGGATCGTTCAGCGATTCCATGATCTGCAAGCCTTCGAACGCGTCTTTGGCGTAAAACAAACCGGGCTCGAAGTAGCGCTCGCCCTCGTCGAGCAGCGAGATGCGCCGGCCGAAGTCGCGATTGATGGCGGCGCCGCCGACCAGCACCGGAAAGTCCAGTCCGCGTGCGTCTTGCTCTTGCACGCACACCGGCATCTGTTTGCTGGTGGAGACGAGCAGCGCCGAAAGCCCGATGGCGTCGGCTTTTACTTCGACGGCTTTTTCCAAAATGGTGTTCATCGGCACTTGTTTGCCGAGATCGAAAACGGTGTAGCCGTTATTCGAAAGAATCGTGCCCACCAGATTCTTGCCGATGTCGTGCACGTCGCCGAACACGGTGGCGAGCACGACTTTGCCTTTGCTGGCGCCTTCCTTCTTCTCGAGGAACTGCTCCAGGTGCGCGACGGCTTTCTTCATGACTTCGGCGGACTGCAGCACGAAGGGCAGAATCAGTTCGCCCGAACCGAATTTGTCGCCGACTTCCTTCATCGCGGGAAGCAGGACGTCGTTGAGAACGGCGACCGCGTCGCGCGTCTTGAGCGCCTCGTCGAGTTTCTGCTCGATGCCGTCCTTGCGCCGGCGTAAGATCGCATTGTGAATGCGGACTTCCGGCGGCGCATCGGCGTCGTCGTCTTTGGCCGGTGCGCCCGATTGCGCAACCGCACCTGCCGCTTCGAAATGCTCGATCATGCGCTGCAGCGCATCCGGACGGCGATTGAAGACCAGATCGTCGCAGAGCTCGCGCTGCGTGGCGTCGAGTTCTCCGTAGGGTGTGATCTCCTTGGGATGCACGAGCGCGAGGTCGAGGCCGGCCTGCACGCAATGATGCAAGAACACGGAG
>DASSZL010000082.1:0-2601 GCA_035713505.1 Vulcanimicrobiaceae bacterium | reverse complement strand
TGCTCGCCAGCGGCGTCATCTATATCGCCTCGGGCCTGATCAACGGTCAGCTCGCTAAGCTGCTCTTCAACGCAGACGACGTGAACGGTCTGTTGCCGATGGCGGCATACTACTTGCGTCTACGCAGCGAGCCGCCCGCGTACGGCGAATACAATCCGCTGCAAAAGCTGGCCTACACATTCGTGCTGCTGCTGATCGCTCCGCTCATTGCGGCAACGGGCTTTGCCCTCTGGAAACATTCACCGCTGCAGACGCCGATGGCGGCGATCTTCGGGCGCAAGACGGCGAGCATCTGGCACATCGGTTTCGCGTTGGAGATGCTGGCCTTCTTCGGCGGCCACATGGTAATGGTCGCGACGACCGGGCTGCGCAACAACGTGCGTTCCATCGTCACCGGCTGGTATCGCGTTCCAGCACCTCAAAGCGCCGTAATTCGGGAAACAGTACCGACCACAGCGCAATCACGGCAAGCGTCGCAACTCCGCCCAGCACGACAGACGCCTGCGTCCCGATAAGCGCGGCGACACCGCCGGATTCAAACGCACCCAGTTCGTTCGAGGCACCGATGAACACGTTTTCAACGGCGCCTACTCGCCCGCGCATTTCGTTCGGGGTGCGCAGTTGAACCAGCGTGTTGCGTATGACCACGCTGACCATGTCGAACGCACCCGTAAACACGAGCGCGATGAGCGATAGAACGACATTTCGCGACGTGCCGAAGACGATCGTCGCCGCGCCGAAGCCGCTCACGCACACGAGCAGCAGGCGCCCCGCCCCGCGCCCGAGCGAATGACGCGCGACGTACCCCGCAACCAGCGCCGCTCCGATTGCGGGCGCAGCCCGCAGCATACCGAACCCCGTCGGCCCGACGTGCAAAATCTGCGTCGCGAACACCGGTAAGAGCGCCGTCGCACCGCCGAAGAGCACGGCGAACAGATCGAGCGAGATCGCGCCCAAAATCACCCGCCGGCGAAAGATGAATCGCACGCCCTCCAAGGCCGCGTGCAGCACCGGGACATCCTCATACTCGACGGTGTGGCGGCGCAAGAACGTGAATGCGCCCGTGGCAGCGACATAGGCAGCCGCCGCGACGCCGAACGCCACGGGCGTGCCGACGGCGATAAGAGCTCCGCCGAGCGCCGGACCTACGATGATTACGAGTTGACCGATAGACGACGTGAGCGCCTGCGCGCGCACGAACCGTTCCTTCGGTACGATGTTCACGAGCAGCGCCCGCTGCGCGGGAATGCCGACGGAGTGCGCGATACCGATAAACGCAACGGCGCCCAGATAGATCCAAACGGAATGCACGCCTAGAACGATCAGCGCGACGAATCCGCCAAGTCCGAGCGCCTCACCCATGGACGATGCGATGATGACGAGCCGGCGATCCGCGCGATCCGCCAGAACGCCGGCCGGCAACGCCAGCAGTAATTGCGGCAGGAAGAGCACGAGCCCGACCAGGCCCAAATCGAGCGGGTTATGGCGCAGTTGAAAGATTTGCCAGCTGACGGCGACGTCTTCGATGCTAAACGCCAGCAGGCCGGCCTGGCGCGCCGCGAGGTACGCGGCGAACTCGCGGTTCAACTAGCGCGGTTCACTTTCGTTCCAGAGCCGATCGAATGCCTCGTGGTTCTTGCGCAGCACCTCATCCAAGTCCGATTTCCAGAGCGATCCTTCCAAGTGCAACGACGAGAGAATCTCCACAACCCAAGGTCCTTGGAATCCGGTTGCACGAATCGCCCGCACGATCTTCGCGAGCTCAATCTCGCCTTGGCCGAGCGTGTAGCGGTCCGCAGTGGAGCGCGGCGTCTTCCAGTCGCTGAGCTGAATGACGAGAATGCGGCTTGCGCACTGATGGATGACGTCCTCGAGGTTCGGCGTCTCCCAGACGTTCCACGTGTCCACGCAGATGCCGACCGCCGGATGATTGACACGCTCGACGAGTTCGAGGCCGTGGTCCAGACCCCAAACGGCCGTATCGGTGTTGACGTTGATTGGGTTGAGGGGCTCGAAGGCAATCTTCATGTCGCGCTTGGCGGCGAACTCTCCGAGTTCTTTGAGCGCTTCCGCGGTGGTCTCCACCGTCTTACGCATGTTCCCTTCGGGCGGCGCGCCGGTGATGACGATGAACGGCGTGCCCTTGGGCAGGTGCGGGGCGCTCAGATCGATCGCCTCTTTAATCGCCTGCACGCGGTCTTTCGAATCCTTCGGCGTAGGCGCCATCGAGTCGACGAAAATGGAATGCACTTTCGCCTGTACGGAGGAGACCGTCAAGCCATGTTTGTCGATGTACGCAAGTTGCTCGCCGTAATCGTTATGCGAGAGTTTGAACTCGCACACTTCGATGCAGTCGGCGCCGTTTTTTTTGTAGTGCTCGACGTCTTTCTTGAACGACCACGGCCAGGTTGTGAATTCGCTGAATCCGAACCGATAGGGACGCGCCACGATTTACTCCTCCGCGCAAAGCTCCAGCAGGCAAAAGCCGTGCCGATCTATTTGGATAGGATACCCAACGCGCAAGTATTCGGGGCGATAATTCGGAACGTCGATCCATTCAGAACGTAAGCTATTATAAACGCGCAGACGCTTGAGGAGGTC
>DASSZL010000081.1:0-7189 GCA_035713505.1 Vulcanimicrobiaceae bacterium | reverse complement strand
ATCATCGTGCGCTCGGGAGATGCCCTGGCGATGCCGGGCCGCCTGCGCATCACCATCGGTGCCCCCGAAGAAAACGGCGCGCTCATCGAAGCCTTCGAGGACTTCTTGCCGGTATGGCGGACAGCGGCGTAGCGGTCGTCGTTCGCGAGGGGCGAACCGAGGATCGTCCCTTCGTGGAAGATCTGGGCAAGCGCACCATGGGCGACTCGGTGGCGCGGTTTCGCTATGTGAACGAGGCGATGCTCGAGGCTAGCTACGATGGTCTACTCGACTTCGTCTTCCGTCAATCGCACATGCTGTTCATCGCCGAGCGCGGCGGGAAACGGGCGGGCTTCATTTTGCTGCTCGACACCATGCCCGACGAGGTCACGCGCATGCCGCAGGCCTTCATCGCCTACATGGCCGTGGAACCCTCGGCGCGCTGCTGCGGTATAGGAAGTCGTTTGCTGGCCGCTGCCGAAGATTGGGCACGCCGGCGAGGATTGCCGTATATGGGATTGATGGTCACCGAAGACAACGCCGCGGCCCGCGCCCTCTACGAGCGCGCCGGGTTTCTCACGGAGCGGCGGCTGCTGTGCAAACCGCTCTAGAATTCTCCAGCCGCAGACGCGTCTGGATGACGGTCGCGGTGCTGGTCATCGCGGTGCTCGCGCTCTGGTTTGCCACGCGCATCCCCAAGACGATCGCCATTTTTGTGATCGCCGCGTTCATCGCTTCGGCGGCGCACCCCATGGTCGATTGGCTCACCACCCGCCGTTTGCCGCGGATTTGGGCGATTGCGATCGTGTACGCGCTGCTGATTTTGTTTAGCGTGGTGGTGCTGGTCATCGTCGTGCCGATGACGATCGATCAAGTGCAGATCCTCGTGCAGAATGCGCCGGCGTACTTGCGCGGCACGCAGAATTGGCTCGAAGCGGCGCAGGCCGCGCTTCGCGCGCATTTCCCGGAGGCGAACATTCCGCCGGAACTCATCAACGTGCAGCAAATCGGCGGACAGCGGATCACCGAACTGCTCACGCTGACGGTGACCTCGCTCGGAACGGTGGCGATCAACATCGCGACCGGCCTGTTCATCGCGTTCTCCGCAATTATTCTCTCGTTTTTCTTTCTGCTCAATCCGCAAAAACTCGCCGACAGCTTCGCCGGATTCTTCCCGCCGAGCAAACGTGCGACGGCGCGCAAACTCTCCTCCGAGGCGGTCGGCGTGTTCGGCGGCTATATCGCGGGTCAAGTTATCGTCAGCGTCATCACCGGCGCGGTCATCGGGGCCATCACGGCCATCGCGGGCTTCAAATTCGCCCTGCTCGTCGGCATTTTGAGCGCGATCGGTTATGCGATCCCCATCATCGGCATGCTCGTCGCGCAGATCGCCGCGCTCGCGCTTTCCGCTCCGCAGGGGCCGTTCATGCTGATCTTCGTGCAAGCGGTCATGTTCGGCGTCGCGCGCATCAGTGATAACGTGCTCGTGCCGAAGATCATGGGCGGCACGGTGGGGGTTTCTCCGATCACGGTGATGTTCGCGGTATTCGCGGGCGGCGAACTCTTCGGTTTGCCGGGCCTGATACTGGGCATTCCTGCCGCCGCCATCGCCAAGCTCATCTGGAAGTATTTCCTGGGTCCGTGGATGCACGGGCAGATCGATGCGGTTGACGAACTGCAGCCCGAGCCGCTCGCCGTCATGGAAACGCCGATTGCGCTTCATATCCCAGCCGATTGAACCGACGGCGCCTGCAGGCACCGATCTGCCGCCCGCGTTTCGCTGGGGAGAAGAAGTGCTCGAAGTCCGCACGTGGCGCAAGCAGTGGCGCGGGACGAAAGAAGATCGCGGCGACGTGTATCTCAAACGCCACTGGTACGAATTCGAAACAAGCGACGGCCGCATAGCGACCGTGTATTTCGATCGCGGCGCCAAGCCGGGCACTCCGCGCTGGTGGCTGTATACGATTACATCGACTCCGGTGCGCTGACGCCGATGAGGTCGAGTGCGCGCGCCAGTACCGTTTTCGTCGCGATGCACAGGCCGAGGCGCGCGATGCGCTCGTCGCGATCTTCGACCAGAATGCGGCACTCGTGATAAAACTGATGGAAGTCGGAGGCGATGTCGCGCGCGTACCTCGTGAGGCGATGCGGCGCGAGCTGGTCGACGACGTTTTGCGCAACTCGAGGTAACTCGGCCAAGCGCCGCGCAAGCGCGATCTCCGCGGGATTCGTCAACGCCGCCAATGACGGGCGCATGCGCGCTTCTTCGACATCGGCGAAATCGGCGTTCTTGAAGACCGACGCGATGCGCGCGTGCCCGTACTGCACGTAGTACACGGGATTTTCGTTGCTCTGCTCTTTGGCCAGTTCCAGATCGAACGTGAGCGGCGATTCGGGCGAGAGCATGACGAAGAAGAAGCGTGCCGCGTCAACCCCAACTTCGTCGATGATGTCGTCGAGCGTGACGATGTGGCCCGCGCGCTTGCTCATACTCACTTGCTCGTTGCCGCGCATGAGCGTGATCTGCTGCGCGATGAGCACGTCGAGCGAGTCGCGGCTGAAACCGAGCGCCTCCGCCAAACCTTTCAGACGCCCGATGTAGCCGTGGTGATCCGGGCCGAGAATGTCGATGACGCGATCCGCGCGCTGCAATTTTTCGTAATGGTACGCGACGTCGTTCGCGAAGTACGTCGGACGCCCGTCGCGCCGAACGAGCACGCGATCCTTGTCGTCGCCGAAATCCGTAGCCTTGAAAAAAACGGCGCCGTCCTGTTCGTACGTGTGGCCGCCGGCTTTGAGCCGCGCCAGTCCGGACTTGATGCGTCCGGTGTCGTGCAGTTCTTTCTCGCTCTGCCACAGATCGTAGTGCACGCCGAAGCGCGCGACCGTGCGCATTTGCTCCGCGACCAGCATGTCGCGGCCGAACTTCGAGAAGAACGGGAGCCACTGCGACTCGGGTGCGTCTATCCAGCGCTGCGCATCGCGATCGGCGATCTGCTGCGCGATCGGCGGCAAGTAATCGCCCGGATAGCCTTCTTCCGGAAACGGAAACGCCGGATCGAAAAGCTGCCGGTAGCGCGCGTACAGCGAACGGCCGAGCGTATCGAGCTGGCCGCCCGCATCGTTGATGATCCACTCGATGAACACGTCGTAGCCGCGGTAGCGCATCGTGTTCGCCAGCGTCGCGCCGACGCTGCACGTGCGTCCCTGAACCACCACGAGCGGCCCGGTGGGATTGGCGCTGCCGAATTCGAGCGAGATCCGCGCCGATTGCTGGGGGCCGGCTCCGAAGTGCTCGCCGTCCTGCAGAATGTGCGCGACGACGGCCTGCCAGACCGGCGCGGCCAGACGCACGTTGATGAATCCGGCCGTCGGCGTGATGTCGCTGAACAGATCGCGCAGACGCGGCTCACGTTCGACCACGTCCGCGACGAGCGCCGCCGCAATATCCTGCGGCGACCGCTTGGCGGTTCGCGTCAGCGCAAACGCCGCGTTGGTCGCGAAGTCGCCGAACTCGGGACGGCGCGGCGCTTCGAACGCGATCTCGGCGCGCGGTGCATCCGCATAGCGCGCGGTGATGGCATCCTGCAGCGCTGCGGCAAAAGTCGCAAGCGCGTCGTCGGGCAATACCGGTTCAGTGGTGGTAGGGCTCATTGCGGGCGATCTTCGCCGCTCGATACACCTGTTCCAGCACGATCATGCGAGCCCACTCATGCAAGAACGTCAGCGGGGAAAGCGACCACACGAAATCGGCCCGCGCGCGCAGCGAGTCGTCGGCGCCGTACGTTCCGGCGATGACGAAGGTTAGGCGCCGCGTCCCGGCATTTCCGACGCCCGCGATCATGCGGCTGAGCTGCTCGCTGGAGAGCTCGTCGCCCGTTCTATCGAGCAGCCAAACGCAATCGTCTTCATGCAGTTGCCGCGCGATCCGCTCCGCTTCTTCGCGCATCGCTTGCGCCGGCTGGCTGCCGTCCGCTGCTTTGACCTCGCTGATCTCCAGCGGATAATACGGCGCGAGGCGCTTGGCGAACTCGCCGCACGCCTGGATCGCATATTTCGCTCTCAGCTTGCCAACCGCGACGATGCGAATTTGCACGCTTGCTCTGTTCGCAACGCCCGGGCCGCTCTCCGGGTTTTTGCCGGTGTGGCGCAGCAAATCGGTCTGTTCGGCACGGCTCCCCAGGTCTTCGTCGACGACGCTAGCGGCAGCATCGCGTACTACCCCGCGCTGCTCGATTCGGCGCAAAGCGCCTGGTTATTCGCGCACCTGGAAACCTCGCTGCCGTGGGCGCAGGAAACGATGTGGATGTACGACCGCACGGTCGCGGTTCCGCGCCTGCTCGCGCGTTTCGCTCCCGAAGAACGGCTGCCCGACGGATTGCTCGACGTGAAGGCGCGCGCGCAAGCGCGCATCGGCGCCGCGTTCAACTCCGTCTCGGCACAATACTATCGCGACGGCAGCGACAGCGTCTCGTGGCACAGCGACCACACCGAGGATCTCATCGATCGCCCATACGTGGCGCTCGTGAGTCTGGGCGCCGTGCGCGAGATGCAGATTCGCAGTAAGGCGCGTCCCCGCCGAGCGTTTTCAGTGGATCTGGAACCCGGCAGCCTGCTCGTGATGGGCGGCCTGGCGCAAGAGCATTGGGAGCATCACATTCCAAAAGTCGCGCGCCCCGTCGCCGCGCGGATCAGCATCGCGCTGCGTCAGCGCCGTCTGCAGTAACGCTGCCCCGGGTGCGCTTCCACGGCGCCGCGCAGTTCCAGCATGGAGAGCGCGGCGAGCACCTGCGCGGGAGTTTCCCCCGTTTCCGCAAGCAGCTCGTCCAACGAGCGTTCGCCTTCGCACAGCAGCCGTTGAAGTCGAGCTTGCAGCGGATCCTCTTGGGGGTCATCGCATTCTTGCACTCGCGATTCGCGCGCGGCGGGCGGTGCGGGCGTACTCAACCGTAAGTCGTCAGCCACGTCTTGCGGATTGCGCGCCAGAATCGCCCCGTCACGAATGAGTGCGTGGCAGCCGCTCACATGCGCGCGATCGACGTCGCCCGGCACCGCGAACACCGGAATGCGTCCGGCCGCCCAGCCCGCGGTATTGAGCGCGCCGCTGCGCGCGGGCGCTTCGATGACGACGACCGCATCGGCGAGCGCGGCAACGATACCGTTTCGCTGCAGAAACTGCGAGGGAAACGCCGGATGATCCGGGGGGAACGGCGAGAGTACGGCGCCGCCCGCGGCGATCATCCGATCGGCCAACCCTCGATTGCGCTGCGGGAAGAAACGATCGTGTCCGCCGCCGAGCACGCCGATAGTCGGGGCGCCGGCATCGAGGGCGCCCTGGTGCGCGGCCGCGTCGATGCCCAGCGCGAGTCCGGAGATGATGCAGCAGCCCGCTTCACCCAAATCCGTGGCGAAACGCCGGGCCAGCGATTTTCCGTAGGCGGTCGCCGCCCGCGTGCCCACGACGGCGATAGTGGGGCGCCGCAGGCCCTCCAGGCTGCCCCGTGCCCAGAGCTGGTCGGTCACCCGGGGAATCTCGCGGCCGGGGCGTAGGGCGGCTAGTTCTTCGAAGGGGAAGCAAACGGGTCGATCCATCCGGCGCTCCTTCACGCGCCTAGTGCTTGGCAGCAAGGGGCTCCCTGGGGCCACGAGGGAGTTCCTCAAGGGGGAAACGGTGGGGCGCATGGGAATAAGCGCGCCAAATCGCCCCGCCCGTGTGGGAACCCGCGCCGGCATTTGGAGGAGTCAAACGTGGCAGCAGAAGCCTACTGTGTGAAATGCAAGACCAAGCGTCAAATCAAAGACGCGGTCCAAATCACGATGAAAAACGGTCGCCCGGCAACCGAGGGCAAATGCCCCGAATGCGGGACCAAGATGTTCAAAATCGGCGCGGCGACCTAGGGTCGCCGCCCTGGTTTACCAGGTGCAGCGTCTTTTTTTGCACCGGTACGAATAGTGCCCTATAATGGTGGGACCCACAATATGTGGGTGCCGCCATTAAAGGGGTCATCCAACTGCTCTGTCCTACTTGCCGAAAGAGCGAGACACGCGTCGTCGATTCACGTGACGACGAGAACGTGGTGCGCCGCCGGCGCGAATGTCTGGACCTGCGCTGTAAGCACCGCTTCACCACCTACGAACGGATGGAAGCGCCGCGCCTCTTCGTCGTGAAGAAGGACGGCCGCCGCGAGCAGTTCAGCCGCGAGAAGATCCTGGCCGGCCTGCGCCGCGCGTGCGAGAAGCGGCCGGTCTCGGAGAGCCAGATGGAAGCGGTTGCCGCGGATCTCGAGCGCGATCTCTTCGCGCGCGGTGAAAGCGAAGTGCCCTCCACGACCATCGGCGAGAAACTCATGGAAGCACTGCGCAACCTGGACAAGGTCGCGTACATCCGCTTCGCCAGCGTGTACCGGCAGTTCCGCGACGTCGAAAGCTTCCAAGAAGAGTTGGCCACGCTGCTCTCCAAATGAGGGCACCTGGCTATGACGCAAATTCTCAGCGTTCGCATTAAACGGCTGCCGGAAGGCGAGGGCCTGCCGCTTCCTTCCTACATGAGCGCGCATGCCGCCGGCGCCGATCTCTGCGCGGCGGTGCGGCAGGACACGGTTATCGAGCCGGGCGCTCGCGCGATGATCCCCACCGGTTTTGCAATTGCCCTGCCGGACGGGTATGAAGCGCAGGTGCGCCCCCGCAGCGGCCTCGCGCTCAAGAACGGCGTGACGTGCCTGAACTCGCCCGGAACGATCGACGCGGACTATCGCGGTCCGGTCAACGTCATCCTCGCAAATCTGGGCGGCGAACCATTCACGATCCGCCGCGGCGATCGCATCGCGCAGCTCGTCGTTGCACCGGTCACGCGCGCACTGTTCGTCGCGGCCGATGAACTCGACGAAACGCAACGCGCAGCGAGCGGCTTCGGATCTACGGGTGTAGCGTGAAAGTCTATATAGTCGGTGCGGGTGCGGTCGGAACGTATTTGGGCGATCTGCTGCAGTCGATCAACGTCGAGGTGACGTACGCACCGCGCGATATCGAGCAGGTCACGCCCGTCGATGCCGACGTCGCAATCGTAGCGGTCAAGGCGTACGATACGGACAGCGCGGTGCAAACGCTGCGCAAGGCAATCGCGTATCCCGAAAAGTGCGTGTTCGTAAGCCCGCAGAACGGCGTCGGCAACGAAGAAAAACTCGCAGCCGCCTTCGGCGAAGACAACGTC
>DASSZL010000080.1:0-5210 GCA_035713505.1 Vulcanimicrobiaceae bacterium | reverse complement strand
TGCGGCTTCTTCTTGGTGCTCTCGGCGGGCAGTGCGAACGCTTCGCGCAGGTTCTCGTGGCCCTCGGGGAGCGCCACCTTTGGAACGCGCGGCACGCGCAGCTTCGAGATCGCAAGGATGAGCCAGCCGATCAGCTTCTTCACCGATACGTTGGTAATCCACACGGCGAGCAGCAGCGCGGCCAGCCCCAAAACGATGCGGGCGCCCAGCACCCCGACCAGCGCCTGCAGCCCGGTCCACAGGGCGCCGCCCACCCAGCCGCCGTGCCGCCCGAACGCCGCGTCAATTAAGAGGAAGTACCCGAGCGCTGCCGTGCCCAGGGTCGCCATCATGCGCGGAACGTTGATCTCCAGGAAGATGATTGCGCCGAAGAGCGCGACCAGCACCGGGAAAAGCGCAGCGGCTCCTCCAAACAGGGCGCTCAGGCCCGCGGCGGTGGCGCCGCCGGCGATGCCGGAGCGCGCCGCCGGTAAGGCCAGGGCGATTCCCAGGAGAACGGCCAGACCGATTGCGGCAATTCCCGCGATCTCAAAATTCAGCCGCGTCTTCGCGGTCGCCTTACGGCGTACGCGTGCCATGGATTAGATTCTTTCGTCATCAGCATAGGAGTTCATTTGACCCCGCCAACGATCGTCGTTCTGGAAGGCGACCAAACCGGACAAGAATTATTGCTCGAAGCGCTGCGCGTGCTCGACCGCTCGGTCATAGACATCGAGCTCAACTTCGAGCGTTACGATCTCTCGCTCGAAAACCGGCGCGCGACGCAGAACGGCATCGTGAAAGACGCCGCCGGCGCGATGAAACGCGCGCACTACGGCTTGAAAGCGGCGACGATCACGCCGGAGACCAAAGGCGACGTCGGTTCGCCCAACGCGATTCTGCGCCGTGCCGTCGAAGGCAAAGTCATCGTGCGCACGGGACGCCGCATGCCGGGCATTCGTCCGGTGGCGGGTATTCACGCGCCGATCTCCGTCGTGCGCATGGCCGTCGGCGATGCGTACGGCGCCAAAGAGTGGCGCGAAGGCGAGGGCGTGAACGAAATCGCGTATCGTACTGAAGCCATCGAACGCGGCGTGTGCCGCTTCGTCGCGGAATATGCCTTTCAGCACGCGCAGCGCCTGCACGCCAAGGTTTTCGGCGGACCGAAATACACGGTGAGCCCCGTTTACGAGGGCATGCTCAAAGAAGAGATGGACGCCGCCGCGGCCCGCCACCCCGACGTGAGTTACGAGCCGCAGCTGATCGACGCGACGTACGCGCTGCTCCTGAGCACCGACGGCGAATCTCCGCTCGTAATCCCGTCGCTCAACCGCGACGGCGACTGCCTCTCCGATCTCGTCATGCAGCTCTTCGGATCGATTGCCGGCGCGGAATCGGTGCTCTTGTCATTTGACGAACAATTGAAGCCGTCGGTCGTCATGGCGGAAGCGCCGCACGGAACCGCGCCGCGGTTGTTCGGCAAAAACGTCGCCAATCCGATGGCCATGATTCTCGCCTCGGCGGCGCTGCTTTCGTACATGGAGGACAAGCGCGCGCAAAACGCATCGCGCGCGATCTACGAATCGACCCTCGAAGCGGTGCACGAGGGACTGAAGACCAGCGACCTCGGCGGACACGCCTCGACGACCGACTTCACCGACGGCGTCATCGAACGCGTGAAACGCAAACTCGACGTGTGGTCGACCTTGTAGTGCGATGACGAAGAACGAGCGCTCCGGCTATCGGCAACCGGTCGATCTGCCGGTCCAGGTGAGCGTGAGCGGCATACGCATACCCGTCAACGCGACGATTGTCGACGTGTCGGTAACCGGCTGCCGCCTGCGCTCCTGGATCGCGCTCGAGCGCGGATCAAAAGTCGCTTTCGACTGGCCGCGCGAACACGTCGATCTGCGTCTAACCGGAAGCGTGATGGCGCGCCGTCCGTCCGATCAAGGCGGTGCTTTCGAGTACGGCGTCTCGTTCGCGGGGCTGCTGCCCGCTCAAGGCGACCTGCTCGCGCGGGAGATCGCCGAAGCGCAGCGGCGCGAAGCGCTCAATCGCGGCCGGGAGGCGGCGGCCATGAACGTTTCGCCGGCGCAATTTAACCGCAGGCACACCTATCGCGCGCGCGCCGAATTTTCCGTCGACGTGACGTTCGAAGAGCGGAAAACCGCGGCGATTAAAGTCACCGCCACGGACATCAGCGTGGGCGGCCTGCGCATCGTTTGCGAGCGCGAGCTTACGAGCAACGACGAAGTCACGGTGCGCTTTCGTCTGCCGGATAACGTGCTCGGCGTTTTTCCGCCGGGCGTGCGCGAGGACATCGTCATGACGCCGTTCGGGCCTCGCCGCCGGGCCAAGAACAACCGGCGTCCGTTCGAGGAAATGCGCATACGCTCGCGCATTGCCAACCGCTTGAAGGACTGGCACGGACGCCCCGCATTCGGCGTGGCCTTCGTCGAAATCGACGCGTACTCGCGCGAGGAGATCGCCCGCTTCATCCACGCCGTTCAGCTTGGGCAGCTCCGCGAGCGAAAAGCGCACCGCTAAACGCAAACTTGACAAGCAGCCCTCGGTAAATTCGCAGACAGAGCAAGCCGGCCGTAGTACGCTTAGCGTTAATGGCCTGGCTCAACAAGCGCAGCTCGCCCTATTCGCACGGCACCTCGGACGTCAGCAAGCATACTTTTGACGTTCCGGTGCGCATGCGTCTGCGCGGCGTGGCCGAACCCGTACAGGCTACCCTGCTGCACATTGCCCTGGCCGGCTGCCGGCTGCGTTCGTGGATGCTCATGGAACGCGGCACCGCCGTCTCTTTTGAATGGCGCCTGGGAAACGGCAAACTTCTCGAACTGAGCGGCGTCGTCGCCGCACGCTACGCCCCGCGGAACGGCGGCGTCGGCTTCGAATACGCGCTCGCACTCGAAGCCCTGCCCGCGGACGACGCGGATGCGCTTGGGCGCGAAGCGGCGATGCTGGCGCGGCGCACGGCTTCGGCGCGCAGCTACGATACCTCGCTCGTCGACATCTCGCAATTCACCGGGTATCGCGTCCCGCACGATTTCGAACTGACGTACCGCGCCGACGATGCGCGCTCGACGCACAAGAGCGCGCGAGCATGCGACGTCATGGGCAACGGCCTTCGGCTGCAATGCGAGGAGCCGCTCAAAGCCGATACACGGCTCGTGCTGCACCTCACGCTTCCCGAACACGTGCTCAACGTGCACAAGGGCAAGGACGACGACCTGGTCGTCGGACCGTTCGGCTATCGCCGCGTTCCGCTCAAGTCGCTGCGCCGCCCGTTTGCGCCGCTGCGCTTAAAAGCGCGCGTGCTCGGCAAGGTCAAAGACTCGCGGCGCCGCGACGCCTACGACTTGGAGTTTCTGGACGTCGACGGCATGGCCCGCGAGGAACTCGCCCGCTACATCCACGCGTCGCAACTCGCACAGCTGAAGCGCTAACCGGCGATCAGCGCCACTCCCGCAAGCGCCAGCGCCACGCCGACCTTTTGAACGTTCGCTAAACGCTCGCCCAAAACGACGCGCGCCAGAAACACGGTGCTCGCGGGATAGAGCGAGGTAAGCACCGCGGCAATCGAAAGATAGCCCGCGTACGCCGCGAGCACGTACAGGACGTTCGCCGTCATGTCGATCGCGCCGCCGATTAACACAATCGCTAGCGTAGAAGCTGCCGGAACGACCTGGCGGCGCAGCGCCAATGCGACCAGCAGCAAAAACACGATCGAACCAAAGCGCGCGCATGCCAGCGGATACAGGCCGGCGCCTTTCCCGGCGAGCGCCAAGAAAATGTAGAAGCCGCCCAAAGCCACGCCCGAGGCAACCGCCTCGCGAACGCCTATCGTAGAGAACTCGAATCGCCCGTCGGGCTCGGTCGAGAGCGAGATGAGCACGACCGCGGCGAGCGCGACGAGTATTCCGATGAGTTGCCATACGCTCAAACGATCGCCGCGAAACAATCCGACGATCACCGGCAGCGACGCCGCGAGCACCGCCGTGATCGGCGAAACGACGCCCATCTTACCAATCGAAAGCGCGTGATAGAGCAGCACGATGCCGATACCGCCGCATGCGCCGCCGAGCGCGCCGTACAGTGCCGCTTCGCGCGTCAAATGGCCGCCGAAAAAAGGCACCACGCCGAGCAGTAAGACGAAGCCCATTGCCTGCGAGACGATCGCGACGGCGAACATGCCGCTGCGCCGGGTCGCCAAACCGCCGCAGAAATCCGCCGCGCCGTAACACGCGGCCGCAAGCAGTCCGAGGAGAATCGCCAAAATGACCGCTACACGGCCGCAAGCGCGGGATGTTCCAAGTGAAAGCGCGTGCGGCTCTGATACGCTTTCGCAATTTGCGTGAGCTGGACTTCGCCCCACGCACGTCCCATGAGCGCCAGCCCGGTGGGCAAGCCGTGCTCGCCGAATCCGTTGGGCACGCTGATGGACGGCAGTCCGGCAAGATTGCCGGGGCTGCCCAATTCCACTTCCCCGGAATATTTCTCGGGGTACGCTTTGTCGAACGGAATACCGACCGGATACGCTACCGTCGAGAGCGTCGGATACACAATCGCGTCGTACGGCGAAATCGCGCGAGTCAGTTCCTCATTCAAAATCGCGCGCCGGCGCATGCCGTCCACGTAATCCACGGCGAGCGAGCCGTAGACTTGATATCCGCCGATACGATCGTCGATGGATTGCAGTTCGCGAGAACGGCCGCTTTCAATGAGATCGCGAAACGCCGCCGCGCATTCGCCGTTGAAAATCGCGCCGAACACCTCTCCGTACGGACCTTTCGGAATCTCGAACTCGGGCACCACATCGCAAAACTCGCGCAGCACCGCAAGCGACGCCTCGAAATTCTTCGCGACGGCCGGCATCGTCTTCGCCGTGGCATTCTTCATGACGGCGATCTTCGGCTTGCGCCCCCGCACCGCCGGGAACGGTTCGTTGCGCGAGGTCTTATCGTTCGGATCGTGTCCGCTGATCGCTTGCAGCACGACCTGGGCGTCGCGTGCCGACCGGCACATCGGGCCGAGTTTATCGGACGTCCACATCAGCGCCATCGCGCCGTGACGGCTGACTCTCCCGTACGTGGGCCGCAGGCCGCTCACGCCGCAGAACGCGGCGGGCACCATTATCGAGCCGTTGGTTTCCGATCCGATGGCGAAACCGACCAGACCGGCCGCGACGCAGGCGCCGGGCCCGCTCGAGGATCCGC
>DASSZL010000079.1:0-4877 GCA_035713505.1 Vulcanimicrobiaceae bacterium | reverse complement strand
CGCGGCGTTCACATCGTTCAATGCGCCGTACCACACTGCCGCGGCACTGAAAAGATCGCGGTAGCCGTGCGCGCGTTTGAGCGCCATGATGCCGCCCATGCAAAATCCCGCGATTGCCGCGGCGCTCTGCGGAAAGCGTTCGCGCAGCCACTGCGCGCCCGCGCGAATTTTCGGATCGACCGTTTCGAACGTGAGTTTCTGTGCGAACGGAACGAAACGGCGAAAATCCGTTTCGCCGTCGCCGTCCGGCGCGTCCATGTCTTCGTACAAGTCGGGAACGATCGTCGCGAAACCGGCGTCCGCGAAGCGCCGCGCACATGCGCGCATGTTTTCATCGACGCCCCACACGTGCATCGCCAGGACGATTGACGGCGTTGCCGGACCCGGGTTTTCAGGCATGGCTGTATACATCATCGTTACCGCAGCATGCGGCAGCATCCCGTGCGCGGAACACCGGAATAGTCATTGCGACAAAGGTCGAAAATATGCTATGGTGTGGACGTTCCGGCTGCGGCGATAATCTTCTCGAGCAGCACGTCCGGCGGAACCGCACCCTCGATTGCCGTGCTTTCATTGATCACCGTGCGCGGCACCCCGTAAACGTCATAACGCCGCGCGAGATCGGGGTATTCGTTTGCCTCGATGACGCTGACTTTGATGTTCGGGTTGAGCATCGCGAAGGAGACGGCCAGACTGGCCATCTGCGGGCAATACGGTCAAGTGGGTGTAACGAAGACCTTGATGTCGATCGGATTGGTGACGCCGCCAAGTTTGGTCTGCAGATCTTGTGCCATCCCGTCTGTCGCGCCGCCCGCTTCCATCAGCGATTTCACCAGCGAGGCGGCTTCGTAACCGCCGGGAAATCCGACGAAGCGCACGCGCCGTTGCGCGCCGCCGCCGAGCAGAATCGTCGGCACGCGATCCACGTCGTCTTTGGCGGCCTGCTCGCGATTCTCCACCAAATCGAGTACGTTCGGGCGGACGTTCGGCATAATCTCGCCCAGTTCGCCCACGAGCTGCTCGGTATGCTCGCATGTTTCGCACGGCACGACGCCCGGCACGATGAGCGCGCTCTTTCGCTGCGTGTACAACGTCAAGTCGACGTCGCTTTTTATGTCCTGCGCGATCCGCGCGAGCGCTTCCCGGTCCTTTTGCGCGATGAGCGGCATACCGCACCTCCTCTAGTCGAGGATTTAACCTTACCCACGAGCTGGGCAGCTACGGTGAAGGCTCCTTCACAAGCGACCTCGCTAGGCGGGCAAGCTTGTCGGGGTTGCGCACGGCGTAAATAGCGCGGATGTGCTCGCCGTCGGTCTCGTAAGCCACGGCTAAGTTAATGCCGGCGGAATCGAACGTGACGATACCCGGCAGACCGTTGATTTCCGTGAATTCGATCCGGCGAACGCCGGCGCCGCCCTTTTTCGCGACGCCCATGAAAAATTGGGTCACGCGCTCGCTGCCGATTATCGGCACCGCCGCCGCGGCCACCTTGCCGCCGCCGTCGCTGGTCAGCACGACGTCCTGTACGAGCAGGGCCTGAAGCGCCGCGGCATCGTCGCGCTGCAGCGCGGCCAGGAAACGGTCGCGGAGCTGCGCCGCTTTCTCGCGCGGCACTCGCGGCCCGCGATGCGCGTCTTGCACGCGCACGCGGGCACGCGAAGCGAGTTTACGCACGGCTTCTTCGCTTCGTTCCAGCGTTTGCGCCACTTCGGAAAACGGGACGCCCAGTGCGTCGTGCAGCAAAAACGCCGCGCGTTCGAGCGGATCGAGCCGCTCGAGCGCGAGCAGCAGCGCGAAGGAGAGATCGTCGGCGAGCACCGCGGCGCTTTCCGGGCCGTCGGCCGCTTCGTGAATGATCGGCTCGGGAAGCCACGGACCGACGTAGGATTCGCGCCGGGCACGAGCCGAGCGCAGGCGGTCCAAGCAGAGACGCGTGACCGTCGTGCGCAAAAATGCTTGATCGTCTTCAACGGCAGTCGCTTGTGCGGCGCGCGCCCAGCGCAAGAACGCGTCTTGCACGGCGTCTTCCGCTTCCGTGTAATCGCCAAGCATCCGGTAGGCGTGACGCACCAGCACGGGACGACCTCGCTCGAACCGCTCGGCGAAGCCGTCTAGATCGCTATCAGTTCGCATATCTTTCTACCGACGAAACAACCGCTGCGGACGTGACAGCCGCTTCAAGGAATTTGGGCATAAGCAATGCGTGCGCGGAGCAATTGTTGCGGGATGTCTTTGTTGTGCGTTAGCCGCTTGTTCCTCGGGCGGCGGATCAACGACGCTTCCGCCTACGCCGCCGGGCTACGGCGGGCCACCTCCAATCGTTCCGACGCCGAGTGCGACGTCCTCACCCTCACCCGCGCCGACGTTTAATCCCGCAACGGTGCGCATCAGCGAATATGCCTCGCCGGTGACCCCGCAGTATCTGGCCGTTGCGCCCGACGGCGCGGCCTACACCGGCTACGGCGCGAACGGCAGCGGCAGCAATCTGTATCGCGACGCAAACGGATCGTTCACACATGCTTCGCCCGCCGGTCCGCCTTCCGGGTACGAGGCGGGCGGGGGTGTGTACGGGATCGCCGCGACCGGCAGTCAGGTTTACTGGCTCAGCGCATATGGCGGTCCGAACTTTCAACCATACGTCGCAGTCGAGTGCGGAGGCACCGGTACGGCAGCGCTTTGCGAGCCCACGGTCGACGAGCCGACGACGATGCTCGTGGACGCCGGCGGCACGTTTTGGGTCGGCGGCTGGTCCTATAGCGGCGGCGGCATGATCGCGACGTCGGCAAAAACGCGCAACACGTTCAACGGCGGAATCGTTCAACTGCTGCTCGGGCCGGATAAGGCCGTCTGGGGCGCGCTGCAAAACTATCCGAATTACGCGATTGCGCGCTTCTCTGATACGAACGGCACGGTTTCCATCGCGGCGCAGTTCGCGCTTCCGTCCGGTGATGCGATCGGCAGCATGACGTACGGCGGCGACGGCGCCCTCTGGTTTACGGACCCGCAGCGCAATGCCATCGGCCGTATGGACGCGGCAGGCAACCTAACCGAATACCCGCTCACCGGTTCAAACGCGCTCGGGCAGCCATGGTACGGCGTGTGGCAGATTACCACCGCCTGCGACGGATCGGTGTGGTTCACCGAGCCCGGACTAAACGAAGTGGGTCGCATCGACGCGCACGGCGCTATCGATCAATTCCCGCTGGCAACGCCGAACGCGTATCCAAACGCAATCGCCTCGACCGGGAAATGCGCGCCTCCGGAAGTGTGGGTAGCCGAACAAACCGCGAATAAACTGGCGACCATCTCGTATTAAGACGCGTGCTCGATGGCCTCCGCCATCTTACGCAGCACGCTTTTCGCGGTGGCCGTTGCAATTTTCGTTCCGATGAATAAATCGAACGCACGTCCCGGCGCACCGAACGGCGGCAGATAATCGCCGGTCAATTCGAGCACGGTTCCCGCATCCGGGTCCGCGCGCAGGATGATTTGGCCGATGAATTCCGGATACGGCGCACCGGGTTTCGGCGTCCATTGCACGCGCAAGCGCTCGTCGAAGCGCAGCGGATCGTCCGCGTGCTCGAGTTGCAGCGTGAAAGGCGGAATCGGCGGGACCGCGTGAACCGCGTCGTCGTGCACATACCGCCTTGCCGCGGCGTACGGGCATCGAACCGCGACCCGTTCGAAGATGTGCGTCATCATGAAGAGTATGCCGGCGCGGCGGGAACCGGCACGGAACAAGCCGCGCCCGAGTTGGGAAGAACTAGCGCCGGCGTTGACCTACCTCAATTTATCGTGGACGTACGCGGCGACGTCCCGCAGGTCTGCCTGCGACATTTGCCAGCGCGGCATCACGGGGCTCAGCTTATCGCCGTCGTTGTCGACGCCGCGCGAAATTGCCCGTTCCAGCAGCGCAAGCGTGTATGGCCGGTCTTGCTCTTTCGTAAGCGCATCGTGACGCAAATCCGCGCTCACCGCGCCGCCGGGCAGATGCATCCCGCCCGACCCGTTCGCCCGATGACACTGCACGCAAGAGCCGTACAGCGGAGGGCGCGAGGCCGTGATTCGATGGCCCGCGAGATCGCGGCCGGTCATGAAAATCGCACGCCCGTTCGCGTACGGATCCCGGACCGGCCTGGGCGATGGGGACGGCGAGGCGGCGGGCTTTTGGGCGGCGCAGGCCGCAAGCGCAAGCGCCGCGAGTATGACGATGAAACGCATGCCCGCTTTGTACCCCGTTTCAGGTCTTCGCCACAAGCTAGGAGTGGTCGAGGGCGAGCGGCAAGACGGCACGCACTTCGGTACCCCTGTCCGGCAGCGCGTTCACGCTCACGTCTTGCGCGAGCGCCTTGATGACGAACAGGCCGCGGCCTTTCTCCGCCAGCACCGAGTGCGGAAGTTCGGAGGAAACCCGCTTGAGTCCGGGGCCGGTATCGCGCACGGTAAGCACGGGCTTGACCCCGGTCCAGTCGATTCGAACGTCGACCAGACCCGGAGCGTGCTCGACCGTGTTGTCAAGAATTTCGCCCACGATGAGTTCCGCGATCGAGAGCGCGCTGCGGTCTTTCGTGAAGCGGCGCAGAAACCGCATCAGTTCACGCCGCGAGAAGTGCGCGCTGTACGGATTGCTCGAGTGAAAACGCCAGGTCTTTTCGCGCGCCGCTCCGTCGTCGGGAACGGGCTCCGGCTCGACTTGCGAGAACTGCACGAGAAGCAGTGCGGCATCGTCGGTCGTGGGCGCACCGCCGAGCACCGCGTCGCGCACCGCCTCGGCCGGCCGCGCGACGTGAACGTCTCCGACGATCGCGCTCACGGCGGACCGCAACTTTTCTTCCGCGCTCGCGAGATCGCGTGCGTATTCGGTTATTCCATCGGTA
>DASSZL010000078.1:0-14925 GCA_035713505.1 Vulcanimicrobiaceae bacterium | reverse complement strand
TGCGCACTTCGTCCAGAAGCTTCTGGGGGTCGATAGGGCGCAAAATAAATTTCTGCGCGCCAAGCTCCATTGCGCGGCGTTTTTCTCTGGTTTGCCACGCCGTCGACGAGATGAAGATGAAGGGGATGTCCCGCATCTGCTCGTCACTCTTCACACGTTCTGCGAGGGTGAAACCGTCGCCCCCCGGCATATGCACGTCGCACAGGATCAGCGCCGGCTTCTCCCGGGCAATCTCTTGCAGGGCCGCATGCGCGCCGGACGCCTCGCCGATGCGGTAGCCGAACGGCTCGAGCGCCCCGCGGATGACCTGCCGGTTCACCTCCGTGTCGTCCACGGTCAGGATCAGCGGCCCGCTTGGGGCGTGCGCGGGTTGGCGTTTGCGCTGCGCTTCCCCCAAAAAAAGCTGCAGTTGCGAAATGAAACGATCCGGGTCGATGGGCTTGGGAAGGTAGCCGTCAAAGCCGGCTCCCAGAACCCGTTCGCGATCGCCGACCATGGCCAGCGCGGTTACCGCGATGAGCGGCAGCGATTTCGTGCGCTCGCTCGCGCGCACGCGCTTCGCGAACTCGAACCCATCCATTTCCGGCATCAAGATATCCACCAGACCGAGGTCGAACGGTTCTTTCTCCAGTGCGCTCAGCGTGTCGGCGGCGCGCGAAAAACCCACGGCATCGAAGCCGAACGACTTGAGCAAGTAGAGCATGAGATCCAAGTTCGTCGGATTATCCTCGACGACGAAGACCCGCCTGCTCATGCGCTTGTTGCCGGAAGCGTGAGCGTGAACGTGCTCCCTCTACCGAACTCGCTTGTGAACGTGACCTCGCCGCCGAGCATCTTGGCCAGTTTCTGGCTCAAGTACAAGCCCAGCCCCGCGCCCTCAAACCGCCGGGTATTGCTTGGGTCAACTTGCTCGAACGCTTTGAATAGGCGTTCCTGATCCTCGGGTTTGATGCCGATGCCGGTGTCGGTGACGTTCACGTCGATGCAGCGCGTGCCGTCTTTCGTTCGTTCCGACAGCTCGATGCGAACGGACCCGCGGTCGGTGTATTTGATTGCGTTGTTGACCAAATTCAAAATGATCTGGTGCAGCGCGCGTCGGTCCGCGCGCACCGGCACGCGGTTGGGCGGAATGATGTTTTCGACTTGCAGGCCCTTTTGATCGGCCATGGTCTGCAGCGCCGCGCGTACCTCGAAAACGATGTCGCGCACGAATATCGTTTCCTCGTGCAGCTCCAGTTTGCCGGACTCGATTTTCGCCAGGTCGAGAATGTCGTTGATGAGCGAGAGCAAATGCCGCGCGCTGGATTGCACGATGCGCAACTGCTGGTCTTGCTCGCCGGTGAGCGGGCCGGGGAGTTTCATCAGCATCGTCCCGGTGAAGCCGATGATCGCATTGAGCGGGGTGCGCAGTTCGTGGCTCATGCTCGCCAAAAATCGATCTTTGGCCATGCTCGCCTGCTCGAGCTCGGCGTTTTTCTCTTGCAATTCCCGCTCGAACCGTTTGCGCTCGGTGATATCGCGAATCGCGCTTGATATCAGAAGACCGTCTCGCGTGCGGATCGGGCTCAGGCTGATCTCGACCGGGAACTCGCTGCCGTCTTTGCGTAAGCCGTAGAGCTCGAGACCGGCGCCCATGGGCCGCACGCGCGGATCGTGCGTATAACCCGTGCGATGGCCGGTGTGGGTTCGGCGGAAACGTTGCGGGACCAGTATCTCGATGGGTTGGCCAATCAGCTCTTCGCGCTTGTGGCCGAACACCGATTCGGTTTGTGCGTTGACCAGGACGATGCGTCCTTGATCGTCTGCGATCACCATGGCGTCCGGCGCCGATTCGAGCAGCCCGCGGAACAGGTGCTCTTCCTGCGAGAGCGCGGAAATGTGGTCCCCCGTCATTCTTGAATGGTGGGTTGAATAGAGAGGGTCCGGCTCCTCTTCACCAGGCGCCGCGTCGACTTTTGGCGTCCGTTCATCTCCGAGTCACCTTCTGCGGGTAGACTAGGCGCCGTGTGCTCTGTTCCGTACTGAGGATTAGTTCATGAACGTAGCGACCGCATTCGCGGCCCAGTGGCTGGTTGTCGTGCCTGCCCTTCTCGTGGTTACGGCTATTGTCGTACGCCGCAATTGGAAATGGGATCTGATTGAGGCGTTCGTCGCCGGCCTTGCAGCGGTTGCGCTGGTGAAAATCGCGGGGACCTTTTTCGTCGAACCGCGCCCGTTCGTTGCCGAGCATGTGCAGCCGCTCGTCGCCCATGCGGCGGATAACGCGTTTCCGTCCGATCACTTGGCGGCGTGCGGCCTTGCTTTCATGTACCTACTCGTGCGCTCGAGAGCCATGGCGGCAGCCGTTTTGCTGCTCGCGGGGGCTATCGCGTACGCCCGGGTGGCGGCGCACTTACATTGGCCGCTCGACGTTGCCGTCGGCTTTGTGCTTGGAATGCTGGCCGCACTGTTGGCTCGGTTCTCCGTGCAACGACTTGCCGGAAAAGCGAGCGAGGGGCCGGCTTCGCACCGCCGGCCGTAACGGTTCTTCCTGGAAATCCGTCTCGCCGCCGGCAGGCATTGCCCGCGGGGCCGTCACTCCCGCAAGCCGCATCGATGCTGCAATCGCTCGGGCTGTACGTGGGCCTGCAAGACAGCGGCGGAAACTTCGCAGTCGCCGGCCCGCCGACCGTGACGAGCACCAGCAGCGCCGTAACGATCTCCTACACAGAGCCAGCAATGGCGTACACGATGCTCGCAGGGCAGCATTATGACTTCGGCGTTCATGTTGGACCGACTACTGCACCGACCGCGACGCCGACCGCGACGCCCAACGTCAGTTACTATTCCATTCCGAGCGCATCGAGCTATCCGGGACGGTATCGCGCTGGGTCCCGACGGGGCGATGTGGTTCACCGAATGGAGCGGGAACGCGATTGGCCGCATCGCCGGTACGGGCGGTTCAGTCATGGAGTACACGTCCGGCATGCCCGGTAACACGGAGCCCACGAACATTATCAGTGGGCCGAGCAACAATCTGCTCTTCACCTGGCGCATCTCGGAAAGATGACGACGAGCCCCGGCGTTACCGACTACGCGATTCCCGGTGTGCTCAACTGTTCAGAGGTGCCCGGACATGCAATTGTCGCCGGTCCCGGCTTGAAACGGCAACATCGCCGGCGGCATCACCGTGGCCGCCGACGGAAACCTCTAGTTTACCGAGCAGTTCGGTCATGCCATCGCACGCATCACCACGCTCGGTGTAATCACCGAATACCCGCTGCCCGACGAATCGCGCGGCGTGCACGCAGCCCCGTTTACGATCGCAAGTGATCGCAGCGGTGATCTCCGGTTCACCGACAGCAACAACACCATGATTGGGGAGCTGGTTCCCTAAGCGCAAGTCTGGCACGAGATATAACGGCTCGCGTGCGATGGGAAATGGGCTCCGGTCACCTCTGCGGCCGGGACTCATTTCTTTTCCCGAAGGAAAGCGGCCGCAAGGAAAGAGCCCCGATAAAAATCGGGGCTCTTGAACTGGTGGGCCATCCAAGGCTCGAACTTGGGACCTCATGCTTATCAAGCATGCGCTCTAACCAACTGAGCTAATGGCCCGACAAGTCCTTATGTTACCACACTGCGCAAGCCCCCCCTTCCGGCGCCGGACGGGGCTTACTGAACGACGTTTACGAGCGTGTTGAGCAGGTTGTTCACGTTCGGCGAACCCAAGCCCGTCGGCATGTCGTAGCCTGCGCCCGCCGTGCAGCAGGCTGCGCCGGAGAGGAAGATGTTGTTGCCCGCGCTGACGTCGTGGAACGGCGGCGCCTTCGATGCCTGCTGCGCCGCGTATGCTTGATAGAGGCGAGGGTTGATGTAGCCGAGCGCGGCTTTCGGCGGCGAGAGGCTGCGGCGCAGTTCATTGGCGATAGCCACGATGCCGGCATACGCCGGCGGACCGAGACTCGTGCCGCCAATTGCATACACTCCCGGCGTTACGCCCGGCGCGCTGAAGCCGATGTACACCGCAACCGCGTTGTCCGATGCATCGTAGGCAACATCGGCTACGTCACGATGCAGGGCGTCCTTCGTAATGTCTGCTTCGTGATCGAACGGCCCCCAAATCGAGCTCGGGGCTCCGCCGGTCGCTCCGCATGGCCAAGCGCATCCGATACCGTCGTCCCAAGCGGATTCGCTGCGATATTTTCCGTTATTGAACAGCGTCAGATTCGTGCCGCCCACGCCGAGCACGTACGGATCCGATGCGGGATACTGCGGATTGGCGAAGGCGTAGCCGCCCGTCGATCCGAGATCTCCCGCGGATGCGATAACGGTGGCATTGTATGCCGCAGACGCGGCCTGCTCGTAGATGGCGTGTGCCGCGGCGAGTTGCGTGTTGTTCGCGCCGCTGTTGATCGACGCTTCCTGAACCCCGAAACTCAATGACAGTATGACTTGCGGAGCTACTCCGATTGCATACTGCTGCGCAGCTTGAATCGTATTTCCTTGATCGTTGTTCGCGACGACCAGAATGATGTTCGCGCCGGGCGCAAAGGCGTGGGTCCACTCGACGTCGAGCGTCGTCTCCTCCGCCCAGCCCAGTTCCGAGGCGTTGTTCAGATTGATCGACGGCGTTCCCCCCGAATACAACACCTGAAACGACGGCGGATCCGGCAGATTCGCAACGGTCTTGTCGAACGTCGTGAGATCGCTTTTAATCGTCGGGCTGCCGTAGGCGTCGACGATTACGATAGTTTCGCCCGTGCCGTCCGAGACGCCCGTTTGATACGAGAAGTTGTACGCGGTGCGAAGCGCGGTTGGCGTAAGCGCGCACACCGTGCCTCCGGGGCAGTTGTGAAGTAGCAAGTCGCCGATGCGCGCGAGTTTGGGGTGGACGCTATACGAGAACGGCCGGCTCACCGCGGCTCCTTGCGCTCGCTGCGATGCGGATATCGCAGGCGTACCCGACCCTTCCGAACCGGCGCAGCCTGCTATCGCCGACAGCGCAAGACACGGAATCAATACCTTGCTACAGATGTGCATTGGCATCCCTCCGCACCCGCAGACTAACCGTACTTTCGCTTGACCACGCCGCAAAAGCGCGTTCTGTTAGGTTTACGTCAGAAGAGCTTCACATTGGGCCTGGTCGGCGCTGAGAATTGCGCCGGCGCTGCGCTCTGCCGCGAGCGTGAATGCGGGCAGGCGTTCGCCCAGCTGCGCGATGGTTCGTTCGTATTCTCGCGCTTCAGTGGGCTCGCGCGAGTTCTCCAAGCGCGCATACGCCGCATCGACGTATCCGATCAGACGCGCCGACCGCTCGGGATCGCCGCAGTGCGCCGCAACGGCGGCCAGATGCTGGATGGCCACCGCAAGGTGAAGTTCGCTTCCTAATTCGACCGCAATACTCAATGCCTCGCGCGCCGCCAGCCGGGCTTCCGAAAAACGCTCCAACGCCAGCAGATACGCCGTGATGTTGATGAGCAGCGTGCAGACCATCACCCAATCGCGCCGCGAGCGCGCGATCTCCAGTGCTTCGCGCCCATGCGCGAGCGCTTGCTCGTAGTTCTCCGAAAGGGCTTCGATCTCGGCGAGATTTCCGGAAATGATCTGGGCTCCGCGTTCGTCTTCCAGGGCCTGCGAGAGCGGCAGCGCTTCGCGGTAGACTTGCGCCGCCGTCTCAACGTCGCCGTGCAGCAAGCGCGCTGCGGCGAGCGTCCGCAGCGCCAACGCCGTGAGGCGGTGATGCTTGTGCGCGCGGAAGTGGTCTAGAGCGCAGCGTATAGCCGTTTCCCCGTCGTCGAGCTTTCCCAGGCGAATGAGCGCTGCTCCGCGGCATCGTTGCGCCGCTGCGATACCGGCCTGGTCTTGAATGAAGCGATAAGCCGCCAAGGCTTTTTCCGCCGCGCGCAAAGCCGTCTTTTCCTGAGCGGTGGAAAGCGCGGTTCCCGCCGCCGTCAGCCAGTAACGCGCTGTTTGCGCGGCCGGCGCACTCTCGGCCAGCGATTTGAAATGCTCGAGCCATCGCCGCCCCTCGACGGCCTGCGCATCCCACCAAAACGCTTCGAGCGCGTCGAAGAGACGCAGACCGAGCAGCGGCGCATGCTGCTGCGTGGCGCACCAGGACAGCGCCGCGCGGAAATTGTCCAATTCGTCCTGAAGCGGCGCTATCCACGCTTTCGCCGGCACGTCTTGCCAAGCGGCATCCGCGCGCTCCGCCAGGTGAAGGAAATACTGCGCCTGTTTGAGCGAGACGATATCGCGCTCACCGCTTTCGGCGAGGCGTTCGAGCGCGTATTCGCGGGTTGACTCGAGCAGATGATAGCGCTGCTCGTTTCCCGTTTGGTCCGCCACGATGAGCGATTTATCGACAAGCGAAGTCAGATGATCGAGAATGTCCCATTCCTCGAGCGAGTCGTCCGTGCAGATCTCCACGGCCGCGCCGATCGTCCAGCCGCCCGGAAACAGCGCGCTGCGCCGAAGCAGCACGCGTTCGTTTTCGCAGAGCAGCTGATAACTCCAGTCGATGAGCGCGCGCATCGTTTGATGATGCGGTAACGCGTTGCGGCTTCCGCCGGTGAGTAAGCGAAAGCGTTCCGTCAATCGTTCCGAAAGCTGCGCGAGCGTCATCATGCGTAATCGCGGCGCCGCAAGTTCTATTGCGAGGGCGATGCCGTCCAGCCGCCGGCAGATGCTCGCAACCAGCGGCGCGTTGTCGTCCGTAATCTCAAAACCGGCGAGATGAGCGCGGGCGCGCTCTTCAAAAAGCTTGCAAGCGCCGAATGTACGAACCTCGTCGGCTTTGAGCACGCTTTGCCAAGGTACGGCCAGCACGGGCAAACGGTAAACGAATTCGCCTTGCGCGCACAGGGGTTCGCGGGAAGTAGCGAGGACGCGCACTGCGCCGCAGCGTTTGAGGATGGTATCGATCGCGTGCATCGCCGCGCCGCTTACGTGCTCGCAGTTATCCACGATCAGCAGCAGGTTCTTGCTTTTTAGATGCTCGGTAAGGGCATCCAGAACAGCCCCGCCGCTCACCGTAATACCGAACGCCGCCGCGAGTGCCGGCACGACCGCGTCGGCGTCGACCGGCGCGAGCTCGACAAGCCATGCGCCGTCTTCGAATTGCGGGAGGCAGCGCGTACCTATCTGCAGTGCGAGAACGGTTTTGCCGACGCCTCCGGCGCCGATGAGTGAAATCAGCCGGCTCTGCGTCAGACGCGCGGCAACGTCTCTGAGATCCGCCTCACGTCCGATCAGCGATGGCAGGTGCTGCGGCAGGTTCGTGGGCCGCTCGGCGACCGTGCGCAGCGGCGGAAAAACGCCGGGCAGTTGCGGAGCCGCAAGTTGGTAGACCGATTCCAGCTCCGGAAAATCTTTGAGCCGGTGGCGCCCCAGGTCGACCAGGCTCGCTCCGCCGCCCGGCTCGTGCGCGATCGCGCCGGCTGCCTGCGCGGAAACCAGGACCTGTCCGCCGTGCCCGGCGGACAGCAATCGAGCGACGCGGTTGACCGTGGTGCCGAAGTAGTCGCCGTCGCGCTCGGATACGAGTCCGCAGTGAACGGCCATGCGCACGCGCAAACCGCCGACGGCGCTCCAGTCCTCGGCGGACAAGGCGCGCTGGGCGTCGGCCGCGGCGGCGAGAGCATCGCCGGTGCCGGCGAAGACGGCGCAGAATTCGTCGCCCACCGTTTTGAAGACGGCACCGCGATTTCGTTCGATTGCGGCGCGCATGAGTTCGTCGTGTTTGCGAAGGTGTACCGGCATCGCGTCCGGATACATCTTCCAGCGCGCGGTGCTGCCTTCGATGTCGCTGAACAGCAAGGTGACATCGGCAGAAGAAGCAGCTGTTTGGAGCGGCTCTCGGATCGCCACGAACTCGTCATACAGCCGTCCGCTCCGCGCATGTTTAAGGCGGCGCTAAATCATCGAGATGTATTTCTTAAGGGTCAAATCATCGCGATGTACTTTTTGAGCGTTTCGTCGTCGGCCTTTAGCTGGGCCAGCATCATGTCGCGCATCTCGTTTGCCTCGCGCAGCAGTTCGGCGCGCTCTTCCATGTCCTCATCGAACTGGGTTTGCTGCGCGGCGACCGCATCGTTTGCCGGAGGTTTGGCGGCCCGCGAGGTTGGGCGAGCCGCCATTTTCCTCAGATCGATCACTCGGTAATCGACTCGATGAATTTCTTGGTGATGCCGTTATCGGCTTTGCGCTGCGCCATCTGCACGTCGCGCAGTGTATTGACCTCCCGCATTTGCTCGGATTTTTCGTCCATCATTTCATCGAATGCCTCGGACTGCACTTGCATCTGTTCCTGATGCTGGATTTGCTGGCCGTACATATAGAGTTGGAAGGCCTCGTCGCTTGCGTTCAGGCCGCCGATACCCGCGTTGCCCAGGCCCCCGACTGCGTTTGCGGCGGTCGCCCCGCCTCCGGCAAAACCGCCGACCGCGGCTTCCGCTCCGGCGGCCCATGGATTGCCCGTGGTCAGAAATCCTTGCATTCCGGCAGCCGCGGCCGTACCCCAATTAAATCCCATGCTGTTCTCCTTTATGCCGCAGCTGCTTGCGGATCGAGCAGGTCCGCCAGATCGTTCGCGTGCTGCTGCGCAAACGTCGAGAGCGAGTTCACGTTTTGCTGCAGCGCCGGATTCTCGGCGCTGAGCTGGTCCAGCAGCGGACTGAACGTCGGAATCTGGGGACCCGTTCCGACGCCCGTGCTGCCGTTGTCCGTGAGGCACGCGACCGCGCCCGCTCCCGCCGCGATGAATGGATTGCCGGTTTCCGCCAGCGTTTCGAGGCCCGTGGTAATACCTTTGACGATGCCCCCAAGACTCAGATGCATGACATGCTCCTTTTGAAAGAGGTTCGGTGTGCTATCACGCGCGGACGCTTCATTCGCTAGGGACGCCGTCCGGATCGACGATCGATCCGAAGCCGGTGCTGCCGTCAAGCCCGGCAATCTCGCGCCACGAATGGTGCGATGGGGACGGTAACGGCGGCCGGAGCGAGGCAAACGACGAAAGCGCATTCACGCTGCGTTGTTCCGCAAGGCTTTCGGCGCAGAGCGAGTGCGTGAGGCTTTGCGGCGTCTCGCCGGCGAGTGAGGCGTAATGACGCAGTACCGAGTCGGCGTAGCCGAGCTGCCGTCCGTCCTGCCATGCCGTAACGGCGCCGCGCGCGTTCGGGCTCCCGGCGTTATATGCGGAGAGGGCCTCACGCACGTCGCCGCCGTAGTGCTTGAGCAGACCGGCGATCATGCGCGCCGCATAATCGGCGTTTGCCGCGGGGTCCATCGCCGCGGCTGATCGCGCAAAGCCGTGAAACCGATCGTCGATTTGGAAGACGCCGTGGCCGTGGCCGCCGTCCCCCAGGATGTTGCGGCCCGCGTTACTTCCGGGGCCGCCGGTCTCTTGCGCGGCCACTGCCGCCAAAAGCACCGGGTCAAGTCCGTACTTTGCCGCGGCGCGCGCAATCTCGGGTGCGAACGCGACGCCGCGCCGTTCGAGGGAGTGCGCCGCCGGGTCGAGCGATGAAATCGTGCTCATGGTGCACTGCCATCACGCCCGAGCGCGCGTGCGGCAATGCCTCGGCTAAGGCTGCCGGAGGACCCGGCTAGAGGGAACGGGCGGCTGAACGCTCGCCCGGGGTGGGCTGCCGCCGGCGGCGGCGCAGGCAGCCAAGGCCCGCGCTAAGAGGAAGAGCGACAGGCCCTCAGCCTCCTGCGTTCGCAGCCGACCACGGCGTTTGACAATCCGCTTCCCCGGGGTCTACAATGTCTCGGGTTCAGAAGGCCCCCAGAACCGGGCGGCCTTCCTCTTATGTTATGGGTTCTTCGCACAAAGTTGATATCGGCGCTCTGCTCGCCGGGGGACGCCAGCGTCTCTCCGTCGACCAGCAAGTGTCCCTGGAGCCGTTCGAAGGGGTGAGCTTCCCCGAGCCGGCGCGCGTGCATCTCGAGTTGCACGGCGGGGGCGATTTGCTGGAAATTGCCGGCGCAATCGACGTGAAGATTCATGGCGAATGTGACAGATGTTTAGGCGAGGTCGAGCGTGAGATGCACGTCGACGTCGACGAACAGTTCCCAACGGATGGTGAGGCGCAAGCGGATCCGTTCGGCGAGAGCAACGTTCTGACGGGAGACCGCCTGGACGTCAAAGACCTCGCAACGCAGCTCGTGTGCAGCGCCGTTCCGCTCGGCATCCTGTGCACGCACGACTGCAAGGGCATATGCCCGTTGTGCGGTGAGAACAAAAATACGGGCGCGTGCACGTGCCAGGCCGAAGTGGCAACGGAGAGATAGAATAGTGGCTAACCTGAAATGGAAAACCCCGCGCAGCAAGACGCGCAGCCGTCGCGCGGCAAACTGGAAGCTGAACGCGGTGACGACCGTCGAGTGTCCGCAATGTCACGCGCCCAAGCGCCCGCACTTCGTGTGCGAGCACTGCGGCACGTACGGCGGGCGGCAGGTCATCGAGATTAAGGACGAACACGCCGGCCATTCGCACGGCTAACCGTTGGACTTGACCGGCGTCCGGATCCTCGCGGTGGGGCATCATGCGCCACCGGGCATTCTTTCCAACGAGGATCTCGAAAAGGTGCTTGATACCTCGGACGAGTGGATTACCACCCGCACGGGGATGAAGCGCCGTCACGTCAGTACGGCGGAAGAAGCGACGAGCGATCTCGCGCTCATCGCCGCACGCCAAGCGCTGGACCGCGCGCGGCTCGCGCCCGCCGACATCGATTGCTTCATCGTCGCAACGGTAACGCCGGATTACGTTTTTCCGGCGACGGCTTGCATCGTCGCATCGAAGCTGGGCGCTTCCGAGAAGCCGGCTTTCGACATCGAGATTGCCTGCAGCGGATTCATCTACGGACTAACCGTCGCATCCAGCCTGATTCGAGCGGGCGTCTATAGGCGCGTCATGCTCATCGGCGCGGAAACGCTCACCAAGATCGTAAACCGGAACGACCGCTCCACCGCGGTGCTTTTCGGAGACGGCGCCGGCGCGATTATTTTAGAGGCGTCGGCCGCCGATTCGTTTCTGGCGTGCGAACTCGGCACGGACGGAAGCCGCCCGGAAATTCTCCGGGTCGCCGCGGGCGGTTCGCGTCATCCGGCGACGCCTGCGGCACTCGAAGCGGGCCAGCAATACATGCACATGGAAGGCCGCGAAGTCTTCAAGTTCGCCGTCACGAAGATGATTTCCGCAACGGACAGCGCGCTGCGCAAGGCCAATCTGCAAAAAAGCGACGTCGATTGGCTGATTCCGCATCAAGCGAACAAGCGCATCATCGATGCCGCGGCAAAATACCTGGACATGCCTGCGGATAAAGTCGTGATCAACATTCAGGAATACGGAAATACTTCGGCGGCATCGATACCGATCGCGCTCTCGGAAACGGTCCAGGCCGGGAAGATCAAGAGCGGAGACCTCATCGTTTTCGTCGGTTTCGGCGGCGGCCTGTCGTGGGGCGCCGTTGCATGGAAGTGGGCGGTCTAATGCGCGTAGCGGCAATTTTCCCGGGTCAAGGTTCGCAAGTCGTCGGCATGGGAGTCGACGTAGCGGCGCACTCGAGCACGGCGCGCGAGATCTTCGAGCGCGCGAGCGCAATTCTCGGCTACGACGTGCTGGGACTGCAGCGCAGCGGGCCGGAAGAGAAGCTGCGTGAGACCGAGTTCAGCCAGCCCGCGATTTTCACGACGAACGTCGCGCTGTATTACGCGGTCGGCGAGCTGTTGCAGCCGGTCGTGAGCGCCGGCCACTCGTTCGGCGAATTCTGCAGTTTGACCGTGTCCGGCACGCTTTCGTTCGAAGAAGCGCTGCGCATCGTCGACGAGCGCGGCAAAGCGATGCAGTATGCCGCCGAACAGGCGCCGGGCGGAATGTCGGCTGTGCTGGGCATGGACGCGCAGCAAATTCGCGAGATCGTCGAGCAGGTGAAAGCGCAGACCGGCGGCCGCGTGCAGCTCGCGAACTTCAACTCGCCCGCGCAGATCGTGATCAGCGGCGATTTGCGCGCGGTGCAAGCCGCGGGCGAAGCGCTGCTCGAAGCGGGCGCGAAACGCGTCGTGCCGCTCAATGTTTCCGGCGCTTGGCATAGCGAACTCATGCTTCCGGCCGTGCCTCGCTTCGAAGCGGCCGTCAACGGCGGCGACTTTCACGTTCCGCAATTCGACGTCGTATCGAATGTGGATGCGAAAGTGTATCGCGACACCGAGCAGATCAAACACAACCTCGTGAAGTCGATCACCGAAGAAGTGCGCTGGCACGATTGCGCGACGCAGCTGCTCGATCCCGACTATTATCTCGACTTGGTCGTCGAGTTCGGAGCATCGCCCGTGCTCGCGCCCATGGTTAAGCGTCTTCCCGGCGTTCCGTCGGTTATGAACGTCACCGATTCGGGCGGCGTGGAAAAATTGCGCAATATTTTGGATGCAGTGAATGTTTGACGGAAAAGCGGCGCTCATTACCGGAGCGAGCCGCGGCATAG
Source organism: Vulcanimicrobiaceae bacterium (assembly GCA_035713505.1). Taxonomy (GTDB): domain Bacteria; phylum Vulcanimicrobiota; class Vulcanimicrobiia; order Vulcanimicrobiales; family Vulcanimicrobiaceae; genus DATGJX01. The sequence goes on along the minus strand of DASSZL010000078.1, from coordinate 2,455 downwards.
GCCGCGCGATTGCGGTCGATCTCGCCAAACACGGCGCGGGCGTGGCGCTGGTCGGACGCGATCGCGGCGCGCTGGAAGAAACGGCTGCGGCGTGCGCCGCGGCGCGCGCGGATGCAAGGTGTCTGGTGATCACCGGCGACGTCGCCGATCAAGGGGCGGTCGGCGGCTTCGTGGAGGAGACGCTCGCGGCTTTCGGCCGGATCGATTTCGCGGTGGGCAACGCCGGGCAGTCAATCGACTCCCTCTTGCTGCGCCTGCGGCCCGACGTGATCGATCAGATGCTTTCCGTCAACCTCAAGTCGGCGTTCTATTTGGCCGGTGCGGTGGCACGCCCCATGATGAGGCAGCGCACGGGCTCCATCGTCTTCATGTCCAGCATCGTGGGCCTGATGGGCAACGCCGGCCAGGCGGCTTATGCGGCGGCCAAGGCGGGCCTGCTTGGCTTGACCAAGTCCCTAGCAAAGGAATTGGGGTCAAGGAACATAAGAGTCAACGCCGTCGCGCCCGGCCTCATCGAGACGGCGATGACCGAAAAGATGCCGGACGAGGCTCGCGAGTATCTCCTCAAACAGGCGGCGCTCGGGCGCCCTGGAAAACCGGAAGACGTCAGCGGAGTAGTTACTTTTCTTTGTTCGGAAGCTGCCGGGTACATCACGGGACAAACCCTGGTGGTCGACGGCGGCGTTTTAATGTAAGCAGATAGGAGACGTATGTCCACCACGTTCGATAAAGTCAAGAAGATCATCGTCGAGCAGCTCGGCGTTGATGAGTCGGAAGTGACGCCTGAGGCCTCGATCACCGACGATCTCGGTGCCGACTCACTCGACCAGGTCGAGCTCGTGATGGCCTTCGAGACGGAGTTCAACATCGATATTCCGGACGAAGAGGCAGAGAAGATCAAGACCGTCGGCGACGCCGTCAAGCGCGTCGAAGAGGCAACGGCCAAGGAGTAATAGCCCAGAACCGTGTTCGATCAACTTTCCGACCGGTTGAACGCGATATTCTCGCGTTTGACCGGTCGAGGGCGGTTAAGCGAGAGTGACGTCAACGAAGTGATGCGCGAAGTGCGCATCGCTTTGCTTGAGGCCGACGTTTCGCTGCCCGCCGCCAAAGAGTTCGTCAACAAGGTCAAAGAGCAGGCGATCGGCGCCGACGTCATGGCCTCGCTCTCGCCGGCGCAAACGATCGTCAAGATCGTTCACGACGAACTGGTCGAACTGCTCGGCGGAGCGCAGGCGCGCCTGCAATTCTCCGATGCACCGCCGTCCGTCATCATGCTCGTCGGGCTGCAGGGCTCCGGTAAAACCACGCACGCGGGCAAACTCGCGATGCGTCTGAAGGAGCAAGGCCGGCGCACGCTGCTCGTCGCCGCGGACATCTATCGCCCGGCCGCCATCGCGCAGCTGCAAACGCTCGGCAAGCAGATCGATCTGCCGGTTTTCGAACAAGGCCAAGCGGATCCGGTCAAAATTGCACGCGAGGGTGTCGCGCAGGCCGGGCGCCTCGGTCTTTCGACGGTCATCATCGACACCGCCGGCCGTTTGCAGATCGACGAAGACCTCATGGTCGAGCTCGAGCGCATCAAAGCCGCGGTCAATCCGAAAGAGATTTTGCTGGTTGCCGATGCGATGACCGGCCAAGAGGCGACCAACGTCGCCAAAGGCTTCAACGATCGCTTGGGGATAACGGGCGTCATCCTCACCAAACTCGACGGCGACACGCGCGGCGGCGCGGCGCTTTCGATCCACAAGGTAACCGGCGCGCCGATCAAGTTCATCGGCGTGGGCGAGAAACTTTCGACCATCGAGCCGTTTCATCCGGATCGCTTGGCCTCGCGCATTCTGGGCATGGGCGACGTGCTCACGCTCATCGAGCGCACGCAGAACATGTACACGGCGGAGCAGGCCAAAGAGCTCGAGCAGAAGATGCTCAAGCAGCAGTTCACGCTGGATGATTTTCTCGATCAAATGCGCCAGATTCGCAAGATGGGTTCGATGACGGACATTCTAAAAATGATTCCGGGCGTCTCCCGCGCGCTTCCCAAAGATTTCGAAATTCCGGATGCCGACATCCAGCGCATCGAAGCCATCATCTGTTCGATGACGCGGCGCGAGCGGTTGAATCCGGACATTCTGAACGGTTCGCGCCGCAAACGCATTGCGCAGGGCAGTGGAACGCAAGTATCGGAGGTCAACCGTCTGGTCAAGCGTTTTGAAGAAGCCCGCAAGATGATGAAGCAAATGGGCTTCGGCGGCGGAAAGAAACGGCCAAAAATTCCTCTCGGCATGATGCGATGACGCTGTCATCCTGAGCCTGTCGAAGGATGCTCTCTAGCAAATCGCGTGCTTAACGCGAAACACAAACACGGATAAGGGATCATGGTTAAGATCAGACTGCGCCGCATGGGCGCGAAGAAACAACCGACGTATCGTTTCGTGGTGGCGGACGCGCGCTC
>DASSZL010000077.1:0-9825 GCA_035713505.1 Vulcanimicrobiaceae bacterium | reverse complement strand
GACATTAAAGCGCGCTTGAAGTCGAGGCTGGGGCGTGCCATACTGCTTGCGTATGGAGCGCATAGACGAGTCTCTCACCGTCGGTCAGTTGGCGCAGCGCAGCGGCGTTGCGGCCTCGGCGCTGCGATACTACGAACAGCGCGGGCTCATCTCTTCGGTCCGCACGGCGGCGGGGCATCGCCGTTACGACCGCAGCGTGCTTCGGCGCATTGCATTCATCGTGTTCGCGCAGAAGATCGGCTTGACGCTCGAAGAGGTGGCGCGGGAACTGAGCCGCTTACCGCGTAACCGCGTTCCGGCCAAGTCGCACTGGGCGGCGCTCGGCAAGGTCTGGACGAGCACGATTGACGCTCGCATCGCGCAGCTCGAGGTCTTACGGGATAGTCTCACCTCGTGCATCGGCTGCGGCTGCCTCTCGCTGCGGCGCTGCAAATTGGTAAACCCGGGCGATGAGGCCGCGCGCAGCGGGCCGGGGCCGCGCGAATGGCTGCGAGGACTTCCCCGGTGAGCTGCTAATCCTACCGGCGATGACGAGCGAGATTATTACCGACGTATTCGCATGGGCGCCGCTGACGGCGTTTGTGATCGTGACGATCATTCTGTACCTCGCCAAGCGTCACGCGCCCGGGCAGAGCGGCGCGCCGATGGGTAAAACGTATGCGTGCGCCCAATGCGGACGCCGCGGCGCCCACGAGCATATGGTGCCGGTGACGCACGAAGGTGCGGTCGTGTGGTATTGCTCCCGCTGCGCGCACTGACAACCAAGCAAGCGCCGGCCGGGTGGTTCTTCAAAAATTCCGCGCATTTCGCGGAATTTTTGCTATTTTATAGGGACCGCGTATTCTCGCGATTGACGGAGGTGTCCCCAATGACCCTCGATATTTCGGCGGTTCAAGCCGAGCAGAACGTCTGGGAGATGGCGCAACAGCAATTAGACGACGTCGCCCGTCTTATCGGTTTGAACGAATCCATTCACGGCTATTTGCGCGAACCCAAACGCGTGCTCGAAGTCTCCGTTCCGGTACGTATGGACACCGGCGTTTACCGCATGTACAAGGGTTTCCGCGTGCAGCACAACCTTTCGCGCGGCCCGTCCAAGGGCGGTATTCGCTTCCACCCCGGCGTTTCGCTTGACGAGGTGAAGGCGCTGGCGATGTGGATGACGTGGAAGTGCTCGCTGGTAAACATTCCATTCGGCGGAGCGAAGGGCGGCGTGATTTGCGATCCCAAATCGATGTCGATGCAGGAATTGGAGAATCTCACGCGCCGGTTCACCAGCGAGATTTCGATCATCATCGGTCCCGAGAAAGACATTCCGGCGCCCGACGTTTATACGACGCCGCAGGTGATGGCCTGGATTATGGACACGTATTCCATGCAGAAGGGCTATTCGGTGCCCGGCGTGGTCACCGGCAAACCGATCGCGATCGGCGGCTCGCTCGGACGCGACAAAGCAACGGCGCGCGGATGTTTGTTCGTCGTTGATGAAGCGATGCACGCAAAAGGCATTCCCGTGGACGGCGCACGCGTTGCAATCCAGGGCTTCGGCAACGCCGGCATGCACGCGGCGGATCTGATGCAGAAGGCCGGATACACCATCGTTGCCGTTTCGGATTCGCGCGGCGGCGTCGCCAATCCGAAAGGCTTGGACATTGCCGGTGTCATCGCGCACAAGTCGGAAACCGGTTCGGTCGTCGGCTTTACCGGCGGCGAGCGGATAACCAACAAAGAAGTCCTCGAATACGACTGCGAGGTGCTGGTGCCCGCGGCGCTCGAGAAAGTGATCACCCGCGAGAACGCTCCGAAGATCCGGGCGAAAATCGTCGCGGAAGCGGCCAACGGTCCCACGCTGCCCGAGGCGGACAAGATTCTGTTCGAGCGCGGGATCATGGTGCTTCCGGATATTCTGGCCAACGCCGGCGGCGTGAGCGTCTCGTATTTCGAGTGGGTGCAAGATCTGCAAGAGAATTTCTGGGAAGAGGACGAGATCAACCAGCGGCTCAAACGCAATATGACGCGCGCGTTCAAGGACACGTACGGTCAATCGGAGCGCTTGGGACTCGACATGCGCCGAGGTGCCTACGTCGTGGCCGTGAGCCGTGTGGCAGAGGCAACCAAACTCCGCGGGTTGTATCCCTGAAATGTGATTCTCGACCGGCCGCTTCGCGCGGCAATTCTTGCGGCGGCTGACAACGCGCTCGTGCGGCGCGTCGTCAGCCGCTATGGTTTCCGGCTCGGCGCCAAACGCTTTGTCGCCGGGGAAAACGCCGCAGACTTTTTGTCCGCCGCGCGCGAGGTGAACGGCCAAGGCTTTGCGGTCGCGTGCGGCATTCTGGGCGAAGGCGTGGCAAGCCGCGAAGAAGCGCGCGCCGCGGCGGACCAGTACTGCGATTTGCTGCGGATTTTTGCGGAACAGGGCATCGACGCCAACGTTGCGTTCAAACTCACGCACGTCGGGCTGGATATCGATCCGGCGCTCGCGTTCGAAAACGCCGCGCGCATCGCTCAGACCGCGCAAGACACGGGCAACACGATGCGGCTCGACATGGAGCAGTCGCGCTACGTCGACGCGACGCTCGACATATACCGCCGTCTGCGCGAGCAGTATGCGTGCGTCGGCATGGTGCTGCAGTCGTATTTGTTTCGCAGCATGGAGGATTTGCGTGCCATCCTTCCGCTCTCGCCGAATCTGCGCATCGTAAAAGGCGCATATTTGGAGCCGCCGTCCGTTGCATTCGCGAATAAGAGGGACGTCGACGCGAACTACGTGCGGATGGTTGAAACGGCGCTCGGTGGTGACGGGTACACCGCCGTCGCCACGCACGACCGCCGCATCGTCGAACGGGTCATCGACCTCGTTGAACGGCGGAACATCCCGCGGCGGGGCCGGTTCGAGTTTCAGATGCTCTACGGCATCTCCACGCCGTTTGCGCAAGATCTCGTGCGCGCGGGCTATCGCGTGCGCCTGGCCGTTCCGTTCGGCACCTATTGGTTTCCGTATCTCATGCGCCGTTTGGCTGAGCGCCCGGCGAATCTCGCGTTTTTCGTCAAAGGAGCGTTTACAAAATGACGGCACAACTCGCGGGCGTTTGCGCAGCGGTCGTCACGCCGTTCGACGCAGACTTGCGGCCCGACGCGCGCGTTGCCGCCGCGCACTATGAGTCGCTGTTGCGCTCGGGTTGCGATTCACTCAACGTTCTGGGCACGACCGGCGAGGCGATGTCGGTCTCCGTCGATGACCGCTTGCGCTTCATGGAATCCATCGCCGGCAGCGGCCTGCCGCGCGAGCGGATGATGATCGGCACCGGCGCAACGGCACTCGGAGACGCCATCCGCTTGACGGGCGCCGCGTTCCGCTTGGGTTTCGCCGCCGCCCTGCTCATGCCGCCGTTCTTCTATCGCGGAATCAGCGACGACGGCGTCATGCATTTCTTCGAGCATCTTTTCGAGGGGGTGCATCCTCCCGCGAACGGCATACTGCTGTACAATTTTCCCGCGATGACCGGCATCACGTTTCATGCGGGGCTCGTCGACCGGCTCATGAGCTTTTTTCCCGGGATCATCGGCGGAATAAAAGATAGTTCGAACGATGCCGATTTACAGCGCGAAATTCACGAGCGCCATCCGGATCTGCTGGTCTTCCCGAGTTCCGAATCGTTTTTGACTGATGCGCGCGAACGCGGCTATGCGGGGTGCATCTCGGGCACAGTCGCGCTCTGGCCGCAGCTCGCGGCCCGTGTGTGGGCGGGCGACTCCGGGGCGCAGAACGATCTAACGGATCGGCGTGAAACCATCGCCCGCATTCCGCTGCTGCCGGGCGTTCGCTACGTGCTTGCACGCGTGAGCGGCGATCCGGACTGGGAACGATCGATGCCGCCGTTGATGCCGCTCACAAACACGCAGACGCAACTGATCGACACGCTTACCGGAGAACCCGCGGCTCGCGACTAACCCGCGAGGACACGATATGAAAAGTCGATATATGCGTTTTGTCACAGGGAGCGCCCGCGGCCGAAAGAATTCCTAGCGACCCCATTCGGGGAAATTACTGCACTCAATTTGGAGGTTGCTACTTCATTATGGGTTTTACTCCATGGCTTCTTAAACGCACCCTGACTGCAATTGGAGCATTCGCAGTTGCCGGTGCGCTTCTCGCCGGATGCGGCGGCGGACAAAACTCGATTCCCGCCGGACCCGCACAAAAAGTCTCGCAGACACACCGCGTGACGCATATAACGAAAGCGTCCATCCCATCGGTTATGGCGAAACTGCTTCATGCAAGCGCCTATTATTCGCCGATGAAGGGCCAGCACGTCAGAATAATCCCGGGGATAAAAAAGTCGATGACTTCCTCGGCCGGCAATGATTTGACGTTCAACGGCGGCCCGGTGCAAACGGGTTCGAACGAGTACGACATTCTCGTGAACTGCAATGACGAGAGCTGCTGGGGCGGCATGATCGGCTCGTTCCAGAACAGCCTGTTTTCAAGCAACATGATTCACATCGTCGATCAGTACAATGCCGGCGGCGCGTACTCGTTCGGCGGCGACTATCCGGCTACGTACGACACCTCGAATCAGCTGCAGGATCAGGACATCTACAATATTCTCTACAGCGTTATCACGCAGAACAATCTGCCGACGGGCTACGGCTCCGAGTTCCATGTCTTCCTGGGCTCCGGCGTGCAGCAGTGCAGCCAGGCCGCGGGCGGATGCTACGCCCAGCAGTACTGTGCGTATCACGGCAGCAACGACTGGAGCGATATCGGCCACGTGCTCTACTCGGTCGAGCCGTATCAGGATATCCAGGGCTGCCAGATTAGCAGCGGATCCGCATCCCCGAATGGATCGCTGGTCGATTCAACGGCCTCGACGCTCTCACATGAGACTTTCGAGACTATCACCGATCCCGACGTAGCGGCAAACAACGTCGCTTGGTACAACAGCACGATGGGCGAAATCGGCGATATCTGCGCACCCGCCAACGGCGTTGCCACGGCGAGCGTCAACTTGAACGGCGCAACGTACGAAATCCAGTCGGAGTACAGTAACGCCGTCAGCGATTGTACCTGGTCCTACTAAACGCTTCGCGCAGCGCGAGCGAGCGAAAAAAGGGCCGCCGGACTACCGGCGGCCCTTCCTTAGACCTGAACGACCTCTTTGACTTCGGGAACGTCGGCGCAGACGACTTGTTCGATCGCGCCTTTGAGCGTCATGTTCGAGGCGGGACATCCGCCGCACGCGCCGAGCATTTGCACGAACGCGGTGCCGTTCTCGACCTTGATGAGCCAGACTTCGCCGCCGTCCATCTGGATACCGGGGCGAACCTTGTCGAGCGCGGCGTTCACGCGCTCCTCGATACCGTTACTGTCCATAGCCTTTCATGAGCTCGTGCATGCGGCCCGCCACGCTGAGCGCGTCGTTCCAGTCGCGCTGCCACATGTTGCGTCCGAAGATGAGTCCGACGCAGCCCGCTTCCATCGCGATCTGCGCTTTGTGAACCGTGTCTTCATCGCCCATTTTGCTTCCGCCCGAAACGAGCACGAGCGAGCGCCCGGCCGATTTGACGACTTTGCGAAGCCCATCGAGCTCAGACAGCTCCAGTGTGCTATAGGGTTTCGGCATCTTATCCGCGGTGGCGGCGTCCCACTTGGGCAGATTGAGCTTGATGACGTCCGCGCCGACTTCGCACGCCACTCGCGCCGCATAGTCGATCGCGTAGAGCGAATCGATTCCGCCCTTGGCTTTAATCGCCGCGCCGCGCGGATACGCCCACACGATCAGTGGGATGCCGTACCGTTCGCATTCGCGGCGCACTTCGTTGCATTGCGCGAGATCGACGTCTTGGGCGGGGCTTCCCACGTACAGCGTGTACCCGACGGCGTCGGCGCCCAGCCGCACGGCGTCTTCGACCGAGGAGGTCAGCGAACTGAATGCGTCATCGTCGGCCGGAACGTTCGTTTTGCCGTTGATTTTCAGGACCAGCGGAACTTTGCCGGCGAACGCCTTATGATATTTTTCGGCCAGGCCGATGTGCAGGGCGATGCCGGAGAAGTTGCCCTCCACCGCCAGGCGGTAGATCCAGTCCGTATCGAGCGACTCGGGATTGGCGAAAAAGTCGATGGGGCCGTGTTCGAGGCCCTGATCGATGGGCAGCAGCATCAGCGTGCCGTTGGCCGGGCCGTGCTCGTACATCAGGCGGTGCAACCGCACGCGTTTGCCGGTCGAAAGGTTCATCTCGTCGAACGTGGGCCGACGAACCGCTGCTAACATCTGCAAGTCTCCCTCTACTAGTGAATGTGGCGCCTTCTTTGGAGGCGCGCAGGCCCCCTTGAGATAATGCCCCGGCGTGGACTTGCCCGCTATCGGCTTTATCGGCATCGGCGCAATGGGCGAGCCGATGTCGCTCGCGCTCCTTCGCGCGGGATACTCGGTCACGGCCTGTGCGCACCGGAATCGCGAACCGCTCGAGCGGGTCTGCGCTCAAGGCGTGCGAGAGGCGCCCGGTCCCGCCGCCGTGGCCGCGGCATCCGGAATCGTCATTACCTGCGTTCCCGACGCGCCGCAGGTCGAAGAAGCCCTATTCGGGCCAGGCGGCGCGCTCGAGGGCGCCCGCCCCGAGACCACATTTATCGATATGTCGACGATCTCGCCAGTTGCCTCGCGCGGGTTCGCCGAGCGCTTGCAGGCGGGCGGGCACCGGTTCGCCGACGCCCCCGTAAGCGGCGGCCCGGCGCGCGCGGCGACGGGCACGCTGACGATCATGGTGGGCGCGGATCCCGAAGACTACACCCGCATCGAGCCGGTTCTCCAGGCGATGGGGACTCCGCACCACATCGGATCGGTTGGACTGGGCGAGACGGTCAAACTCGTCAATCAGCTGATTATTTCGAACATCATGATCGCCAATGTCGAGGCGCTGACGTTTGCCCGGAAGGCCGGCGCGGATTTGGATGCCGTGCGAAAAGTCCTATCGACGGCCACGGCCTCGAATTATTTACTCGAGCAGTGGTTGCCGAAAACGTGGTTTGCAGGTACTTTTGAGGGAGGATTCGCCCTCGATCTTCTCCGCAAGGATTTGGGGGCGGCACTGGATGCGGCCCGTGCGATGAAGATGCCTTTGCCGGCATCTGCGTTCGCGTACCAACTCTACACACTGCAATCCGCCGAAGGAGCCGGCGCCCTCGATTACAGCGCGGTCGCCAGATTTTATGAGCACATCGTTGGAGAGTAAGCGGGGATCGTTCAACAAGCACCCCGACTTCAACAAGAAGATTCTCATCGTCGAGGACGAGGCTGCGATGCTGCAGACCTTGCGCTACAATTTGGAGCGCAGCGGTTACAACGTCATCACGGCAGGCGACGGCCGCAGCGCGGTTGCCATGGCGCAGCGCGAACAGCCCGATCTCGTGGTGCTGGATATCATGCTGCCCGTGCTCGACGGCATCGAGGCGTGCAAAGAAATCCGCAAGACAAGTTCCGTGCCGATCATCATGCTGACGGCCAAAGATCAAGAGATCGACAAGGTCATCGCTTTGGAGCTCGGCGCGGACGACTACGTCACCAAGCCGTTCGCGCTGCATGAATTCTTGGCTCGCGTGAAGGCGCGTTTGCGCCGTCCGATGCCGCTCACGGGGCAGGATCGCGATCGCGCCATTGCGCTCAGCGATATCATCCTCGACCCCTCGCGCCAGCATCTGACCGTACGCGGGAAAGACGTTGCGCTCGCGCCCAAAGAATTCGCGCTGTTGCGTGTGCTGATGGAAAATGCGGGGCGTGTGGTCACGCGGCAGACCCTGCTCGACAAGGTGTGGGGCTACGATTTCGAAGGCGAACAGCAAACCGTCAGCGTGCATATCCGCTGGCTGCGCGAGAAGATCGAAGAAGACTCGCGCAAACCGCGGCACATCATCACCGTGCGCAGCCGCGGTTACCTGTTCAAAGAGTAGTGCTGGCGCAGACTTGGGCTATTGCCGCGGGCGCGTTCGTCCTCGGCGTCGTCATCGCATTGGCCTTGCGGTCTTCCGCCCGCGCGCCTCGCGGCGGCGACGGCGAATCGGAACCCGAGCCGCAGCCGCGGGCACCGGCGGACGATCGCTTCGATGCGCTCGTTCGCGCGCTGCCGCTTGGGGTCATCATGCTCGACCGGCGGCTGCGCGTGCGCTTCGCGAATCGCGCGGCGGCGGCGATCTTCGGTTTCGAGCGTTCGCGCGTGCGCGGCACGCATCTCATCGCCGCGATTCCGTCGATCGAGCTCGAACAGCGCGCGCAAGCCGCGCTCGCGGGTGAACTCGCAGGCACGCCTATCCACGTCACCGGGAAAACGGTAAACCGCAACTACGCCGTGTCGCTGTATCCGCTTGCGCCCGAATCGCAGGGCGAAGACCATCCCGAGGTCACCGGCGTACTCGTCATCGCGGAGGATCAGACTGAGCTGCTCGCGCTCGAACGCGCGCGGCAAGAGTTCCTCACCAACGTTTCGCACGAACTGCGCACGCCGCTCGCGTCGATAAAACTCATGCTGGAAACCGTTACCGAATCGGGCGATGAAGAAGCAGGCAAAATCTTTTTGCCGCAGGTGCTGGGGCAGGTGGATCGGCTGACCACGCTCGTCCAGCGGCTGCTCGAGCAGGCGCGTGTGGAGTCGGGCGAACTCGTACTGCAGATTGAGGAAATCGACTTGGAAGAAGTCGCGCGTCCCATCGTGCAGTCGTTCGGGCCGCAAGCCGCTTCAAAGAACGTGAGATTAGAATTGGGCGCGCAGCGTCCGGCGATCGTCGAGGCGGACGAACAGCGGCTCTCGCAAGTCTTTGTGAATCTCATCGACAACGCGCTGCGGTTCACGCCCTCCGGCGGGTCCGTTACCGTAACGCTGGACGTCCAAGATGGATATGCCGTTGTGAAAGTCTCCGACACCGGCATGGGGATTCCGTACAAGGACCTGCCCTACGTGTTCGAACGCTTTTACGTGGCGGATCCCTCACGAACGCGGGGTGTGAGCGGGGCGGGACTCGGTCTGTCAATCGTAAAGCAGATCGTCGAAGCCCATCGCGGTACCGTCGGCGTCGAATCGACGCTGGGCAGCGGCACGACTTTCACCGTGCGAATTCCCGTGGCGGCCGTCGCCTCGTAATCGTTAAACTGCCGATAATCTGCTCCTAAGGTCCGCATGGTTTGATTACAAGCATGCAGACGTCCATCGAGTTCGACGGCTTCGAGGACTTCCCCGGACTGCGTGCCGAGCTTCTCGCATTCATCGACCGCCATTGCGCCGAGATGACCTTGGCGCAGGCTCGGGAGTGGTTCGAAGAGGCGTTCCTGCGCCCGCCCGGCCAGCGTCTTAATCTGCCTTAAGGTTCCCTTAAGGGAACCTTAGTACGGCGTCCCGTACCATTGGAAGGCTTTTGATCGCCAGCCGTCCCCGCATGCGTCCCGCCGGGGCGCCGAGGAAAATGACACTCACGATGCAGATGCCTACCCATGATGACACTTCGCGCGCGCAGGGCGACGCGGAGATAAAGGTCTGCGTCAAAGATCTCAACGTATTCTACGGAAATTTCCCGGCGATCAAAAACGCCTCGCTCGAAGTGCCGGCAAACCGCGTCATGGCGCTGATCGGGCCTTCCGGCTGCGGCAAATCGACGTTCATCCGGGCGCTCAACCGAATGCACGATCTTGCGCCGGACGTACGTATCGAAGGTAAGGTCACGCTCGACGGCGAGGACATTTACGCCAGGGACGTCGACCCGGTGACCATCCGCCACCGAATCGGCATGGTGTTCCAGCGTCCGAATCCGTTTCCAAAATCGATCTTCGAGAACGTCGT
>DASSZL010000076.1:0-3103 GCA_035713505.1 Vulcanimicrobiaceae bacterium | reverse complement strand
GCGCCGCGGCGCCGCCGGCGGCAGCATCGAGATCAAATATGCGGATGAGACCGATCTCATACGCATTGCCGATCTCCTACTCGAAGAGTGAACTTCGTTTCGTTTCAACGAGGCATGACGCTGCTGATGGCGGCGGGATTTTTGGTATTCGTCATCGTCCTCGCGCAGCAGCGGCATCAATATGCGCTGATCGCGATCGTGGTCGCGATTTTCGCGCTGTATCTCGCGTTTAACGTCTGGTTTTTTTTACGCATGCGCGGATCCGGCAAGCCGTGACGCGCGACGAGCGCGCGGCGCTGCTGCGCGGCATCTATGCGATCGTCAACGAGAGCACCGCAGTCGATCCGGTTGCATTGACGCGCGCGATTCTGCAAAGCGGCGTGCGCATCGTGCAGTATCGCGCCAAGAGCGGCATCGTTCTCGCGCACGCGCGCGCGATGCGCGATCTCACCCGCGCGTCCAACGCGCTCTTCATCATTAACGATGATTGGCGTGCGGCGCGCGCCTACGACGCGGACGGGGTGCACTTGGGCCCTGAGGACGCACTGCCCGAAGATCTCGCCGCGATCCGCGCGGTGTTGCCGCAAGCGGTGATCGGAATCTCTTGCGGGACGCCGGAAGAGGCGCGCATGGCGTGCGCGGGCGACGCGGCCGATTACATCGGCGTGGGTTCGGTCTATGCCACCGGCTCGAAAGCCGATGCCGGCGATCCAATCGGCGTTGAGGGCCTGCGGCGCGTCGCGCAGGAAGCGCGGCTGCCCGTTGCGGCTATCGGCGGCATTACGCTCGAACGCCTCGCCCAGGTTCGGGCGAGCGGCGTCGCGATGGCGGCGGTCATTTCGGCGATTTCCGGCGATCCGGATCCCGGCCGGGCCGCGGCACAGCTCGTTCGCGCGTGGCGCGAGGGAAGTTTGCCATGAGCCGTACTTTGCAGTACAAAGTTTATACGATGTTGGCGCTGCTCAAAAAGCCCAGCGGGTTCCTCCCGGTCGCGATCCCGGCGCTGCTGCTGGCGCTGATCCTGGATCGCGTTGCGCGCGCGGGCACGCTGTATCAGCCGGACGAAGGCGCGGGAGCCCACCTGTTTCAGATCCTCATGCCGGTGCAATTCCTGATCGTGCTGTTCTTTGCGATACGCCGGCTCCCCGAACGGCGATCGGCGGCGCTGGAGGTTTTGGCCCTGCAAATCGCCGCCGCGCTCGCGGTGTTCGCACTCGTGCACGCTTTTCACGGCTAGCGGTTGCCGAGCAGCATGCCCGCGCTGGTCGCGTCCATCGGTACGACGCATCCGCGAAACGTTGCGGGTTTGGGTCTGGATGCACGCATCGCCGCCGACTACGGCCTCCGGCATGCGATAGCGCTCGCAGCGGTGAGCGCGCAAGACGAACACGGCGTGCACGATCTGTTTGCGATTCCTCCCGGGGTATTGCGGGCGCAGCTCGCGGCGATTCCGTTTTCCGAGGTCGCGGCAGTGCGCGTGGGCGCGCTCGGCAGTCTCGAAAACGCGCAGATCGCCGCGGAGTTTCTGCAGGCCCACTGCTCTGCGCCGGCGGTTTTCGATCCCGTGATGCGTGCGAGCGCAGGCGGCTCGCTGTACGCCGGTGACGCGCTTGAAGCGGTGCGCGCGTTCGCGCTGCGCGCCGGCGCGATCCTCACGCCCAACCTCGAAGAAGCCTCGCAGCTCACGCAGATCGAGATTCGCGACGTCGACGGAATGATCGCCGCGGGACGGCAGCTTCTCGAGCTCGGGGCGCGGGCGGTTCTGGTCAAGGGCGGACACCTTGCGGGAGATCCGGTCGACGTGCTCGTGACGCGCGAGGGCGCCCAGACATTTTCGGACACGCGTTTGCCCGGCAAGACGCGCGGCACCGGCTGCACGCTCGCCATGGGAGTCGCCTGCGAACTCGCGCGCGGAGAAAATTTGCTGCAAGCGGTGAGGGGGGCTCGCGCGTACGTGCGCGCGAATATCGCGCGCCCATGACTATGACCTCGCCCATCTCCACGAAAAAACGCCCGCGCGTCATGTCCGGCATGCGTCCGACCGGGCGGCTGCACCTGGGCCATTACTTCGGCGTGCTCGTCCAGTGGGTCAAGTACTGCGAAACGGCCGACGCGTATTTCGAAATAGCGGATCTGCACGCGTACACCACCGGCTTTTCGGATCCGCAGGCGATTCGCAACGCGCGCAATGAGATGGTGCTGGATTGGCTTGCCGCGGGCGTCGACCCGAAGAGTTCGACCTTTTATCTGCAGTCGGGCATTCCGGAAATCTCCGAGCTGCAGGTGCTGCTGAGCATGATCACGCCGGTGTCGTGGCTGGAGCGCGTGCCGACGTACAAAGGCCAGATCGAGGCGCTCGGCCAGGAGATTGCGACCTACGGGTTTCTCGGTTATCCGCTGCTGCAGGTGTGCGACATCGCGATCTTCCGGGGTGAAGAAGTGCCGGTGGGGCGCGATCAAGTCGCGCATTTGGAGTTCGGCCGCGAGGTCGTGCGCCGGTTCAATTATCTCTACGGGCAGGGCGAGCAGATTCTGGTCGAGCCCAAAGCGGTGCTCGTCGAAGGCGCGGCGGAAGTGGAAGGCATCGACGGCCGCAAGATGAGCAAATCCTACGACAACTTCATCGAATTGGGCGAGAGCGAAGACGACACGGCGAAAAAAGTCCGCAAGTACATCACCGATCCAAACAAGATCCGCCGCCACGATCCCGGCAATCCCGACATCTGCCCGATCTTCCATTTGTGGAAGCTCATCCGTCCGGAGCACGTGCCGCTGGTCGATCGCGAATGCCGCTCCGGGGCGCTGGGCTGCGTGCAGGACAAAACCGATTTTGCCGAAGCCCTCAATGCGCACCTCAAACCGATTCGCGAGCGGCGCGCCATGTTCGCGGCGGATATCGCGCAGGTCGAGCGCATCATCAACGAAGGCACGCGGCGCGCGCGCGAAGTCGCCGTCGAAACGATTACCGACGTCAAGCGCGCGATGAAGTTGCTGTAATCTCTCCGTACTCGATGCGCGTCGGCGTCTGCGGCTGCGTCCGCTCGCCGATGCGCCGGCGCTGCGCGTCGATGGTGTAACTGGGATCTTTCGCGGAAACGCATCC
>DASSZL010000075.1:0-3618 GCA_035713505.1 Vulcanimicrobiaceae bacterium | reverse complement strand
CATCGCTTCGTCGGCCGGGACCAGCGCCTCTTCACCGCGCCCGTTCCAAAACACCAAAAGGAACTCCGCCGTGCGCGCGTCGCCGGAGCCGTAAACGGCGCGGATCTCACCGATCGCTGATCCATTGCTGTCGCGCACCGGTGTTCCCGGGCGCAGTTCTTCGAGCAACCTAGGCATCGTTGAGGCGCTTATACCCGCGCGCGCTGCGTTTCAGTCAGATAGTTCAGCACCGCGAGTACGGCCAGCGCCGCCGTTTCCGTTCGCAGAATGCGCGAGCCGAGCGAGATGAGCTGCGCGCCCGCGCTGTGCGCGGCGGCCGCTTCGGCATGTGAGAAACCGCCCTCGGGCCCCACGAGCACGAGTATGCGCCGCGCATCCGCAACCAGTTCCGGCAACAGATCGCGCAGCGGCACGCGGTCGGCAAGTTCCCATGGAAACAGCACGACATCATAGGCAGCGAAGGTCTTGCACAGATCCGCAAGCGCCAGCGGATCCGCGATCCGCGGAATGTCGTCGCGTCCGCATTGCTGAGCGGCGGTTTTCGCCAAGCGCCGCCAGCGCTCTATTTTGTTTTCGCTTACGCCGTTGACGATCGTTCGTTCCGACTGCAGCGGTATGATTTCCGCCGCTCCCAGTTCGGTGAGTTTCTCAACGACGAAGTCCATCTTCTGGCCTTTGGGCACGCCTTGCGCGACGGTAACGTGAGGCAATACGCTTGCAGGAGAACCGATGCGCTCTCCAAGTTCTGCGCGAACGCTGCGCTCATCGATGGCGAGCGTCGCCCTGAACCGCTGCGCGGCGGAATCGATGATCTCGATCGTATCGCCTTGCCGCATGCGCAGCACGCTGATGATTTTGTGCGCATCGCTTCCGCTCAGCGGTACCGCTTGTCCGCTTTCATGCCGGCCTTCGACGAAGAACCGGTTACTCAGGTTTGAACGCTTCCTTCACTTTGTCGAAGAACGATCGTTCGTCGACGCGATCGCCGCCCTGCCGCGCGTACTCTTCGAGCAGCTCGCGCTGGCGTTTGCTCACCTTCGTGGGCACGACGACGTGGACGGTGACGACGTGATCGCCTCGATGCGTCCCGCGCACGGCAGGCATGCCGTGTCCGCGCATGCGGAACGTCGTACCGGTTTGCGTGCCGGCGTGCACGTTCAGCGGAAGTTCGCCTTCGAGCGAGGGCACCGTGACCTGCGTGCCGAGCGCCGCTTGCGGAAACGAGATCGGCACGTCGACGTACGTATCGAGACCGTCGCGCTTGAACAGCGGATGCGGCGCGATGCTCAGGTACACGTATAAATCGCCCGCCGGGCCGCCGCGAATCCCCGCCTCGCCGCTGCCGCTGATGCGGATGCGGCTGCCGTCGTCCACGCCTGCCGGCACTTTCACCGTAAGACGGCGCTCGACTTCGCGCCGTCCGCGGCCGCCGCAGCTCTCGCACGGCTGTTGAATGACTTGCCCGTCGCCCCCGCACTTGCTGCACGTGGATTGCGTGACGAATTGACCGAGCGGCGTCTGCCGCACCATGCGCTGTACGCCGTTGCCGCCGCAGCGATCGCACGGTACGACGAGCGTTCCGGGCGCGGCGCCGCTGCCGTGGCACGTGTCGCACTGCGCCAAGTGATTGAATTGAATCTCGCGCGTCGTTCCCGTAAACGCCTCTTCCAGCGTGATCTCGAGATCGTAGCGCAAGTCGGAGCCGCGCGACGGGCCGCTGCGCCGCGCTTGCGTTTGCTGCGCGCCCATCCGGTCGCCGAAGAACATATCGAAGATGTCGCCGAAGCCGCCCGCGCCGCCCCCGCCGAATCCGAAGTCTCCGAAGCCGCCCGTACCGCCGTTGCCGACGGTGCCGAAGCGATCGTATTGCGCGCGTTTTTGCGGATCGGAGAGCACTTCGTACGCTTCGTTGATCTCTTTGAAGACGTGCTCGGCTTGCGCCTTGTTGTCGGCAACGTCGGGATGGTGCTTTCGCGCAAGCGCGCGATAGGCACGTTTTATTTCATCGGCGCTCGCGGTACGGTTGATCCCGAGCACTTCATAGAAGTCTTTGGTGGGCATGCTTTATGGGCTACTTGATTTCGACGTCCGACAATCGTTCGGAGAGTGTTTCTGCCGTACCCGAAGCCAGCGCCATCAAACGTGCATACGGCATGCGGCGTGGACCCAGAATGGAGAGCATACCGATTGCGTGCGCTCCGAAACGGTAGGGCACGGTTACGATACTGAAGTCGGTCATCTCCTCTACGCCCAGCTCGTGGCCGATCTTTACGGCGGGCGCTTCGGCGTTCATCGAGTCGGCGACCAAGTCGTAGAGCGTCTTCTGTTCCTCGACGATTCGGAGAATCGAACGCAACTTTCGAAGATCGTGAAATTCCGGCTGATCGAGCAAATTCTGCGCGCCCGATGAACTGAGCGTGGGAGCGTCTGCGGACGAGGCCCCGTGCAGGGCCGCGAGCACGGCCTTCTTCACATCCTCGCCCAGCCCCAGCTCCTGTGTGGCCGCCGCGACGTCTCGCTCGCCGATCTCCCGAAGCGAGCGATTTCCCAAGCGCGCGTTGAGCGCATTCGAGAGGCGCGTCAGATCGTCAGGCGTGGCATCGTTCGCCAATTCGAACATGCTCTGCGCCGACACGCCGATGGACGTCACGACGATGGCGACTCCGGTGCGAGCGCTCAGCCAAATCAATTGGATGTGCCTGAAGGTGGCCGAATCGTTCGCCGGTTTGGTGACGAACGCCAAATTCTTCGAGAGCCGGCCGAGCAGGCGCGTCGTACCTTCGATGATCTCGTCGAGCTCGCGGCTCGCGTCGCGCAGTTCGTCGCGGATACGTTTGCGATCGTCGGTCGCAAGCTGTTCCGGATGCATCAGCTGGTCGACGTACATGCGATAGCCGGCATCCGAGGGCACGCGTCCCGCCGACGTGTGCGGCTGCACGAGGTAACCGCCCGCTTCAAGTTCCGCCAACTCGTTGCGCACGGTCGCGCTGCTCACGCCCAAGTTGTATTTTTGGGTGAGCGCTTGCGAAGCCACGGGCTCCGCCGTGGCGATATATTCGTACACCACCGTTGCCAGAATGTACGCCTTGCGCTTGTCGAGGGTCATAGCCTTATCTTAGCAGTCTCGGCAGCGGAGTGCCAAGGCTTTAGGGGCGGCCTCGATGGGCAGCCGGGCTTACCGGTTCAGCGGGGGTGCGGTGAGGACCGCCCGGTAGGCTCGCCCGGCGTGCAGCAAGGTAACCCGGCCGACGGCGACCTTTGCGGAGCCCGAATCCACGATCAGCCAGTATGAGTAGCCCGCCGGGGCGCACAGCGTGCTGTGGACCGCGCTGCTCGTGCCGTACGCAGTCTGCACGAAGCGCCCCCCGGAATGGCTCTTCAAAAAGCCCTGCAGATCCGCACCGACGGGCAGCAGTTCGGCGTTGTTCACCCACTCGCCGTAGCCGCCGTAGGACGCCGGGAAATTCACCGTCGCCGCGATCGTCGACCAACCGCCGGGCAACGGATGGCAGCCGCCCTGATTTCCGTGCTGCAGCGCATGCATCATGACGCGCCGGGCAGCCGCGGCCTGGTCTGCCGAAATCCCCGCGGCCGTGGCCGGCCCGACCTGCGCGCTCG
>DASSZL010000074.1:0-8076 GCA_035713505.1 Vulcanimicrobiaceae bacterium | reverse complement strand
GCCGCAACAACGTGCAATTTTTCCACGCCGGCTTTCATGCGGCGGCGATGGAACGGCTGCAGCTCGAGACCGACCTGCGTTATGCGGTCGAACGAAACGAACTGCGCCTGCACTATCAGCCGATCATCGACGTCACGACGAACCGGCTCGTCGGCGCCGAGGCACTCGTGCGCTGGCAGCATCCGGCGCGCGGACTGCTCGCCCCGGACACCTTCATCGGACTCGCCGAAGAGACGGGCATCATCGAACAAATCGGGGAGTGGGTGCTCGCGGCCGCTTGCGGCGATTCGGCGCAGTGGGTGACGGCGGGAGCGATGGAGTTCATCTCCGTGAACGTTTCCGCCAGGCAGTTGGAAAGCGGCGATTTCCCGCGCACGACCCTGCAGACGCTTGGGCGTTTGGATTTCGATCCGCAGCACATCGAACTGGAATTCACGGAGAGCGCGGTCATGCGCGACCGCGTGCACGGTGCGGAAATGCTGCGTGTGCTGCGCGCCGGCGGCGTGCGCGTCGCGATCGACGATTTCGGGACCGGGTACAGCTCGCTCGCCTACCTCAAACAGCTGCCGCTCAACACGCTGAAGATCGATCGGCTGTTCGTGCGCGACATCACGACCAGCCCCTATGACGCGGCAATCGCGCGCGCCATCATAGCGCTGGCGCAGAGCATCGACTTGCGCGTCATCGCGGAAGGCGTGGAGACGCAGGAGCAGCTCGACCTGCTCGAGGCGCTCGGCTGCACCATGATGCAAGGGTATTACTTCAGCAAGCCGGTACCGCCGGACCGCGTTCCCGCGTTCTTCGTCGCTACGCCGAATAGGCGAGCGTGAGATGACGCAGCCGTGAGGGCTGCGCTTCCGGCTGCGAATTCAGGACGAGCACGCCGGCCACGGAAGCCGGACGATGATGCGCTGCCTTCAGCGCCGCTCTCGTGTCCGTTGACGGCAGCACGAGCGAAATCGGCAGCGGCTGCAGCAAGCGGCGCGAGCGTGCCCAATCGATGACCTTGAGCAACTCCCCGGAGGTCATCGTCATGGCGCTTTCGAGATTGAGCGCGGCGATTTCGTGCTTCGCGCATCTGCGCGCCTCGCGCCGCTGCAGTACACGGTCGCTCCCCCGGCCGATGCACACCCGCAGTTGCGTTGCGCCGGCCGGAAGAGCCAACTCCCCGTGGAGCACGCGCTGTCCAAGCGAAATGGCGACTGGTATATGAAGACAGAGCGTGGTGTCCATGTCACCCTCCTCGAGAAGTCGTGCGGCAATGATCGCATCGAATAAGGCAATGATGACGAAAGGCCGGTGAATCCGCGTTCCGCCGCCCTTCCCGGATTCTTCTTCGGGCGGGTCGCGCGCGTCGAGTACGCTGCACGCATATCGCATGCATACGCTCAGCGCGCCCAACATGCCCGATTACGGTGCGGCTCGTGCATCATTTCGCCGGGCGTTTTGCGAACGTGCTGCGTGCGCTGCGCGTGGAGAGAGGCGAGCGGGTTTTTGCGCGCAGCGCGAAAAGCTGCCGGCCCTCAAGCACATTATTCTCATCGACGTCGACGATCGCGTTTCGCCGGGGCGTATGGTCCTGGAAGCGCTCGATGAGCGCCCGTCCTGGGCGTCACGCTTGCGGGAGACCACCGCGCGAGCGACGGACACCGCGGCGCGCAGCTGCTCACCGCGCTCGACCGGCGCTTACAGCAGCCGCAGAAATTATGACGGCGGCGGAGATGGACCAAATCGTCAAGGACGCGCTGCACGGGCGGTTGAACGTCGAGATACCGGAAGCGGACTACGCGCGAGTGCGCACCCTCGAAGGGCTGCGGCCGTACTTAGCGGCGGCGCGGGCGCTTTAGGGGGCGGTCCGAGGCGCGGATAACGGTGAGCGCCTTGCCGTCGATTTCGAACAGGTTGAATGCTTTGATGGCCGCATCGGCTGACGGCTCGTCCTTGACGTTCACGTACGCGTAGCCTTTTTTGCGGCGGCTGCGCCGGTCGCGCGGAAACGTCACGTCCTCGTCGCCGGCTCCGAATTGCCGGAAGAGCGCAAGCAGATCGTCCTTGGTGGCATCGCGCGGATAGCCCGCGACAAACAGTCGAATCATTTCAGCGGTTCTCTCAAGAAGACGCTATCGCGAAATTGCGGCCAGGCCCCTGCTTCGATGGCCCCGCGCGCCTCGCGCATCAGCGAGTTGAGCACGTAGACGTTGTGGTAGGAGAGCAAGCGAGGGCCGAGCATCTCGCCGGCCCTGAACAAATGTGCCAAATAAGCGCGCGTGTACGTCGTGCAGACCTCGCAGTCGCACTCGGGATCGATAGGCGAGAAATCCCGAACGAAGGCCGCGTTGCGGATCGCGAACTCGCCGCTGCGCGTCATCGCCCGGCCGTTGCGCCCGCAGCGCGTGGGATAGACGCAATCGAACATGTCGATGCCGCAGTCGACGGCCATGACGATGTCGCGCACGGTGCCGACTCCCATGAGGTAGCGGGGTTTGTTTTCGGGAAGCAGCGATGCGGAAAAGCGTGCGAGCCGGTACATTTCCTCGCGGGTTTCGCCGACGGAGAGCCCGCCGATCGCGTAGCCCGGCAGGTCGAGCTCGGTAATCGCGCGCGCGCTGCGCTCGCGTGCGCGTTCATCGAGTCCGCCTTGCATGATCGCGAACAGCGCCGTCGCGTCCGGGCGCGTGCGTGCGGCCGCGCTTCGCTCGGCCCACTGCGCCGAAAGACGTACGGATTGATCGATCTCTTCCGCGCTCGCGGGCAATTTCACGCACACGTCGAGCTGCATGGCGATGTCGACGCCGATCGCCTCTTGAAAGCCGAGCACGTTCTGCGGGGTGAAGCGGTGGCGGCTGCCGTCCAAGTGCGATGCGAACGTGACGCCGTCTTCGTCCAGCGTGCGCCGCGATTCCAGGCTGAACACTTGAAAGCCGCCGCTGTCGGTGAGAATCGGCCCGTGCCACTGCATGAACTCGTGCAATCCGCCCGCTTCGACGAGCAAATCGAGCCCGGGACGCAGCCACAGATGATACGTGTTCGCCAGAATGATCTGCGAGTGCGCGCTGCGTACTTCGTCCGGCGTGAGCCCTTTGACGGTTCCCGCGGTGCCGACGGGCATGAACGTCGGCGTTTCAACAACGCCATGGCGCAGCCGCAACGTCCCGCGCCGGGCGGTTTCATCCGTCTTGCGGAGCGTGAACTCCCCGCTGATCATCGTGAGCTTGTCGAGGGACCGCGCAGCGCGTTCTTCGCCGCCGTGTACTCGGGTGGCGGATCGCTTTGAAATTCCATCTCGCGTGCGGTGCGCGGATGACGGAACGCGAGACGCCACGCGTGCAGCGCTTGGCCGGGGAGCTCAAAACGCGGATCGACTTTGCCGTAAATCGGGTCGTTGAGGAGCGGATGCCCCAGCGCGGCCATGTGCACGCGAATCTGATGCGTGCGGCCGGTCTCCAATCGAAACAGCACCTCGGCCGCGTGGTTGAGCCGCTCGCGTATTTCGTAATGCGTGACGGCGGGTTTGCCTTCGGACGTAATCGCGTATTTCAAGCGGTTATTCGGATCGCGCCCGATGGCGCCGTCGATCGTGCCTTTGGGATGCTGCGGAACGCCGGTGACCAGGCCCAGATATTCTCGCGAAATATGACGCGCTTTCATCGCCTTGCCGAGCGCGCTCAGCGCATCTTCGGTCTTCGCGACGACGAGCAAACCCGAGGTGTCGCGATCGAGCCGGTGCACCAGACCCGCGCGCACCGCTTCACCGGGCAGCGACCGGACGTGCGCGAGCAGCGCATTGACCAGCGTTCCGCTCGTCGCACCGTGCGCGGGATGCGTCACCATACCCGCGGGCTTGTCGACGACGAGCACGTCGTCGTCTTCATACACGATCGTGAGATCGATCGCTTCGGCTTCGACGGCGAGCGGCGGACGTTCGAGCAGCTGCGCCTCGAGGACGTCGCCCTCGGCGACCAGATAGCTGCCCTTGACCGCTATGCCGTTGACGCGCACCTCGCCGCGGCGCACCGCCTGCGCAACCAGAGATCGTGGAAACCCGGTGTGATGCGCGACGATGACGTCCGCGCGTTTACCGGCCTCTTCAGGCGTGACGACGGCGTACAAGGCTTGCGAGGATCAGCAGAATGACGCCCGTCGTGATGCATGCGTCGGCAACGTTGAAGATGTTCGGCCAAATGCGGTAGAAATCGATGAAATCGACGACGTATTTATAGTGCAGCCGATCGACGATGTTGCCGACGGCGCCTCCGAGGATCATGCCGAACGCCACGCGCACCAGCAGCGATGCACGCGCCTGATCGCGGAATGAGTACCAAAAGATCAGCAGCACGACGAGCGCCATCAGAATCAGCAGGAACGGCGATGAGCCGAACAGACCGAACGCGCCGTGCTGATTTTGCTCGTACGTCCACTTGAGCAGACGCGGCACTACGAACCGGCTCTCGCCCGGCAAAAAGTTCGCCGTGATCAGATGCTTGGTGTACTGGTCGAGCGCGACGACGATTGCCGCCACACCGAACAGCTGCGCGGACTCAGAGCTTCGGCTGCGGGACAAATTGATAGAACCAGCCGGCGATTCGTAGGAACGAGTTGGTTGCAAGAACGACTCCCGTGGCGATCATAAAGGCTCCGGCGGCGAACTCGATCGCCGGCAGGAAACGCTTGATTCGATTGAGCGCCGGCAGCACCGCGCCGATCGCTGCGGCCGTTGCCAGAAACGGCACGGCCAAGCCCATGGAATAGACGAAAAGCAGCCATGCTCCCTGCCAAACACTGTTCGACTGCGAGGCCAAGGCCAAAATCGCCGCCAGGATAGGCCCGATGCAAGGCGACCAGCCGGCCGCAAAAGCCAGACCCACGATGACCGAGGCAGCCAGCGAGCGCTGGCCGGTCTGGACCTGGACGCGGGTATCGCGCGCGAGCAGCCGCCAGCGCAGCACCCCCATCATCTGCAGGCCCAGGAGGATGACGATGATTCCCCCGATGCGCGCGATGAGCACCTGATTTTCGCGCAGGGACTCTCCGATGGCGCTGGCCGAGGCGCCGAGCGCGACGAACACGATGGTGAAGCCGCCGATGAACGCGACGGCGTGCGTGATCACGCGGGCCCGGGCGTCGGCGGTCAGACTGCCCCGCAGTTCTTCCACGCTCGAGCCGGTCAGGAACGAAAGATACGCCGGCACGAGCGGGAGGACGCAGGGTGAAACAAAGGAAACGAGGCCCGCCAGGAAGGCTATCCCGACGGTGAGGTGCGCACTGGCCACACCGCTCATTTAGACGGGCCGCCGTCTAGTCATGCCTTGCCCCCGAAAAACACACATATGCAACACTGGTTTACCTACCCCAACATCGATCCCATCGCGCTTCATCTCTGGCGCATCAATATCCATTGGTACGGCATCTCGTACCTGATTGGTTTCATTGCGGTCTACCTGTGGATGAGCCGGCCTGCCGGCCGCCGGCGCCTGGGCCTGACCCGCGAGCAGATTCAGGACTTCCTGGTCTATGCGCTGGTGGGCGTGCTGGTGGGCGGACGCACGTTCTTCGTGATCAACGACATGATCAGCAAGCACGATGCGGCGATGTATTTCCAAAACCCGATCAATTTTATCGCCGTCTGGAACGGCGGGATGGCCTTTCACGGCGGACTGGTCGGCGTCATCGTCGCGCTGTTTCTGTTCTTGCGCAAGCATCCGGGACTGACGTACACCGTGCTCGGCGACGAAGTCGTCATGCTGCTGCCGGTTGGAATAAC
The DNA here is from genome assembly GCA_035713505.1 of Vulcanimicrobiaceae bacterium. Taxonomy (GTDB): domain Bacteria; phylum Vulcanimicrobiota; class Vulcanimicrobiia; order Vulcanimicrobiales; family Vulcanimicrobiaceae; genus DATGJX01. Next base: position 2,315 of record DASSZL010000074.1, on the reverse strand, counting down.
GCTCACGCGGCTGGTGAATTTCATCAACGACGAGCTCTGGGGCGATATTTGCAGACCCGATCGTCCCTGGTGCATGGTTCCCGGAAATACGGCGCCGATGGCGGCGGGCGGCTGGGGGCCGTATTACCGGCATCCCTCGCAATTGTACGAAGCGATTTTGGACGCTGTGACGCTGCCGGTTCTGCTCTTCATATACAAGAAGCGTCCGCCGGACGGCGTGGTTGCCTGGTCGTGGTTTACCATGTACGGCATCACGCGGTCCGTCGCGGAAACGTGGCGCCACGCCGATTTCATGTGGCATGGCATAACCGGCGGCCAGCTGTATGCGCTGCCGATGATCCCGATTGGCCTGGTTGGGCTGTATTATTGCTGGCGATCGGGCACCCGCACCGAAGTGCGCGTCGAGAGCGTTCCGGCGGCGGGATGACCATCGCGCAGCGGTACGCGCAGCTGCGCGCCGCGGTGCCTGCGCACGTGACCATCGTCGCGGTTTCGAAATTCCAGCCAGTTGAAGCGATTCTGCAGGCCGTTGCCGCCGGCGTCACGGATGCCGGCGAAAACTACGTCCAGGAAGCCCGCCGCAAATTCGCTCATCCCGAGCTCTCGCCGGTCCGTAAACACTTCATCGGGCACATTCAAACCAACAAGGCCAAGGCCATCGCCCAGACGTTCGACCTCGTGCAGAGCGTCGACCGCGCCGATGCCGCGGCGGCGCTGGCAAAAGCCGCCGATTCACTCGGAAAACGATTGACGGTGCTGCTTCAGCTGAACATTTCACCGGCGGAACGCTTCGGCTGCGCCCCGCAGGACGCGCCCCGCCTGGCGGAGTTCATCCGTTCGCACGCGAGCCTGGATCTGCAAGGCGTGATGGCGATCGGGCCCGTCACGGAGGATCGCGCGGAGATCGCGCGAGCCTTTGACGCAGCCGCAACTGCGTTCGGACGCATCGGCGGCACCACGCTTTCACTGGGCATGTCGAGCGATTGGAGTATGGCCGTGGAGGCCGGCTCGACCATGATTCGGGTCGGAAGCACCATTTTCGGACCAAGACCGGCGCGCCCGGCGTCGAAGAGTACGGCAACGTCCTCACCGTGAGGGTCCTAGTTATGAGCATGTTCAGCAAGATGCGGTCGTTCTTCTCGATGGACGAGAACGAAGAAGAACTCTACGAAGATGAACCCGGCGCGGGAGCCGCGCGCAACGTCGTGCCCCTGGACCAGCGCGCCCGGCGCGGCGGCACCGAAGTGAGCGTGTATGCTCCGCGCGCGTTTGCGGACGTCACGGAGATCGCCGATGCGCTGCGCAACCGGCAAGTCGTCATCGTCAATCTGCAGAATGCGGATCGAACGCTGCTGCAGCGCGTCGTCGATTTCACCTCGGGCGTCGCGTACACGATCGACGGCAAGATCCAGAAACTCGCCGAAGCGATTTATCTCATCGTCCCGGCCGGCGTCATGGTCAACGCGCAAGGGCTGCGCGATTCAATGGCCGCCGACGGCTCGCTCGATTTTCTTTCGAACAGGGGTTAGCGGATGCAGAAGATCTCGCCCATCGATATTCAGCACAAGAGTTTCAAGAAGGCGCTGCAAGGCTACGATCGCGCGGAAGTCGATCAATTTCTGGATGAGATCATCGAAACGCTCGAGGACGACGCACAGCACGTCGCCGCGCTGCAAGCCGAGGTTGCGGATCTCAAAGAGCGCATCAGTCACTTCAAAGCGATGGAAGAATCGCTGCAAAACACGCTCATTCTCGCGCAGCGCACCGCCGACGAAGTGAAGGCGTCCGCCCACAAGGAAGCCGATCTCATCAAAGAACAGGCGCGCATCGCCGCCGAGCGTGAGATCGCTTCGTTCACGGAGGGCGCGGCCGAGGCGCGGCGCGAGCACCAGCGCGCCATCGAAGCCTCGGAAAAGGCTCGCAGCGAACTGCGCAGCCTGCTGATGACGCATCTCGCGCTGCTCGAAAAGACCGTGATGCCGAACGGCGCAACGGCGCACGCGGAAGCGCCCCAGACGCAACCCCAGACCCAAAAGGAAGAGTTCCCGGCGAGCGACCTGGCGGACACGAACCGGATTACCGTCTACTAGGCGCGAACGCCGGAGCATGCCAACGATAGCGGTTTTGCCCGGTGACGGCATCGGGCCTGAAGTAACGCGCGCCGCGGTGCGCGTTCTGCATGTCGTACGTCCCGATGTCGAGTGCGTGGAAACACCGGTGGGCGGAGCGGCCCTGGCTGCCGGTCTTGCGGCGCTTCCCGACGACGCGCGCGCGCTGTGCGAGCGCAGCGCCGGTATTTTGTTCGGTTCCGTCGG
>DASSZL010000073.1:0-3718 GCA_035713505.1 Vulcanimicrobiaceae bacterium | reverse complement strand
CGAAGCGCGTCCCAAGCCCAAGGAAACGATTTCACTGATCTAACGGAGGCCGCCCATGGAAGGCGCTTTGATAGCGGACCGGATCCAGTTCGCGTTCACGGTGATGTTTCATTACCTGTTCCCCATCGGGACCATGGGAATCGGACCGTTCATCGCCTGGTATACGGTCAAGGGCGTTCGCACGCACGATGAGCAAGCGATTGCGATAGCGCGCTTCTGGGCCAAGATTTTCACGATAAACTTCGCCATTGGCGTCGTTACCGGAATTCCCATGGAGTTTCAGTTCGGAACGAACTGGGCGCAGTTCTCGGCACGCGCCGGCTCCGTGGTGGGGCAAACGCTGGGCATGGAGGGCGTGTACGCATTTTTTCTGGAGTCGGTGTTTCTCGGCGTTTTTCTTTACGGGCAGCGCCGCGTCTCGCCGCGGTTCTATGCCCTCTCCGCCGTAGCGGTTTGGGCGGGCTCGTGGCTCTCCGGTTTTTTCATCGTCGCGACCGATGCGTGGATGCAGCATCCCGTGGGATACGCCATCGGGAAGAACGGCGTCATCGAGTTGCGCAGCATCGGTGCGGTGCTTCTTTCGCCATTCGCGTGGTGGCAATACGCGCACGTGATGACCGGCGCGCTGCTCGCCGGAGCGTTCGCCGTGGCAGGCGTGGGCGCATACTATTTACTCGGCCGCAGAGAGGTTGAATTCGCGCAGCGGCTGGTTCGGGCGGGCGTCATCGCCGGGCTGTGCGCTTCGATTATCGCCGTGTTTCCGACCGGCGATCGCAACGGCGCCTACGTCACGCGCGATCAGCCCGCGAAGCTTGCGGCGATGGAAGGCTTGTTTGCCTCGCAGCACGGCGCGCCGCTGGCGGTGCTCGGCATGCCCGACACGCAGCACGACACGCTCATCGATCCGCTGTACGTTCCGGACGTGCTCAGTTTTCTCACGTACGGCAACTTCCGCGCGAACGTGAACGGGCTTACGTCGTATTCGAAAAATCTGCGTCCGCCGGTCGAACTGACGTACTACGCCTACCACGTGATGGTGGGATTGGGCACGATTTTCGCCGCGATTATGGCGCTCGCCGTGCTGCTCCTGATGCTGCGCCGGTTGTACGAGAGCCGCTGGCTGCTGTGGGTGCTCATGCTTGCGATGCCGTTTCCCTACATCGCGAACGAAGCGGGCTGGATGGTTACGGAGGTAGGCCGCCAGCCATGGATCGTGTACGGCTTGATGCGCACGGCCGACGCCGCATCTCCGAGCGTGGTCGCCGGCGAGACGATCTTCACGACCATCGGTTTTGCGGGAATGTATTTCTTGCTCGGTCTGGTCTTTCTGCTCCTGATTCTGCGCGAAATAGCGCTGGGGCCGTCCCATGAGCACGTGCCCGGGCAAGCGGGAGCGACCGCATGAACGCCGCCGCGTTTTTGCTGCTCGCGGCGATGCTCAGCGCTTACGTCGTTCTGGACGGCTACGACTTGGGCGTCGGCGCGATACACCTGATCTTCTCGCGCACCGACCGCGGGCGCAGCGCCTCGTTCGCCGCCATTGCGCCGTTCTGGAACGGCAATGAGGTCTTCCTCATCGCAGCGGGTGCGGTATTATTCGCTCTTTTCCCGCGCGCGTACGCCGCCGCGTTCAGCGGATTCTACCTGCCGTTCATCCTCGTGCTGTGGCTGCTCATGGTGCGCGGCATGTCGATAGAACTGCGCGGGCATTTCCCGAGCGATATGTGGCGCGGGTTCTGGGATGTCGCGTTCTGTTTTTCGAGCGCGCTGCTCGCCCTGCTATTCGGTGTGGCAATCGGCAATATCGTGCGCGGCGTCCCGCTCGATGCCGCGGGGTATTTCGCCGGAACCTTCGGATTCTTGCTCAACGGCTACGCGCTCGCCGTCGGCGCCCTTTCGCTGCTCGCGCTCGGTATGCATGGAGCGGCATTTCTGTGGATGCGCGCCGAGGAAGGCTATTCGCTGCGCGCGCAGCGGATCGTTCGCGTGCTGCTGGCGGCCGTCGTGCTCGCGTTCATCGGCGTGACCGCCGCCACGCTCGGAATGCACCGTCTTCCGGCGCAGCCCGCGTTGTGGATCGCGCCCGCATTTGCCGTCCTCTCGCTCGTCGGCCTCGCATTCGCCAAGAACGGCGCGCAAGCGCTAACGGCATCCTCCGTGTTTCTTTTGGCGCTCATGGCGAGCGCGGCCCAAACGATTTTTCCGTACCTGCTGCCCGCGCTTTCCGGTACGGGCGGACTGAACATCTACAATGCCGCTCCGAACGCCTACTCGGTCGGTACGGCGTTTACGGCGGCGATAATCGGATTCGGCGCGGCGCTCGTTTACGGAACGGTCGCCGCGTTGCGGATGCTGCGCCGGGTACACTGAAGGCATGGCTACGAAAAAATGGTCGCACGAAGTGATGGAAACCAGCGACGCCCTGGACCTGGATCAAGGCGTCTTCAAACTGAGCGATCCGAAGGCCATCGCCCGCTCGCTCAAACGTTCCGCCGAGCGCAGCCGCCGGCGCAAGGCCGAACCGTTCCGCTCGGCGATGTCGATGCTGACCTTCTACATCAACCGCGGGGGCAAGAATCTATCCGCCAAACAGAAGCGCACGCTCGAGCAAGCCAAAGACGAACTGCGCATCGCGTTCGGGCGCGAGCCGAAGGCCTGGGCCGCTAGCCGATCGCGAACACGTCAATCAAGAACAACGCGAACCACACGGCGAAAAACAGCAAAAAGCCCTTCATCGTCAGGCGATTCTCGCGCGCGCCGGAGATCAGCATCCTCTGGACGCGCCAAAGCAAAGCGTTGAACAGCACCGCGAAAATCGCGAAACCTTGGAGCGTGCCGTGCACTCCCGGCGCATGGTTCGCGATGGCGTACGCGCTGAACGCCATGCCGGCGGCGAGAACGATTTGCAGCACCACGACAAACCAGATCGTCCATCGCGGCCAGTAGCTTCTGGGCGTGCCGTCCCAGTTGAACTGCAGCGCAACGCGGTCAGGCAGTTGCGGGTAGGCTGCCCAGGTCTGCACGAGGTTGATAACGATAAGCGCGGCGGCAAGCGCGGCGCAAAACGATACGAACAGGGTCATCACCGCGCGGCGTTCTCCACGGCGGCCACGACCTTTGCGTCGACCGGGAGCGACGGATCTTCATAGCCTTTCATCGCCGCCTGCAGCGTTGAATGATCCGGATAGTACTTGAGCATGTGGTTCATGCCGTCGATCACCGCCAGTTTCGCGCCGGGTAAAGCATGCTTGAGCGCTTGGGCGTCCGTCATGTTTACTTGAATGTCGGCGGTTCCTTGAACGATCGTTACGGGTACGCGTACTTTGGCAAGTTCCGCTGCCGGATCGTATTTGAACCATGAGATGAGATAGGGCTGAACGGATGGGCGGAACAGTGCGGATAGTTCAGGCGGCGGATTTGCGACCGTATGCCCCGCTTGGAGCTGCGCGATGACGGCGTCGGATTGCACGAACAAGGCCGGCGGTAACTTCGGCTTGAGTTGCTCGCGCAGTACCACCGGCGCCGGGCGTCCGGCGCCTTCCAGCAGCACGTGCGCGTGCACCGGTAGACGTTCGGCGACGTTCGTCCCGTTGAGCGCGCCTTCACTGTGGCCGGCGATCGTAATGGATGAAAAGCGCTTGTCCAACGCCAGCAACTTGACCCAGCCCGCGGCGTCATCCACGTAGGTTTCGAACGTCACGTTCGCGAGCGATGCCGT
>DASSZL010000072.1:0-4836 GCA_035713505.1 Vulcanimicrobiaceae bacterium | reverse complement strand
CGATCGCCCGCGCCTGTCCGATGACGCGTTTGCTCAGCGTCTGCTCGAGCAGCAGCAGATTGTTCGCCTGCGACTCGGAGAGCGTGGACTGCGGAATCCCCGTCCATTTCGTGACGACCGCCGCCACGTCGTCGGCGGTGACCGGCGGATGCGCAACCTCGCCGCGGTTCTTGAGCGCGACGGTTGCCGCGGCTTCGTCCATCAAGTCGATGGCTTTGTCGGGCAAAAACCGGTCCGCGATGTAGCGCGCGGAGAGCGTCGCCGCCGCGTGTACCGCTTCGTCTTTGATCTCCACGTTGTGATGGGCGGCATAGCGTTTGCGCAAGCCGTGCAGAATCGCGACCGTTTGCTCTATCGACGGTTCGTCGACCATGACCGGCTGAAACCGCCGCTCGAGCGCCGCATCCGATTCGATGTATTTGCGGTATTCGTCGAACGTCGTCGCCCCGATGCACTGCAGATCGCCGCGTGCGAGCTCCGGTTTGATCATCGAGCTCAAGTCGAGCGCGCCTTCCGCGGCGCCGGCTCCGACGAGCGTATGCAATTCGTCGATGAACAGGATGACGTCGCGCGCGGCCTTGCGCACTTCGTCCAGAATTTTCTTGACGCGGCTCTCGAATTCGCCCCGGTATTTGGTGCCCGCGACGAGCGGGCCGAGCGAGAGCGCCAGCACGCGCTTGCTGCGCAGCGGTTCGGGGACGTTGCCCGCGATGATGCGCTGCGCGAGCCCCTCGACGATCGCCGTTTTCCCGACGCCGGGCTCGCCAACCAGCACGGGGTTGTTCTTGCTGCGCCGGGCGAGAATGGAAACGACGCGTTCCACTTCGGTATCGCGCCCGATGACGGGATCGAGTTTTCCGGCGCGCGCGAGATCCGTCAAATCGCGCGAGAACGCCGCGAGCGTCGGCGTCGCGCCGCGCAGCCGGCGCGTCCAGTCGTCAAAAGGATTGGCGGACTGGCCGCCCTCGCGTTCGCTCATCTTGTCGATGAAGATGGCGCCTCCGGCCAGGAGCGCCGCGGCCGTTAGGGCCGCCCCTAAATAGGGCAAAGCCGCTTTGGTCGCTTGCCGTCTCGCCGCGCACGCAGCGCAGTAGCGCACCTGGATGGAACCCGGGTCGCTGACCGTCGCGGGATTCGCGCCGCACACTTCGCAGGTCGTATTCACCTTAGGTGCTACCCCGGCGGGCGGCGGGCGGTTTCATTGGGCCACGTACGTCACGGTAACCGTTGTCTGCGTTTGCACGGCGCTCGGCTCGATTTGCGTCGGAACCGGAGCGGCGCTGCGAAACACCTGCCCTTGCATGGCCGGAACGATCCGCGAGGGCACGCCTTCTTGCATGGTCTTCACGCGCGTGATTCGCAAGCCGGCCGCCGCGGCCATCGCGTCCGCGTGCGCGCGAGCTTGCTCGACGCCGTCCCGAAGGGCGCGGGCAAATTGGCCGCGCTGATCGCTCGTATCAAAGGAAACGCTGTTCACGTCCGTTACGCCGGCTGCCACCGCGGCGTCGACGACCTTGCCCACCAAGGCCAGCCGGTGCACCGTAACCTCCAAGCCTCGATAAACGAAGTAGCCGTACCGCTGTCCCGGCTGCGGGGCGTCCGGCGGCTTGGGCGGCGGATTGTAACTCAAACTCAGGGACGTCGTGCGGATATCGCTTGGGGCGATTCCCAGAGCGCGCAGCCCGCTGAGCAGGCGGTCGTACCGGCTATTGTTTTCGGAAGTCGCCGCGGCGGCGGTTCCTGCGGCGGTCGAGATGGTGAAGGACGCGCGGGCCATGTCCGGCATCGTGCTCGCCGATCCTTGAGCGGTGACCGTGATCTCGCAAGGTTGCGCCGCCGCAACCGGAGCGCCGAGCATCGCGAGCAGGGCGAGAAATATGAAAAGCCGGGTCATGAAGTCCTCCGTGTGCTTGGGCTTTGGCTTGGGGGGAAAGAAAGCTTCGACTATGCTCGTGGAAACGGTGGTGGGGTTCTGCGTCGGGGTTCTCGCCCGGTATATCGTCCCGGATTCGCCGGGAATAGGCGGCGACACCCTTGCGGGCATCGCCGGCGGCGGCCTGGGGGCATTTATCTATAAACTATTCGGGCACAAGCCGCCGCTGGACGACTACAATGGGTGGAGCATCACCAGCGCCGCCGTCGGGGCATTCATCTTGATTCTAGTCATCCGCGCGGCCGCCGGCCGCCGGACCATCGCTTGAAAGGGGAGGCAATACCACCATGTGGATTCTTTGGTTAATCATCATCGGATTGATTGTGGGACTCATCGCGCGCGCAATTGTACCGGGCGCGGTCGGCGGCGGCATCCTGGTGGATATCGTTGTCGGAATTGTCGGATCGCTCATCGGCGGCTGGCTGGCCGCGGCGCTCGGCCATTACCCGACGACGGGGCTCTGGAGCTTCATCTGGGCGATCATCGGTGCGGTCATATTGCTGCTCATTCTGCGAGCGGTAACCGGAAGGCGTTCGGTGGTGTAGCCCTGTATATCACACCCCCATGGCATACGTAATCACCGAACCGTGCATTGGAACCAAAGATAAGTCGTGCGTGGACGTCTGTCCCGTCGACTGTATCCACGGGAAGGATGAAGACGAGATGCTCTACATCGATCCGGAAGTCTGCATCGACTGCGGCGCTTGTGTTTCGGCGTGTCCGGTGGAAGCGATTTTCGCCGATTCCGACGTCCCCGAAAAGTGGCAGAATTACACCGCGATCAACGCGGAGTATTTCAAGAGCTAGTCTTTTCAGAAAACATTCACGTTTACGCGCCACGGTTGGCGTGCAATGCTTGACGCCCTCGTAGCCGGCGCGGGGCCGGCCGGTTCGGCCGCGGCTTTACTGCTCGCACGAGCGGGCAAGACGGTGCGCATATTCGAGCGCAGCGCATTCCCCCGGACAAAGGCTTGCGGCGAATACCTGAGCGCCGCCGCCGTGCGGCAGCTGTACGTGCTGGGCGTCGGCGCGCAATTGGCCGCTCGGGCCCGGCCGGTTCGCGGCGTGCGGCTTCATGGCCACGGCGTGCACGTCCGCATCGATTTTCCACAGCCCGGCTGGTCGCTGCCGCGATCGGTGCTCGATGAAACGCTGCTCGACGCCGCGGTTAGCGAAGGTGCGCAGGTAATGCACGCGCGCGTCGAAGGCGTCGCCCACGGCCATCGGTCCGTCCACGCGGCGCTTCGTTTACCTGATGGAACTGCCGCGCAGGTTCAGGGCCGCGTCATGCTTGGGGCCGACGGCATGCATTCGATCGTCGCGCGAAAATGCGGAATGGCAGGCCGGCCGCGCGGCGGTTCACGCTTCGCGCTCGGCGGGCACTACCGCGGTTTGCGGGCCCTGGACGAGTATATCGACATGTTCGTCGACGCAGGCACGTACGTCGCCGTCAATCCGTTGGCCGGCGACGCGGCCAACGTCATGCTCGTCGTTCCGGAGAGCGAGCTGCAGCGCCATCGGGACGACGCCGGTGCCTTTGCTCAGGAGCGCGTGCGCAGTCTTGCGGGTTCGCTGCTCGCGGGCGCGCAGCTCGAAAATAAACGCATCGCGATCGGGCCGTTATCGTACCGCGCGCATAGTTTGGCGCGCGAGCGCGTCGCGCTCGCGGGCGATGCCGCGTGCTTTGTCGATCCGTTTACCGGACAAGGTGTTTACCTCGCGCTTCGCTGCGGGCAACTCGCCGCCGAATGCATTCTTTCCGGCACCTTGCGCGCGTACGAACGGCGCGCCCGGCATGAGATTTCCGCGCGGGAGCGTGCGGCACGCAGTGCCGCCCGGATCATCGGTTCGCCCCTGCTCGCCCGCGGCGGAGCAGCACTGATTGAGCGCGCTCCGTGGGTCATGGGTCCGCTGCTGCGCGCCGTGACCGGAGCCGCCTGACGTGCGGATGCAAGATGAAATCGTCATCGCGGCATCTGCGGAGCGCATCTTCGAATGCGCGAGCGCGACGGCGCTTTGGCCGGAATTTCTGCCGCACTATCGCTTCGTTCGCGTGCTCGAGGCCGACGGCAATCGCAGCGTCGTGGAGATGGCGGCGCGCCGCCCGCTCGACGTCTTGGGCCTGGGGATTCCCGTGCGCTGGCGCGCCGAACAAGTCAACGAACCCGATAAGCCGCAGATCTTCTTTCGGCACCTCGGCGGATGGACGAAGGGCATGGAAGTGTACTGGCGGTTCACGCCGCTTGAAAACGGCACGACGCGCGTGCGAATCGACCACGAGCTGCGCTCGCCGCTCGCGCCGTTCATCGGCTCGTATTTCATTCACGACATCGCGGCACGCACGCTCGCTCGCATGAAAGCGATCTGCGAGGGCTCATGAGTCATCGCGTGGCCGTTACCGGTTTAGGCATGATTACGCCGCTGGGCATCGGTGCACAGGCGATGTGGGACGCCCTCCGCGCGCGCCGCGTCGCGGTCGCCCCGCTGACGCGCTTTGACGCGAGCGCCTTTCCGTCGCGCATCGCCGCGCAGATCGACGATTTCGATCCCGCCGCTTTTCTTTCACGGCGGCGCGTTCAGTGGACCGACCGGTTTTCGCAATTCGCGTGCGCGGCCGCCCATTTGGCGATCGATGACGCGGCGTTCGGCTTTGACGTTCCGCGCGCGGAGATCGGCGTCTACACCGGATCGGCGCTGGGCGGCGTCGCGCTTGCCGAAGAACAGATGCATGTCTTCGCCACGCAAGGCTTGCGGGCGGTGCATCCGCTGCTGGCGATAGCGGTATTCGGCGGCGCGGCCGCGAGCAACATCGCGATCGAATTCGGCATCACGGGGCCGGCGAGCGCGAATGCGAACTCTTGCGCCTCCGGCGCCATGGCGATCGGCGATGCGTTTCGTGCCAT
>DASSZL010000071.1:0-4270 GCA_035713505.1 Vulcanimicrobiaceae bacterium | reverse complement strand
AACTGCTGTGGACGCTGCAACGCAGCGGTCACGGAGTCGTCGAGCTTCCAATCGCTTGGGCCGATACGAGCGGCAGTAAAGTGCACATCGTGCGCACCTCGTGGTCGATGCTCTTGTCGATGCTGCGCCTGCGTTTGCGCTATTCATGGCTCTGGCGGATTCGCTTGATCGCCGCGCTCGGGAGCGAGACGTGCGTTCCCGTGCGATCCTCGCGCAAAGTGCTTATGCTGGGCTCGTGTCCGCCTTCGCTTGCGGGCGTGTATGAGTTGCTGCGCGACGCGGGGTTCACGCCGGTCGACGCACAGAACGAATTGGCGGCGTTTTCACCGCGAGCGGGGCGGCTTGGAAACGGCTGGCTTTTGCGCGCTGCGTTTTTTGCGTGGTACACCATCATGAGCCCGCGCGAATACGACGCGATCGTCGAATTCGAAGAAACCAAACCATGGTTCGTGCCGGCTTGTTCCATCAAGCCGACGCTCCTCATCAAAACGGAAAGAGCCGCCTGCACGCCGGTGTACCGGTGGTTCTACCGGCGCAGCCAGTACGTCGAGTTGGATGGGCATCCCGAATCGCAGGGCGTGGACACGACGATTGCGCTGCTCGACACCCATCTGCATCCGGCGATTTTCGTGCAAGACTCCCGCGCGAGCAAGCTCTGCTACCGCAACGCCGCATCGGGACGTCTCGAGCACCTCATTCTTCGATGACCGCCGCCGACGGCCGCTCGCGGTTTCTGGTGATTTCTCCCCAGGGGCTGGGTGACTCGCTTGAGGCCACGCCGCTCGTGCGCGCGCTGCGCCACGCGTATCCGGCGGCAATCATCGAAGTCGCGGTCACCAGAGACGGTCCCAGACTGCTCTTTGAGTCGCTGGCCGGTTACGTCGATGCCGTGCATTATCTGCCGTACTGGGAGCGCGGACCCGCGGCTTTTTTGCTCGCGCTTGCGCGCAAACGCTTGCAAAGCCGCAACTACGACGCTTCCTTTCTCGCGTATCCGTCCGCGCGCCCCGCGTACGAAGTGCTCAGCGCGGGATTCGCGAGTAAGAAGCGGTACGCGCATCGCCACGATCCGCGAATGCTTTTCGACCTGCCGTTCTTTCGCGCAACACTCGTTCCGGTGCGGCCGGTGCACAACGTCGAACGCAATCGCGACTTGCTGCGTGCCGCCGGAATAGCCCCCGATACGGAGCACAGCTACCTGGTGCCGCCTTCATGGATTCGCGGCGAACGCGTTCCGGGCCGCATCGCTATGCACGTCGGCACCATCGCGCATTCGGAACTGGCGAACCGGCGCTGGCCGCTGGAAAATTTCACGGAACTCGCAAAGCGCCTCGTGCACGAACATCCCGAAGTAACGCTGATCGTGGGTCCGGCGGAAAGAGAAGAGTCCGGAATCCTCGCGCAGGCGGTTCCGGAAATCAAGACGTTCGAGGGGCCGCTGCCCGAAGTCGCGCGATTCCTCTCCACCTGCGCCGCCGTCGTCGCGAACGACAGCGGCATCGCCCATCTCGCAGCCGGCGTAGGCGCGCGCACGATAGCTCTTTTCGGGCCGACGCCGATCGATTTCGGACCATTTTCGCCGGACGCGATCGCGTTGCGTCCCACGGATTGTCCGCCGTGCTTCGACGTGCGAAAGCCGGTCGTGCGCTGCGTCCGGAACCTGGACTACAAGTGTCTGAAGGCCGACCTCACGGTCGACCTGGTCGAACAAACTCTTCGTGATGCTGTTACAAGAGCCGCAGCTCACACCGCCGCAATCTAGTTTGCGATTTTCGCGCGGCGGCTGGGCGTCCGCTCATTCCGCGCAGATTGCGATCGGCGTTTCGCTGCTCGCGCTTTTCGCCGTGTGCCTGCATTGGTGGCATCCGGGCTACGTCATCGCTCAAGGCGACAATCCGCCGCTCATTACGCCGGGAATATGGTTCGAGAAAGCGCTCGGAGCATGGTCGAACTACAACACGTATTTCGGACAAGTCGACGGATCGTTCACGTTTGTGCCCTTCATGCTGCTGTGGTGGACGGCGGATTGGCTCTTCGGCGGCAGCCTCGGTCAAATCGTCACGCAGTACGCAACCGTTGCGGCGGCGTGGACGGGCGCGTACTTTTTCGCGCGATCCCTTCGCGTCAACGTGCCGGCCGCTGCGGCCGCAGCGTGGCTGTACACGATCAACCCGTTCACGCAGATCGTTTTCGGGCCGACGCTCACCATGGGGATGTTTTTTGGGATCATCGCATGGGCCGGCGTATGGATCGCAAAAGCAGCCGCTTTTCCCGCGCATCGCGGCCGCGCACGCTTGTGGCTCACGCTTCTGGCATTCGCGGCGATGCCGGTGCTCGGCCCGACCCCCAGCCTCGTGTTTCAAATGGCACTCGGTTGCATCGTGCTCGGCGGATGTTTTTTACTGATCGCGGACGCCCGAGGGGAATTTCTGCGCTGGTCCGCCGGCACTGCGTCCATGATGATCGCGGCGAGCTTATGGTGGGCCGTTCCCGACGCGCTCTCATTCGTGGGAGCGACGATTCCCCACCCGACGGCGCTTTCGGATTTGTCTTGGACGTACGCACGCTCGAGCTTGCTCAACAATCTTCGCTTTCTGTACACGTGGCTCTGGGGATATCCGGAATATTTTCCGGCTGCAGCCGCTTACGATGCGAATTTGCTGACGTACGCCGCCGGATTTTTTCCAGTCGTCGCCGCTGCCGCGGGTTTGATAACGCTGCGCGGACGCCGTCTGACGATCTGCCGATACGCGCTCGCGGTCGCACTGATCGTGATGTTCGTTTCAAAGGGAACGCATCCGCCGTTCGCGTGGCTGAACGGCGCGCTCGCGGCGGCGCCCGGCGCGTTCTTGATCTATGCGGATCCGGGAGGCGAAGTCGCGCTGGCTTTGCTGTTCCTATCGGCGGCGGCAGCGCTGGTTCTGGATCGCGCGCAAGTTTCGGCTCTCGCGGCGAGCTTTGCCGCGGTCGCGCTTTCGGGGATCTGCCTGATCAACGGCAGCATCTTTCACGGAACGGTCGTCGGTTCCAACAGCCAGTTGATGCCCTCGCAATACGTGAAGGTTCCCGCTTATTGGCGGGCGGCCGCCGATTACTTGAACGGCGCACGCACGCCGGGCGGAGTGCTGCTGCTGCCGCCGCACCTTAGTCCCGGATATGACGTACAGTACGATTTCGGTTACTACGGCATTGATTCGGTTGCAACGAACCTGGTTTCGCGACGGCTGCTGTATCTCGACGCCGGTCTCACCGCGGGGCTCGGGTACCTCAAGCACCCGCCGAGCCAAGAACTCGCCGATCGCCTGCGCGACCTTTTGGCGGTACGCTCCCCGCTCGCTCCCTTGATGATGCGCGACCTGGGAATTCGCTACGTCCTCTATCGCAACGACGTCGTGCACACGCAGCACGAGTGGTTCTCTCAAAAAGAAGTCTCCGCGCTGCTCCAACGCGAACCGATGCAGTTCGGGCCGCTCGCGGTGTACGATCTGGGACCGGCGCAAAGCTCTTTCACCTTGAGCGAACGCTGGATAACAGGCGGTTACGGCAGAGAAAACGCGGGCGATATGGCGGAGCTCGCGGCGCTGGAAGAACCGCTGCCGCGCGTCGACATCGCTTCCGTTCCCGCGCATTTTCCCGCGCACCCCGCACTCATCGAGCAGAGCGAATCGGTCATCGACGGAGCCGATGATGCGCGCCCCTTCGGCGGCTCGGAACCCGGCGTCGATAGAGCGGTCAGTTTTACGTCCGACGCGGCGCTGGGAAAAATTCACGTCGTCGTAAAAGGGCAGTCGCGGCGTGAACTGCGTGTCAGCCTCGCACGCATGTCGGCGCCGGTGGACGTAGCCGACATACCACTCTCCAACTTGCAGCCCGCAGCTGCGCAAGACCTTGCGCTGTTGACCTCGCATCCGGCGGCCGTTGAGAAAAAGCAAGGGCGCCTTGCGCTGCGCCAAATCGTGCACAATTATAATCCGCGAGCGATCTGGGCCGACGTCCTCGTCCGAGTGCCTGCCGAACCGCCGCGGACGTATACGCTGACCGCGCAAAACGCGCGCTACGATGCCGCCGAGGAAACCGCCCCAAGCGGCATCCTGCTGCGCTTTCGCCATGTCTTGATTCCCGAAGGGCGCACGGCGCTCGGTCTGTTCGGCCGCCCTGTGCGCCGCGCCCGGGCGCTCGCCGCCGCAACGCACGATATACGCGTCGCGGGTGTCCCGTACTCGTTCGCGTTCATGTCGCTGCGCTCAACCGGCGATTCGCAAAGCGATCC
>DASSZL010000070.1:0-5825 GCA_035713505.1 Vulcanimicrobiaceae bacterium | reverse complement strand
GTCACGCGGCCCGCGCATCAAAGCGCGGAATTCGCGCAAATACTGCACGAAGCCGGCGCGCAAGCCGTGCTCGCACCCACGATACAACTGACCGCTCCCAGCGATCCAGCCGCCGCGGAGCAAGCCGTTGCGCGCGCGGCGCGCTATGCGTGGATTGTCTTCACCAGCGCCAACGGCGTGCGCGTGTTCTTCGATACGTTGCGGGGCCGCCGCGAGGACGCACGAACGTTCGGCGCCGCGAAGATCGCCGCAATCGGCATCAAGACTTCGCAAGCACTGCTGCAGCGATGCGTGTACGCCGATCTCGTCCCGCAGTCGTACATCGCCGAGGATTTGGGGCAAGCCCTCATCGCGGCAAGCAAACCCGGCGACAAGATCCTGATTTACCGCGCGGAAGAAGCGCGCGACGTGCTGCCGGCGCGCTTGCGCGCGGAGGGACGCAGTGCGGATGTGATCTCCGCGTACAAGACCGTCTACACCGAGGATCCGGATTTCGCGGCCAAAGTCGCGAGCTGCGAGATTCTCACGTTCACCAGCGCGAGCACCGTGCGCGGATTCGTGCATAATCTGCACGGCGCCGCGGCGGCGGCTCGGGCCGCGCGCGGCAAGGTTATCGCCTGCATCGGTCCCATCACCGCCGATGAAGCGCGCACGAGCGGCCTGGACGTGAGCGTGACTGCCGATGAGTTCACCGCGGACGGATTGCTCGCCGCGCTGCAGGCGATCGAAACTCCCGCATAAGTGACGCAGGCGCTGATTGGCCTCGCCTTTGCGGGTACGGTCGCACTCGCCGCGCTGCGCATGCGTGCGCTTACGGCAAGCGGCGCGATCGCCGCGTGGATCATCGGTGCGTGCGTGTTCGGCGCAGGTGGCTGGCCGTTTGCCGCCGTGCTCTTCGCGTTCTTTCTTCCCTCGACGCTGCTCTCGCGCGTCGGCCGCTCGCGAAAACGTTCGCTCGTGGACATCGGCAAACACGGCGCGCGCAATGCGCGGCAAGTCGTCGCAAACGGCGGCGTAGCGGCATTATGCGCGGTCCTGGCTGCCGCGACGCACGCAAGCGTTATTACGGCCGCGTTCGCCGGCGCATTCGCGGCGGCGTCGGCGGATACGTGGGGAACCGAAATCGGTACGCTCGCGAAGATGCCGCCGCGTTCGATTCTGACGTTGAAACCGCTGGCGAGGGGCCTCTCCGGCGGCGTCACCCTCGCGGGAACGCTCGCGGAAATCGCCGGTGCGTGCGCCGTCGGGCTCACGGCCTGGGCGCTCGGCGTGGGACTGTGGTGGATCGTCGCGTTGGGGGGCTTTGCGGGAGCGCTCGCCGATTCCGCGCTCGGAGCGAGCCTGCAAGAACTGCGTTATTGTCCGCGATGTGAGCGGCAGTGTGAAACGGATCCGCACGTTTGCGGATCCGCCACCACGCTGCGCCGCGGCGCAGCGTGGATGTCCAACGATGCGGTCAATGCATGCGCAACGGCGATCGGCGCGCTTGCCGCGGGCTGGATCGCCATCGCGATCCGCTAGGTCGCCTTGGCTTTTCCGTACGTCTTTTCCAGATAAGCAACCGCCGCGTCGTCATCGTCGGCGATGACCACCTCGCCGTCGACGAGCACCGGGATACCGGTCTGCCCGGAAACCGCTTTGACGTTCGTGCGTTCGGAATGGTCGCGCGGCACGTTGACGCACTTGTAGTCGAGCAGCAATTCCGTGAGTTTTTGGCGCACGCGGGCGCAGTACGGGCACCACTCGGCTTGATAGAGGACGATGTTCGTGTCTCGCAACTTTCTCTCTCCTGACTGATCGCTTGTCTTAGCGGGGCGCGTCACGGCCGCTGTAGTATGTTCGTTTTCTACTCGGAGCGCGAACATGGTACTGGGCACCTGGGACGGCAACCGGCTTTTGTGGCGGGCGCTTGCGGCGTCGGTGGGCCTGCACCTGCTCTTGGCGCTCTTCCTTCCCGTTTGGACGGCCCAAATCTCGGGAGGGTTGCAGCCCGTCGAGGCGATCACGTTCGCGCATGTCGCCCGCATACAGATCCAGCGCCCGCCCGCCGCCTCACTGCCCGCAGTCGTGCCGCGCACGGTCCATCGCGCTCCCGTCGTCGCCTTCGCACGCGCGAGATCGGAACTGACCGCGCACACCGGCAATCCGCACGTGCATCCCAGCGCCGAAGCGGCGCCGCGCGGCAAAGCGCTCGCCGCAGCCGCTCCGCGCCCCGTAGCCGCCCGCAGCAACGCGCTGTACGCGCGGCCGGCCGCCAGCGCCGC
Source organism: Vulcanimicrobiaceae bacterium (assembly GCA_035713505.1). Taxonomy (GTDB): domain Bacteria; phylum Vulcanimicrobiota; class Vulcanimicrobiia; order Vulcanimicrobiales; family Vulcanimicrobiaceae; genus DATGJX01. Next base: position 3,561 of record DASSZL010000070.1, on the reverse strand, counting down.
CATTTCCACGCAGCAAGCGCGGGTGGCGCCCTCGCCCCAGCCGGAGACGACGCAAGGCACGCATGCCGTGGCCGGAACCGGCGCCAGCGATCGCGGCGGCGTTTTGCCGCTGGGCGCAACGCAAGATCCCGTGCTCGATCCGAACGTTCTCGCGCAGCTCGCGAAACGCGTTTCGGTGCACGTGACGCTGATCGTCACCGTGGGTGAGGACGGGCACACCAAACGCGTGGTCTTTCAGCCCCCGCTCGACGCGCAAACCGAGCAGGCCATTCAAACGCTGCTGGCCGATGCGAACTGGGATGCGGCGGTCTGCGGCGGCGGCGTGACCTGCGAGGGCACCGCCACGATCAAGTTGTAGCCGTCCGCTACAAAATCGACTTGCCTAAACCGGAACAGATAAGGCCCACGGCGAGTGCACCGGTCTGATTGCGCGTGTCCAGAATCGGGTTGATCTCGACCATTTCGATCGAGCCGAGCTGCCCCGACTCCGCGAGCATCTCCATCGCCAAATGCGCTTCACGAAAGCTCAAGCCGCCTTTGACCGGCGTTCCCGTTCCGGGCGCTTCGCTCGGGTCGATGCCGTCCATGTCGAACGACATGTGAATCGGCCGTCCGCCGGCACCGGCGATGCGAATCGCTTCATCCATGACGCGCGTCATGCCCATGCGGTCGACGTCGCTCATCGTAAACGCCGCAACGCCCGAAGCGCGAAGGTTCTCTTTCTCAGACGGGTCCACATCGCGCAAACCAATCTGCACCGTGCGTTTGGGGTCGGCGTATCCTTCTTTGAGCGCGAACCACAGCGGCATGCCGTGCACGTTGCCGGAAGGCGAACTGTCCGGACTATTGATGTCGCTGTGCGCGTCCACCCACACGACGCCCGCCGCTTCTCCGCGCGCACGCTGCAGACCGGCGAGCGTTCCCATTGCGATCGAGTGATCGCCGCCGAGAACGATGGGAAAGCCGCCCGAATTGACGATGTGCTCGACTTCGGTCGCGAGCTGTTCGCACACTTGATGGATGATGTCGAAATATTTCGCGCGCTGATCGCCGTCGGCGAACTCCTCGCGCTGCGGCACCTGCAGATTGCCGTGATCGTAGATCTCCGCGAGATTCATCCGGCGCAGCCGCTCGCTCAGTTTGGCGTAACGAACGGCGTACGGACCCATATCCACGCCGCGGCGGCTGGCGCCCAAGTCCATGGGGACGCCGATGATGTCCACTCGCTCGATTTGCCTGGGGGATGCTGTGGTGCTCACGGAGCAGCGGCTTCTTCGGCGGTGTCTCTCGGGTCCTTGGTCAGGACCGGTTTTGCCTCATCCCGGCTCACGGAGCCCGGAATGACGTGCAGGAGCAGAACGCGGATGATGCCCGCCACCGGCACCGCGATAAACATGCCGATGACGCCGTAGAGCTCCCCGCCGATCAAAATCGCGATGACGACGGCGGAGGGGCTGAGCTGAATCGTCCGGCTGACGATGTTCGGCGCGAAGATGTGACCTTCGGCTTGGTTGGCGATGACGAAGACAATCGCGACGTAGATAGCCTCCTGGAAGCCGCCGGTGAAGAACGCGAGAATCAGCGCCGGAATGACCGCGATGAACGGCCCGATGTACGGAATCAGATCGAGCGCACCCGCAACCGCGCCGAGCAAGATCGCGTAGGGCTCGTGCACGATAATCAGTCCTATCGCGATGAGGATGCCGACGGATAATCCGACGAGGAGCTGGCCGCGGATGAATCCGCCGATGACCTGCTCCATCTCGCCGAGCAGGGTGAGCGTGGCTTCGCGTCTGGGCGCCGGAACAAAACCCATGAAAAACCGCTTGATCGTTTCCGAGTCGTAGAGCAGGTATGCTGCGAGCACCGGCACGACGATGCACGCGCCGATGAACGCCGCGGTGCCCACGAGCACCATGAGCGCGTTGCCCGCTGCGGCCGTTCCGTGCGAACGCAGCCAGGTAATGATCTCCGCCGGCAACTTGGCAAGCGCGTCGCGCACGAACGGCGGGGCATGCGAAAGCAGCTTGTTATTGGGGCTTTCCACGTATCCGACGATCTTGCTTTGCATCGAGGGCCAGTCGTGGATGAGCCTGCTGACTTCCGAACTGATCGCCGGAATGATGTACGTCAGCGCCAGCGCCACCAGGCCGCCGATGATTGCGTAGACGATGAGTATCGCAGCGATGAGCGGCAGCCGGCTGTTGAGCCACTTGACGATCGGATAGATCAAGTACGCAAAAAAAATCGCAGCGATGATGATGATGAAAATGACGCCGATGCGTTCGACGAACTGAATCACGTAACCGAAGATCAAGATAATGAGCAGAAACGAGAGCAAGATCTTCCAGCTGTAGTCCAAACTTCGCGCCGTCAGCCAGCGATACGGCTCTTCTTGCGCGCCGCGCGCCGCTTCGTTCTTGACGCCCTCTTGCTGAGCTTCGATTTCCAGTCCAATCAGCGAACCTTTGGCCGGCCACCGGTAGCGGATGTAGTGCACGACCCAGCCGTACAGCATGCGTATCAGGCCGCGAACGGCTTGGAGGGGGCCGCCGTAGTAGCCGTCGTCGAGATCGATCAGGAAGAGAAAGACGCGCCGCCGCGGGAGGTGTTCGCTCCAGCGCCGCGCGAGCTGCATGCCGTCGGGGCAGCGTTCTTCGAGCAGTTGCAGCACGCGCTCGTCCTCGCCCCCGGCCTCGCGCACGATGCGGGTGAAGTCTTTATAGGAAAGCCCGAGAGCTCGCAGCAGGCTGCGGTCCATGGGGCTCTGACCGTAGAGATAGTCCCCGAGGGTCCCCTTCATCGCCGCCCGCGCCTTGTCGATCATGCGAGGCAGCCAGCGAACCCCGCCCAGTTCGTCGGACCACCGCCGGGGCGGGGTGGTTCTCAAATCGGGCGTTTCGATCTCTGGCACGTGCACTTCTTACCCCGCGAAGGCTTCTGCATTCGCCGCTGCGTACACTGGCCCGATGAAGTGGAGGGCGGCGGTTACCGTGCTCGCCGCAGCCGCGTGCGCGTTCGCGCTGGGCGGCTGCGTGCGTTCTCACCCGCGGCCGCGGCCCGGACAGCTCACGCTCGCAATGGTCACAGACGTGGGCGGGCTTGGGGACAAGTCGTTCAACGATTCCGCGTATCGCGGGCTGCTGCGCTCGCGGAGCGCGCTGGACGCGTACATCAAGGTGCTGCAGTCCAAATCCGCGGCCGACTACCAGCCCAATCTCACCGTGCTCAGCGAAGCGCGCTTCGACATGATCTACGCGATCGGTTTTCTGATGAGCGACGATCTCGGCCAAGTCGCAAAGCAATTTCCGCAGCAGCAATACGCCATCATCGACGCGGTCGTTCCCGACCCCAACGTCGTCTCGGTCACGTTCAAGGAAGAGGACGGATCGTTTTTGGCCGGTGCGATTGCCGCGATGATCAGCAAGACGCAGCATATCGCATTCATCGGCGGCATGGACATCCCGCTCATTCGCAAATTCGAGTGCGGCTACGTCGCGGGCGCCAGACAAATAGATCCCAGCATCCGCGTCGACGTAAAATACGCGGGCTCGTTCGACG
>DASSZL010000069.1:0-5530 GCA_035713505.1 Vulcanimicrobiaceae bacterium | reverse complement strand
AATCCGCGCACGGTGCTCGCGCTGGTGAACGTGAGAATCTCGCAGCTCGCAACTTTGGCTGCGAAGTCCGGATCCTCGGTGTAGACGGTCTTGTACGCGGAGATCACATCCGCACTGCGTCCCTCCGCGCGCAAGCGCGCCGGCAGCACGTCGCGCGCTTCTTCCGCGCGGTAAATTAGGATCTTGTCGCCCGGTTTGCTCGCCGCGATGAGGGCTTGCGCCAAATCCTCGGCGATGTACGACTGCGGAACGAGATCGGCGTACACGCACCGCTGCAGCAGTGCTTGGGAACTCTTGATGCCGATAGCGGCGATCTTCGCGGCGCCGAACGTTCGTGCGTCCTCGCGGCGGCCGCGCAACGTATCGAAGAACACGCGCACGCCGTTGGCGCTGGTGAAGACAATCCACGCATAGCGCGCCGCGCGCGCAACGGCTTGCTCCGCGGCGGCGGGATCGCTGGGAGCGGTTAGTTGTATCGTGGGTGCGAGCACGGCTTGCGCGCCCGCTTCGTGCAGCATCCGCGCGAATTCCGCGCTTTGATGCGCGGGCCGCGTGACGAGAACGCGCTTGCCGGTAAGCTTCGTGTTACTCCTCGACATCCAGCGCGGGAATCGAGGGGCGCACTCTGGCGAGTTCCTCGGCGACGTTGAGCTCGAAGAGTTCATCGAGCAGGCGTACGTGCTCGATCGCCTCGGAATGGTTCGTGACGGCCTTGTCGCGGATCTTCGTCACGACGGTGTGCAGCAGCTTCGAAATGATCGTCATCGACATGCCGGTGACGAGCATCTTCTCGCGTTCGCTCAGCGCGGGGCAGCGCAAGAACAGACGCTCGAGCTCCGCGGTACGGATGGCTTCGGCTTTCTTGGTGAGCGAGGCGATCACGGGAACCGCGACGCGCGAATGGTACCACTGGCTGAAGCGCTCGAGGTACTCGCCGATGATTTCCTCGACTTGCGGGATCGCTTCGCGCCGCACTTCGAGCGTGTGCTCGACGCGCGACTTGAGGCCGTCGATGTCGACGAGCGAAACGCCGTCTATGTTCGCGACGTCCGGGTGCACGTCGCGCGGCACGGCGATGTCGACGATGAACAAGCGGTGCTCGGGACGGCGCGCCATCCCGGCCGCGACGATCTCCGGCGTGAGCACGAAATGCGATGCGCCCGTGGAGGTCACGACGATATCGGCGGACGTGAGCGCATCGAGCAGGCCCGGCAGCTCGACCGTGTGCCCGAAGCCCAATTCCTTGACGAGATCCTGCGCGTTCTTGGCGGTGCGGTTGGTGACGACGAGATTGTGCGTTCCCTCGCCGCGCAAGCGTTTGGCCGCGGTTCGCGCCATCTTACCCGCGCCCACGATGAGCACGTTGCGATCTTGGAGCGCGCCGAATTCGATTTTCGCAAGCTCGATCGCCGCGGTCGCCACGGACGTCGATTCGTCGCCGATGCGCGTTTGCGTGCGTGCGGCTTTGCCTGCGCTCATCGCTTCACGGAACAGGCGGTGCAGCGTTTTGCCCAGCGAGCGCGCTTGCTGCGCGGCGATGAACGCGTCCTTGACTTGTCCGAGGATCTCGGCTTCGCCGATGAGCATCGAGTCCAGGCCCGTGCTCACGCGCAAGAGATGTTCGACCGCTTGGCGTCCCAGCAGCGTGTACAGGTACGACTCGATGTCGTAGTCCGTCATCCCGTGGCGGAAGTTGAGCAAAAACGACTTGAGCTGTGTGACGCCGGCTTCGTAGTCCGCCACGTCCGCGTAAATCTCGAGGCGGCCGCAAGTCTGCAGCATTGCCGCTTCGCGAACGGCGTCGTACTCGCGCAATGCGACCAGCGCCGCTTCCATACGGGCGGCGGGGAAGGCATGATGTTCGCGCACTTCGACGGGCGCGGTGTGATGGGAGAGCCCAAGACAAACCAGCGGCATCTTCTAAACTCTATACCCCGCCTGGGAAGAATTCTCGAAGGTCAACCGATGGGTGAGAATGGAGAGCTCGCCGGCCAGGTCGATGTTGCGGACGATGACCGGTTCGCGCAGCCGGAGGGACGCGGGCGCGAAGTTGAGCAAAGCGCGCACGCCTTGCGCGGCCAAGCGTTCGGCCACGGGTTGGGCGGCCTCCGCGGGCACGGCGATGACGCCGATATTGCAGCCGGCGGTCGAGAGCACGTTTTCCAAATCGCTCACATCATGCACGGGCGTGTCCTGCCACTCTTGTCCTATTACGGCGGGCGAGCGGTCGAAGATTGCGGCCACCTTGAAACGCTCTTCACGAGCGGCGACGAAAGTCGCAAACGCGTGGCCGAGATACCCGAAGCCCACGATGGCGATGCGCCAGTCGCGTTCCAATCCTAGAACCAGCGCCAGCTGCTCCACTAGCGGTTTTATCGCATATCCTTGACCGCGGCGCCCGAGCGGCCCGAGCGCCGAGAGATCCTTGCGGATCTGCGTCGACGAAATCGTGTGGCCCAGCAAGCCGGCGATGCCGTGCGAGGTGATGACTTCTTTGCCTGCCCCCAGCGCTGCGGCGAGCGCGCGATGATACGCGAACAGGCGCGGAATCGCGACTTCGTTCAGTTCGAAGCGGACGAGCGCGCGTTTGGTTGCGGCGACGGGGTTGAGCATCAGCGCGTGACCGGCTCGCTCAGTGAGCGCAATGCGTCGTCCGCAGCGGCGATCGTCCGCTCGATCTCGCGCGTCGTGTGAGCGCTGGAGAGAAACGCGGTTTCGAATTGCGAGGGCGCGAGGTATACGCCGCGGTCGAGCATCGCGTGAAAGAAGCGGCCGTAGAGCGCCGTGTCGCTGCGCATCGCGCCGTCCAAATCGCTCACCGGTCCGTCGGTAAAGAACGTGCACAGCATCGATCCGGCATACGTGCCGTAGTGCGGAACGCCGTGCTTGGTGAACACTTCGTGCAGACCGTCGCACAGCAGTTTCGAGAGCACTTCCAAGCGGTCGTAGAGCGTCGCATCGTTTTGAATGCCGCGCAGCGTCGCAATGCCCGCGGCCATCGCGAGCGGATTGCCGGAGAGCGTTCCGGCTTGATAGACGGCGCCGTCAGGTGAAAGCTCCGCCATGATTTCCGCGCGGCCGCCGAATGCGCCGACCGGCAGACCGCCGCCGATCACTTTGCCGAGCGTGGTGAGATCGGGCCGCACGTTCTCGCGCTCCTGCACGCCGCCGCGCGCGACGCGAAAACCGGTCATCACTTCATCGAAAATCAGCAGCGCGCCGTGCTGCGTGCACAGGTTGCGCAGCGTTTGCAGATACGCGGGCTTGGCGGGGACCAGTCCCATGTTGCCGGCATACGGTTCCACGATGACCGCCGCGATGTCGCGCGGGTTGGCATCGAAAGCCGCTGCGACGGCATGGGCGTCGTTGTACGGCAATACGACGGTGTCTTGCGCGACGCCGCGCGTGATGCCCGGCGAATTCGGCATGCCGTTCGTGAGCGCGCCGCTTCCGGCCGCGATGAGAAATGAATCTCCGTGTCCGTGATAACAGCCGGCGAATTTGATGATCTTGTCGCGCCCCGTGTAACCGCGCGCCAGACGAATCGCGCTCATCGTCGCTTCGGTTCCGCTCGAGGTGAAGCGCACGCGCTCGACCGAGGGCACGAGCGCGCGTATGAGTTCGCCGAGCTCCGATTCCGCTTCGGTCGGCGCGCCGAACGAACTGCCGCGCTGGGCCGCCTGCGCGATCGCTTTCACCACGCCGGGATGCGCGTGTCCGAGAATCAGCGGACCCCAAGAGAGGACGTAGTCGATGTACTCGTGCCCGTCGATGTCGCACATGTACGCGCCTTGCCCGCTCCTCATGAACACCGGCGAGCCGCCCACGGAACGGAACGCGCGGACCGGCGAGTTCACACCGCCCGCGATGATGCCGCGCGCGCGCGCGAATGCGGAGATCGATCGTTCGAGACGCAAGATTTATACTTTCAGCAAATCGTAGTCGGCCATCGTGTTAACGTTCGTAAAAACGCGTTCGTTCGAAAGCCGGACGCGCCTTGCACGTAGACGTTCGACGGCGGCGGCCACGCCCCCCGACCCCTGCGCCAGCACGCTCCGGGCAGCGTCCAAGAGGGCGGCCCGGTCATAGAGGGCGCACAGCGGCTCCAGGCGCTGCTGCCGGTTTACCGGCACAACGGCCTGCAGGCCCGGTTCCCAAGCAGCGGCCAGTTCCCGGGCGACCGCGGCGCCCACGAACGGCGCGTCCCCGGCCACGACGAAGACCCGCTGCTCGTGCACTTCGCCGAGCGCGCCGTAGAGGGCGGCCAACGGGCCTTTGCGCGGCCACCGGTCCACAACGATCGGGCATTCGAGCGCGCCGTCGATTTCCGGCGGAAAACTGCCCTTTGCGGCGATGTACACGGGGCCGATGCTTCGTACGTTGCGATACACTCGCACGATGAGCGGAACGCCCCCCGCATCGAGCTGCAGTTTGCCGGGCAGGCGCGACGCCTCGCCGCCCGCGAGAATGAGGACGCCGGGCACGCTCTCAGTGAGCGGCATGCCGCGCGGCGTACTCCTTCGCGAAATACGTGATGATGATGTCGGCCCCGGCGCGCACGAATCCGACCAGCAGTTCGTCCACCGCGCGTTCCTCGTCGATCCAGCCGTTCAGCGCGGCCGCTTTGAGCATCGAGTACTCGCCGCTGACGTTGTACACCGCTATCGGCACGTCGAACCGATCGCGCGCAGCGCGCACGATGTCCATGTACGGCAGCGCGGGCTTGACCATGACGACGTCCGCGCCTTCTTCGATGTCGAGCGCGATCTCGCGCATCGCCTCTCGCGCGTTCGGCGGATCCATCTGATAGGAGCGGCGATCGCCGAACTGGGGCGTTGAATCCGCCGCTTCGCGGAACGGGCCGTAAAACGCGGACGCGTATTTCGCGCTGTACGCCATGATCGGCACGTGTTCGAAACTCTCCGCGTCGAGCGCTTCGCGGATCGCCTTCACGCGGCCGTCCATCATGTCCGAGGGCGCGATGACGTCGACGCCGGCGCGCGCGTACGTGATCGCGGTGCGCACGAGAACCTCGACCGTCGCGTCGTTGTCCACGTCTCCGCGTTCGTCGATCAGCCCGCAATGGCCGTGATCGGTATATTCGCAGTTGCAGAGATCGGCGATGACCATCACGTGGGGAAACGCTTCTTTGATCGCGCGCGCCGCCTGCTGCACGACGCCGTTGGGATGGTAGTTGCGGCTCGCGACGGCGTCTTTGGTTTCCGGAATGCCGAAGAGCAGCACGCTGCGCACATTGAGCGCTTCGAGCACCCCGACTTCTTGCACCGCGCTCTCGACGGTGTAGCGCTGCACGCCCGGCATCGAACCGATGGGGCCGGCGTCGCGCGGGTTTTCCACGATGAACAGCGGCTGCACGAGTTGCGCGACCTCGACGCGATGCTCGCGCACGAGCGCGCGCAGCGTTTCCGTGCGGCGCAGCCGGCGCGGGCGAATCAACTGTGCCAAGCGGGTACGAATCACGAGCCATGCTCCTTCGCGAGTAAATGTGCGCGCACGGCGCCGACGAGCG
>DASSZL010000068.1:0-3951 GCA_035713505.1 Vulcanimicrobiaceae bacterium | reverse complement strand
GCGTCGCTGCGAATCGCGTCGAGCTGCGCGAGGGTGCCGTACTCGTCGTCCACGCCTTGAATGAGCAGCAGCGGCACCCGTATCTTGCGGACGGATTCCCGGATGTTCCAGGAGCGGAACTGAGGATGCAGCCAGATGTCGTTCCAGCCGTAGAACGTTCGATCGACGTCCTGATGATAACGTTCCAAACGCTTGCGCAGGTCCGTGGATTCGTATGCCGTTTTGGCCTGCGCGATGCTTTGCACCGAAATGTCCTCGACGAACGCGTGCGGCGCTTCGGCGATCACGCCGCGCAGGCGCGCGCCGATTTCTCCCGCGTAAATCAGCGCGATCGAAGCGCCGTCGCTTTGCCCCGCGAGCACGGCACTGCGGATGCCGAATGCATCCAGCATATCGGGCAATGCTTCGAGCGCTTCGTCGTGCATGTACGAGACGGCGCGCTTTCCGTCCAGCGTTTGCGAAAAGCCGTTGCCGTAGCGTGAATACGCGAGCACGCCGCAGCCGGTGAGGCGCGCGAGATCCGCGGGAACGCTCTTCCACATACCCGCGGACCCAAGTCCTTCGTGCAAGAGCACGAGGACCGGCAGATCGTTCGACCCGGCGATATACTCGGCTTCGATGCGGCGGCCGGCCGCGGTTACGTGGCCGATGGGACGAACTTGAGTGAGAGAGAATTGATGCAGTAGCGCGTTCCGCGCGGCGGCGGCCCGTCCTCGAAGACGTGTCCGAGATGGGAATCGCACTTCTTGCAGCGCACTTCGATGCGGTTCATGCCGTGGCTGGAATCGGGCACAAGGCGCACGTTTTGCTGCTGATCCGGATGGGTGAAACTCGGCCAGCCGCAATGCGATTCGAACTTGGAGGACGACTCGAACAGTTCCGCGCCGCATGCGCCGCAGACAAACGTCCCCGCACCGCGCTCTTCGAGCAAGCTGCCCGTGAACGGGCGCTCGGTAGCCGCCTGCCGCAAGATCGCGTAGCGCTCGGGGCCGAGTTCGGCGAGCCATTCTTCTTCGGTTTTTGTGATTTCGGGGGCCGCGTCGTGATTCATCGGCGCTATTATAGCATCTCGATCTCGGTGCCCGAATCATCGAAGAGAAAGCGGGTATCGTACGAGACTTGCTCGCCGGTTGCTTCGTCGTTGACTCGTGAGTGAATCGACAAGCGGTGCATCGTCTTGTTGTTGCGTTTGACCGTGCCGCCGTAGAAAAATTGCACCAGCGGAATCTTTTCTTTTTCGAGCGGCGCGAGTTTGCGGCTCTGCACCAGCATCGCGAGCAGCCGGTCCTGCAGGCGCTGCGGAATCAGACGCGCGACGTCGTCAGCCTGCATGCGCACCAGTTCCAGTTCTTTTTGCGCCTTGTTCTCTTGCGTCACGCTTTCGTTGCTGCAGAAACGAACGAGCGCGTCCCAATCGTCGGCCGCGATTCCGGTGTATTGCACGCCGTACCGCCACACTTGACGGCCTTGCAGCGTGCCGGGAATGCACCAAACCTGCTTTGCGCGCAGCATGATCGCCCGCTCCTCGACCTGCACGCGAAAATTCACTTCGTCCTTGTCGAATTTAGCGGGCGAAACCAGACCCATGCCGCTGGCGGAAATATCGACCCCGACCAGCGCGGTCCAGCCCGTTGCCGTCGCAAACCACGCGCGAAAGCCGCCGGCACGCCGGGGATAGCGGCGCCGGTTTTCCGGTCGTCCCGAAAACCACGTGAGCAAATCAGCGAGCATTTCGCTATATCTTATCGGAGAACGTCTGTTTCCCCGTTAGAGCCTTTCCCGTCGAGCAGAGCGGCCGCGCGCCCCAGTCCCGTTTTGATGGCGTCCGGCGAGGGCGGGCACCCGGGAATCCGGACCCGCGCATGGAGTTCTACGCCGGCGCCCGCGCCCGACGACGGCGCGCCGCTCCAGACGCCGGTCCCAATCGCGCAGTCGCCAACCGCGACGACGACCCGCGGCTGGGCCATGGCCCCCGCGCTCGCGGCCGCAGCCTCTCGCATGGCTTGCGTCATTGGGCCGGTGACGGTCAGCACGTCGGCGTGGCGCGGTGAGGCCGCGATCTGCCAGCCCTCTTGCGCGAGGTCGTACTGCGGGCTTTCCAAGGCGTTCATCTCATGCTCGCACGCGTTGCAGCTGCCGCAGGCCACGTGCCGGATGCCCAGAGAATGCGCGTAGCGTTCCATAGCTATTTGTCCATGCAGGCATAGCACAGATTGAAGCTCTTGTTGACGAGCGGGAAATCGGGCACGATGTTTCCTTCCATCGCGCGCGCGACGAGCGGCCAGTTGCGCGCGGAGGCCGAGATGATGCTTACGCTTTGCAGCGCGCCTCGCGCGCCGGTCCGCACTCGCATGGTTTCGACGCCGCGCGCGCCCTCGGCGATGCCGGTCGTGCTGCCGGCGCCGACCTCCGGTTTTTGCGGTGCAGGCAGCTTCGCGCCGCCCAGGTGCTCCAAAGCGCAGCTCGCAAGCCGGAGCGATTCACGCAACTCCTGCGTTTTCACGCGAAAGCGCGCGGCGACGTCTCCGCCGCTCTGGGTTGCGATGAACGGCATGATGCGCGCGTAAGCGCCATACGGGTTTTCAATGCGCGCGTCGAGCGGATCGCCGCAAGCGCGTCGCGCGGGGCCGACGCCGCCCAGTTCTCGAACGCTCCTCGCGCTCAAGATGCCTGCTCCTTCGAACCGCCGCCGAACCGAATCGTTGGCGAGCACGTCATGCACCAAACGTTCCAGATCACCCCGGATCGTTTCCAGCTCCGCGATAACGGCCGCGCCGCCCTCGAACGCTTCGCCGCGCACGCCGCCCGGAACGATTGCATCGAACAAAAAGCGGTGACCGCTCAGCCGTGCGCAGACGCGGTGCACGCGCTCGACCAGACCGAGCGCCGCAGTGCGGCCGTATCCGTAGCCCGCGCCCGCGCACGCTGCTCCCAGGTCGAAGATATGATTGTAGATGCGCTCGAGTTCCGCGAACAGCAAACGCGCGAGTTCGCTGCGCTCGTCGACGCAAACGCCCGCGAGATCTTCGAGGGCTCGCGCATACGCCCACGAACGGGCGGCGGTGCACCCGCCGCAAATACGCGCGATCGCGGGTGCCGCGCCGACGGCGTCGCGGCCTATCAGCGCCGTTTCAACGCCGCGGTGCGCGAAGCCGAACTGCATCTCGAACGAGGCGATCGTTTCTCCGTTCGTGCCTATCCGGAACCGGCCGGGCTCGATGATACCCGCGTGAACGGGCCCAACGACGACTTCGGTGATCCCGCGGCCGCTCGCCGTCACGGCAGCCTCACGTACGAAACAAACGGCCATGCCGCGAGCAGCACCGCAATGCACGCGGTCGCCGCGGCCCCCGCGAGCGCAACCCGCGGTGCGCGCACGCGCGGCATGCTCGTGGGAACTCCGCACTCGGTTTCGATGGCAAGACGCGCCAGCGCCGCAAACCCGAGCGTCAGTGCGAGCAACGCGCACGCCAGCGCCGCCCACTGATGCGCGGCAACGGCCGCGATAACGATGAGCAGTTCGGAGACGAACAGTCCGAACGGTGGAAATCCGGCGAGTCCGGCGAGCGCCGCCAACAGCAGTCTGCCGCTTCGATCGTTCCACAAGCCCTGGAGCGAGGCGATCGCGGTCGTGCCGCGCTGATGCTGGACGAGCCCGATCGCGAAAAACGCGGTTGACTTTGTGAACGCGTGATTTATCGTGTGATACAGCGCGGCGAACAGGGCGAGCGGCGTGCCGATGCCCAGTGCGAGTGCGACCAAACCGCTCTGTTCGACCGTCGAATAGGAAAGCAGGCGTTTCACGTCGCGCTGCGCGAGCATCAGTACCGAGGCAACCAGCATTGAAGCCGCGCCAAGCACGAGCAGCGCATGATCGAACGCTTCCACGCCGGCGTACGATGCCACACCCTGAACGCGCATAATCGCGTACAACGCGGAAGAGACGAGTAA
>DASSZL010000067.1:0-9876 GCA_035713505.1 Vulcanimicrobiaceae bacterium | reverse complement strand
GGAGATCGTTTCGCGCGAACACGGCAAGATCGTCAGCGACGCCGCGGGCGAGGTGGCGCGAGCGCTCGAGGTCGTCGACTTCGCTTGCTCGCTCACGCATCAACTCAAGGGCGAATTCAGCGAGAACGTTTCTACATCTATAGACACGTATTCGCCGCGGCAGCCTCTGGGTGTTTGTGCCGGCATCACGCCGTTCAACTTTCCCATGATGGTACCCGCCTGGATGTTCGCGATCGCAATTGCGTGCGGCAACACGTTCGTCCTCAAGCCCTCGGAGCGCGACCCGTCGGCATCGCTGCTGGTCGCCGAGCTGCTGGAACGCGCCGGATTGCCCGCCGGGGTTTTCAACGTCGTGAACGGCGACAAGATCGCCGTCGACGCGCTGCTCACGCATCCCGGCGTCGCCGCAATCAGCTTCGTCGGCTCGACGCCGATCGCGCGGCACATTTATGAAACCGCCGCCGCGAACGGAAAGCGCGTACAGGCGTTGGGCGGCGCGAAGAACCACATGGTAATTATGCCGGACGCGGATCTGGACGCAGCCGCGGACGCGCTGGTATCGGCGGCGTACGGTTCCGCGGGCCAACGCTGCATGGCGATTTCCGCGAGTATTACCGTGGGCGAGGCGGGCGACGCGCTCATGCAGCGCGTCCTCGATCGCATCGGCAGACTCAAAATCGGGCCGGGACACGATAGCGGCAACGACATGGGGCCGGTCATCAGCGCCGCCGCCCGCGATCGCATTCTCGATTACATCGAGCAGGGAGAGCGCGCGGGCGCAACGCTGCTCGCCGACGGCCGCGAACTGCGCGCGGGCGGACACGAGCGCGGCTTCTTCGTCGGCCCGACGCTTTTCGATAACGTCAAGCCGTCGATGTCGATCTATCGCGACGAGATCTTCGGACCGGTGCTCGTGAACGTGCGCGCCGGGTCCCTCGATGAAGCGCTGGCGATCATTCGCGCGAATCCGTACGGAAACGGCACGTCGATCTTCACGCGCAGCGGTTCGGCCGCGCGGCACTTTCAAAACCAAGTCGACGTCGGTATGGTCGGCGTCAACGTCCCGATCCCGGTCCCCGTGGGGTACTACAGCTTCGGGGGGTGGAAAGCGTCGCTGTTCGGCGATCTCCACATTTACGGCGAGGACGGGTTCCGCTTCTACACGCGCACGAAAGTCGTCACAAGCCGCTGGCATGAAAGCAACGCCGGCATCAATCTCGGCTTCCCAACGCACAAGTAAAGGGATGTGAGCATGCTCGGCGAGTCCATTCATCGCCCGCTTTCCGGCATCGAGGTCAAGCTCGAGGCCAATCGCTGCCTGAACTGTTACGACGCGCCGTGCATGCACGCGTGCCCGACGCACATCGACGTCCCGGGATTCATCGGCAAGATCGCGACGAACAATCTCAAAGGCAGCGCGCGCTCGATCATGGACGCGAACCCGATGGGGGCGAGCTGCGCGCGCGTTTGCCCGACCGAACAGTTGTGCGAGGGCGCGTGCGTGTATCATGCGGCGGGCGACTCCCCAATCCGCATCGGCGACTTGCAGCGTTACGCGGTCGACTACGCGATGCACAACGATCTCACGCTGTTCGAACCGGGACCGCCCACCGGAAAGCACGTTGCGATCGTCGGCGGCGGTCCGGCGGGTCTTTCGGCTGCGCGCGATCTGCGCCGGCTCGGACACGCCGTGACGGTTTTCGAAGCGAAGGACGAACTCGGCGGTTTGAACACCTACGGCATCGTGCCGTTCCGGCTCGATATCGATACGGCGCTGTGGGAAGCGGCGCAAGTCATCCGGATGGGAGTCGACGTGCGCAGCTGCACGCGGGTCGGCGTCGACGTCACGGCCGAGGAACTGCTCAGCCGCTACGACGCGCTGGTCGTGGCCTGCGGCATGGGCTCCGTGCCGAGCTTGGGCATTCCCGGGGAAGAGTTGGACGGCGTGTGGGATGCGCTCGATTTTATCGAGCGGGTGAAACTCGGACAAGACGTCGGCGCCCTTGGTTCACGCGTCGCGGTCATCGGCGCGGGCAATACGGCGATAGACGCGCTCACGTGCAGCAAACGCTTGGCGCCGGATGCGCGCGTCACGTGCTACTACCGCCGCGGACAAGAGCAAATGAGCGCGTACGACTTCGAATACGAATTCGCCAAACAGGAAGGCATCGAGTTTCGCTTCTTCAGCGCCCCCGTACGTATCACCGGCGTGAATGGACGCGTGAACGCGATGGAGTTCGTGCGCACGAATGCGAATGCAACCCCAATTCCAGGAAGCGAATTCACCGAACCGGCCGATACGGTGATTCGCGCGATTGGACAAAGCCGTCTTTTGAGCACGCTGGAACGGCTGGGCGTCGCGCACGACGGCGGCGTCGTTCGCGTGAGCGACTCGCTGGAAACGACGCGGCGGGGCGTGTTCGCCGCCGGCGATTGCATCTTTGCGAAGGGCACGCGCGAGGCGATGGTCGTGGAAGCCGCCGAGCAAGGCAAAACCGCGGCACGCGGCGTTGACCACTACTTGAGAGGAAACCATGGCTGATCTCTCCTCGAATCTCGCGGGTATAAAAAGCCCCAACCCGTTCTGGCTCGCGTCGGCGCCGCCGACGAACAGCGGCTACCAAGTGATGCGCGCGTTCGAAGCCGGATGGGGCGGCGCCGTGTGGAAAACGCTGGGGACGCCAATCGTGAACGTGACCTCGCGCTTCGCCGGCTTGAACTATAAACAGAACCGCATGGTCGCGATGAACAACATCGAGCTCATCACCGACCGGCCGCTGGAAGACAATTTGCGTGAAATCACCGAGTGTAAGCGGGCCTTCCCGGATCGCGCAATCGTCGCGTCGCTCATGGAAGTCTGCGAGCGCGAGGCTTGGCACGAACTGGTCAAGCGCGTGCAAGAAGTCGATATCGACGGCTTCGAATTGAATTTTGGCTGTCCGCACGGCATGAGCGAGCGCGGGATGGGCTCGGCGGTCGGACAGCACGCCGATCTTATCGCGCAAGTCGCCGAATGGGTCAAAGAGGCCGCGCGGGTCCCGGTCATCGTAAAACTCACGCCGAACATCACGGATATTCGCTGGGCGGCGCGCGGAGCGGCGCAGGGCGGAGCGGATGCGATCAGTTTGATCAACACGATCAACAGCATCATGGGCGTGGACCTGGACAGCTGGAATCCCGTTCCGCACGTCGACGGCAAGAGCAGCCACGGCGGCTATTGCGGTCCCGCGGTCAAGCCAATCGCGCTCAATATGGTCAACGATTGCGCGCGCGACCCGCAGGTCGCCCTTCCCATCTCCGGCATCGGCGGGGTCGAAACGTGGTCCGACGCGGTCGAGTTTCTGCTGCTCGGCGCGACGAACGTGCAGGTTTGCACGGCCGTCATGCACCACGGTTTCCGGATCGTCGACGACCTCATCGACGGGCTTTCGAATTATCTCGATGGCCGGGGCATGCGCAGCGTCGGCGAATTGATCGGCGCCGCTCAACATCGCATTACGACTTGGGAAAATCTGAATCTCAACTATAAAGTCGTAGCGCGCATCGATCAGGACACATGCATTCGCTGCAACAAGTGCTACATCGCCTGCGAGGACGCGGCTCACCAGTGCATCGACCGCATCGCTCAAAACGGATCGGCGATGCTGGTCGTCGACGAAGAGCACTGCGTCGGCTGTAATCTCTGTCAGATGGTTTGCCCCGTCGAGAACTGCATCGATATGGTGCAAATCGACACCGGGCTGCCCTCGGAGTCCTGGAAGGAACGCCAGCACACATTGTCATCCTGAGGAGGAACTAGTTGGGCACACTCATACGCGGCGGGACGGTCGTGACCGCGACCGATACCTATCGCGGCGACGTTTTGATCGAGGGAGAGACGATCTCGACCATCGGGCTGAACATCGACGCATCCAAGCATGAAGTCGTCGACGCCAGCGACGCGTACGTTTTTCCCGGCGGCATCGATCCGCACACGCATCTGGATATGCCGTTCGGCGGCACGATCACCGCGGACGACTTCGAATCCGGAACCCGCGCGGCCGCCATGGGCGGGACCACCAGCATCATCGACTTCGCGCTGCATACGCGCGGCGATTCGCTCAAGAAGGCGCTGGACACGTGGCACGAAAAGGCCGCGGGCATGGCGTGCGTCGACTACGCGTTTCACCTGACCGTCGCCGACGGCCGAGGCGAGACGATGGCCGAGATTCCCAAGATGATCGGCGAGCACGGCGTAAATTCGTTCAAGGTCTTCATGGCGTACAAGCATGTGCTCCAGGTGGACGACGAAACGATCTTCAAAACGCTGCAGACGTGCGCCGAGCACGGTGGCCTCGTGCAAGTGCACGCCGAAAACGGCGACGTCATCGAAGTCACGACCAAACAGGCGCTGGCGGCGGGAAAGACCGAGCCGAAATGGCACGCGCTCACGCGCCCCGTCGAGTGTGAAGGCGAGGCGACGCACCGCGCGATTCGATTGGCGGAAATCGCGGGCGCGCCGCTGTACGTCGTGCACGTCTCGAGCGCGATGGCGGCAGACGCAATCTCCGACGGACGCAAACGCGGGCTCAACATCTACGGAGAGACATGCCCGCAGTACCTGGTATGCGACTTCAGCGATTACGAACGGCCGGATTTCGAGGGAGCGAAATACGTGCTCTCGCCGCCCATCCGCGATAAGTGGAACCAAGCCGTACTCTTGCGCAAATTGAAAAATCTGGAACTGCACTCGTTCGGCTCGGACCACTGCTCGTTCAATCTGTGCGGGCAGAAAGAACTGGGCAAGAACGATTTCTCGAAGATTCCCAACGGCGCGCCGACCATCGAGGACCGCCTTTCTATCCTGTACGAGGTGGGCGTGAACCGCAAGGTGCTCGGACTCAACAATTTCGTCGCGCTCGGCAGCACCAACCCGGCGAAACTGTTCGGCCTCTTCCCGCGCAAGGGGACGATCGCGGTGGGGAGCGATGCGGATATCGTCATTTGGGATCCGCGCGCTAAACGCACCATTTCGGCCAAGACTCACCACATGAATGTCGACAACAACGTCTTCGACGGCATGACGATTGAAGGACGGCCCCGCTTCGTCTTCTCGCGCGGGCGCAAAGTCGTGGACGGCGACACATTCACCGGCGCCAAAGGTGCCGGCAAACACGTCAAGAGCGACCGTTTCTTCCCCGTCGCGCTATAAGGAGCGAGAATTGGAAAGCAAAGTCACGATCGGGCTCATCCAGGCGCATCACGACACGGACGGCGCGCAGCCGGTCGAGGTTCACAAGAAGAACGCGATCGACAAACACATGCGCATGATCCGCGAGGCCAAACAGCGCGGCGCGCAAATCGTGTGTCTGCAGGAGCTCTTCTACGGCCCGTATTTCTGCACCGAACAAACCACGAAATGGTACTCGGCCGTCGAGCAGATTCCGGACGGCCCAACGACGCGTTTGATGCAGGATCTCGCCAAGGAACTGGGCGTCGTGCTCGTCGTGCCGATGTACGAGGAAGAGTTTTCCGGCGTATATTACAACACCGCGGCCGTCATCGACGCCGACGGCACGTATCTGGGCAAATACCGCAAGCACCATCTTCCGCAGGTGCAGGCGGGACCGGCCGGCTGCGGATTTTGGGAGAAGTACTATTTCCGCCCCGGGAATCTCGGATATCCGGTATTCGACACGGCGTTCGCGAAAGTCGGCGTGTACATCTGCTACGATCGCCACTTTCCCGAGGGCGCGCGCATGCTCGGCCTGCACGGAGCGGAGATCGTGTTCAACCCCTCCGCCACGGTCGCCGGTCTTTCCGAATATCTGTGGAAACTCGAACAGCCCGCGCACGCGGTCGCAAACGGATACTACCTGGGCGCAATCAATCGCGTCGGCCATGAAACGCCCTGGAACATGGGGGAATTTTACGGGCAGTCGTATCTGGTCGATCCGCGCGGTCAATTCGTTGCGATGGGCAGCCGCGACAAAGACGAAGTCGTCATCGGCGTGATGGACCGTGAAGTGATCACGCAGGTCCGCAACACGTGGCAGTTTTATCGCGACCGCCGGCCGGAAACCTACGACGACCTCGTGGAGGTGTAAATGAGCGACATCGTCGTGCTCAGCCCGCAAGCGCAGGCGCGCCTCTCGCGGAACGCCTCGATGTGGAACGAGGACTTGCGTCCGTGTACGCTGGCCGAGCATTCATGGCCGGGCTCGAAGTTCGCGTCGCTGTGGATCGGGATGTGCTTGTGTCTGCCCACGTATTCGCTGGCGAGCAGCATGATCGCCATGGGCATGAACTGGTGGGAATCCGTGCTCACGGTGTTCATCGGCAGTTGCGTGGTGCTCGGCGCCATTCTTTTGGTCTCGCATGCCGGCACCAAATACGGCATTCCCTATCCGGTTTTCGCGCGCTTGTGGTTCGGAACGCGCGGGGCGCATCTGCCCGCGCTCGCCCGCGCCGTGATTGCGGCGGGCTGGTTCGGCATCAACTCCTGGTTCGGCGGACAAGCGCTCGACGCGATTCTCACGCACGTCGTCCCGGCATGGGCGAACATCTCTTTTCATCTGGGATTGGCGTTCGGGATTTTCTGGGCAATCA
Source organism: Vulcanimicrobiaceae bacterium (assembly GCA_035713505.1). GTDB lineage: Bacteria > Vulcanimicrobiota > Vulcanimicrobiia > Vulcanimicrobiales > Vulcanimicrobiaceae > DATGJX01. The sequence goes on along the minus strand of DASSZL010000067.1, from coordinate 3,288 downwards.
ACGTTGCGGTCGCGATGCGCGGCCCGCAAGCCATCGGCCGGCTCGCGCAGATTGCCGCACCCACGGTCTGTGTGGGCGCCGTCGCACTGCTGATCTGGGCAGCGACGAGCGCGGGCGGGTTTGGACCCATGCTTGCGTCTCCCGCGAAGATTCACGGGAGTTCATTCTGGAACGCATTCTATCCCTCGGTCGTGGGCGTCATCGCTTTCTGGGCGACGATGGCCTTGAACATACCGGATTACACGCGCTACGCCAAATCGCAGCGCGGCCAGATGATCGGACAAGCCGCCTCGATGCCGCTCACGATGGCGCTTTTCTCGTTCATCGGTATTGCCGTGACGTCGGCAACCGTGCTGCTGTTCGGAAAAGCGCTCTGGGACCCGGTCGAACTCATCACGAATTTTCCGACGCCGGTGGTCGTCGTCGGCGGCCTGATCGTCATTCTGTCTTCCGTCACGATCAACGTCGGCGCAAACGTCATGGCACCGGCGCGCGCCTTCGAGAATCTTTGGCCGAAATACATTACGTTCGCAATCGGCGCGGTGCTCACGGGACTGCTCAGCCTGGCGATGGAGCCGTGGCGCGTGCTCGCAACGTACGGCGCGTACATCTTTACCTGGCTCGGCACGTATGGTGCCATGCTGGGCGCCTTCGACGGCATAGCGATCGCCGATTATTGGCTGGTACGCAAGCGGCGGATCGACCTCGCGCAACTCTACACGCCCGGCGGTATATATTCATACGCAAAAGGCGTGAACGTGCGCGCGGTCGCCGCACTGGCCGCGGGCTGGATGTTGACGCTTGCCGGGCTTTTCGTCCCGGCGCTCCATTTCTTATGGAGCGGCGGCTGGATATTCAGCCTGCTTGGCGGGCTTGCGGCATACTGGCTGCTTATGCGCGGAGAATCCGGCGTGGTCAGCGAAGCCGAACTCGAATCGACGACCCTGCTGCCGACGGAGGCTTGAAACCGCATGCAAATTTTAAAAAAGAACAACGCCGAGCGCGCGAAAAAGCATCTCTTCGCCGCGCAGCAGACGTACTACGATCAGCCCCTGACCCTGACGCACGGTGAAGGCACGCGCATTCAGGACGACGCGGGCAACGACTATCTCGACGCGTTCGCCGGAATCGCCACGAACACGCTGGGCTACGGCGATACCGAAGTCGCGCAAGCACTCGCCGAGCAAGTCAAGAAACTCATGCACGTTTCCACACTCTACCTCACCGACGAGATGCTGGATCTGGCCCAGACCGTGTCGCGCGTCGCGCCGGAAGGCATGACGAAGAGTTTCTTCAGCAACTCCGGCTCGGAAGCCAACGAAATGGCCGCGCTCGCGGCGCGCACGTCGAAGAACTCGCTAGATTTTCTGGCTCTGGAGCACGCTTACCACGGCCGCACCGTGTACACGGTGGCGCTGGCGGGCCAAAGCAATTGGCGAAACTTCGCCGCGGAATATCCGCACGTCGCATTCGTGCCGAACCCGTACTGCTATCGCTGTCCGCTGGGCCTGGAGTATCCGTCGTGCGAAGTGGCCTGCGCTCGTGCCGCAAAACGCGTCATAGAAACGCAGACGAGCGGCGCGCCCGCGGCGATGATCGCCGAAACGATCGCCGGCGTCGGCGGCATCGTGACGCCGCCCGACGAGTATTTCAAGGTGCTGCAGGAAACGCTCGAGCCGTTCGGCACGCTGCTGATCGCCGATGAAGTGCAAACCGGATGGGGCCGTCTGGGTGACGGCATGTTCGGCATGGTCTCGTCCTACGGCGTGGTTCCGGACATCATCACGTCCGCGAAAGGCCTGGGCAGCGGGGTTCCGATCGGCATCACCATCACGCGCCCGGAACTTGCCGATGTGTTCAAAGGCCCGCATATCAACACGTTCGGCGGCAATCCGCTTTCCAGCCGCGCGGCAAAAGTCACGATCGACGTCATCGAAAAACGGGACCTGATCGCCAACGCGAAACGCCAAGGCGACACGCTGCTCGCGGGTTTGCGCGAGTTGCAGAAACGCTTTGCGCTCATCGGGGACGTACGGGGCAAAGGCCTCATGATCGGCGTCGAGCTCGTCACGGATCGGCAGACCAAAGCCTACGCGCCCGCGCAGGCGACGCGTTTGATCGACGAGATGCGCAAACGCGGTGTCCTCGTCGGAAAAGGCGGACGCTTCGGCAACATCCTGCGCATTCAGCCGCCGCTGATCTTCAGCAGCGAGGATACCGCCGAGTTTCTGCGGGCGTTCGAAGCATCGATGGCCGCCCTGTAGTGAGGGAGCACGGCGTCCCGCTGCTGGCGCTCGTCTTGGCGTGCGCGGCTTCTTCGCGTTTGCGCTTACAGCAAGAAGTGCAGGATCGATTGGAGATCGCTTTTACCGACGCAGTAGTATCGATGGACAACGCCGATCGCGCCTATCGCGGCACAATCGAAGGCACGCTTCCACACGAGCTCGCGCGCACAGTGCTCTCCGCCATGGCCTCATTCCGCGAGTGCGCGCATCAGGTCCGTGAAGCGGCAATGCATGAGATCCGGGAGATCTACCGGCGCAACAACAGGCCGTGGAATTGGCTCGATCCGCTGGACCCCTCGCCGGTGCTGCCGCACGGGCTCTCGCACGTAGATGGCACGCGCGTCGCGAGCGTCGGCGACCGCGCTCGCTCGCAAGTCGACAACTTACGCAGGCAAACGAACGAGCACGTCCTCGTAGAGTTATCCGAGGAGCAGATCGAAGCACTCCGCCAAGCCAAGATCCAGCGGCGCGAACGTTTCGAACAGGCGGTTCGCACCGCGCTCACGCAGGGTGAGGCAGCGCTCGACGATTCGGAACTGCGCAAGACCGCCGAACATCTGGCCGCCCTCGCCGACGGCTGGTACTAGCCTTAGGCGGGGGCCGCCGCGCGGACGTTCTGCCGGATGTACGCTCGCAGCGCCGGCGTGTCTTCTTCCCCATGCGCGGCGTGCGCGTGCTCGATAGCGGTTTCGACCAACTCTTCCAGCGTGTTGGCGCCTATGACGACACTGCAGTCGCCGTCGTCGATATAGTCGCGGCAAAAAACGAAATGTTGCGCCATGATGTCCCCCAACTTCGTGGCAGCTGTTATGAGTACGGCCTTTTACCCCTCGATTGCCGTGACCACGCCGAGCAAGCGCTATCCGCCCAATAGATCGTGCGCCTGCTTGGTGTCCTGATATTCAACGGTTAGCACCGCCCGCACGTGTTCGCGCGCGGCCTTGGCGTCGGGGGTATCGATTTTCGCAAGCGTGGAGTACACGTCGAAGAGCAACTGCGGCAG
>DASSZL010000066.1:0-6688 GCA_035713505.1 Vulcanimicrobiaceae bacterium | reverse complement strand
CCGCCCTCGGATTGCGTGCGCGCTTCCATCGTCGCGACGAGTTTGCGCGCGATTTGCGCCGGCTCGACGTCGCTCGGAAACATGTTTGCGAAAGCGCGCTCGATGAATCCGGCGCAGGCCTCTTCGATGCGTGCGAACCAGCCCATAAACCGGTCCTAGAGCCGGCGCTCCAGGCGCGCGACGAAAAAGCCGTCGCGTCCGCCGAGGCCGGGCGGCACGAGCACGTCGCCCGCTTGCGTTTCGAATTCACTTAAATGCGCGGGTAAAAGACCGCGCTGCACGTTATGCGCGCGCGTGAACCACTCGATCACCTCGATCGTCTCCCGTTTATCAACGGAGCACACGGCGTAGACGATTGCGCCCCCCTCGTACAGATGCGGCACGAGCGCTTCCAAGAGCGCGCGCTGCGTAAGCGCCAATCGTTCGCCGTCCTCGGGGCGCTTCCGCCAGCGCGCCTCCGGGTGGCGGCCGATGACGCCTATGCCCGAGCACGGGGCGTCCACCAAAATCCGATCGAAGCGCTGCTGCAGGATGGGCGCCGTGGCATCACCGATGATGAGCGCGACCGGCAACTGCGCCTCCTGTGCCCGCCGCTCCAAAGAGGCGGCTTTGCGCGCGTCCTGCTCGATGCAGATGAGCGTTCCGTCACCCTTGAGACGCGCAGCGCTCTGCAGCGCTTTGCTGCCGCGGCCGCTGCAGGCGTCGGCGATCGCTTCTCCGGGCTGCGCGTTCACGACGTCGGCCACCATCGCGGACGTCTCGCTCTGCACCCACCACGCACCCGCCGCCTGCGGTTCGCTTGCGTGCACGAGCGACGCGTCGGAAACCAGGACGGCATCCTGCGCAACGGCGGAAAGCTGCGCGGTTGCGCCCCGCTGCGTGAACCACGCCGCAACCTCTTCGCGCGTGGTGCGCGCGCGGTTCACGACGACCGCGCTTTGCGCAGGCGCGTTGCACGCTTCGAGTATCGGCGGCAGCTCTTGCGCGCCGAAGGTCTCGCGCAGTCGGCGTACCAGCCACGTCGGATAGGAAAACGCCGCGCCGAGATAATCGTCCTCGTCGGCGAAGTCTTGCGGCTGCGGCGCGGCGGGATTATCACGCAGAAAGCCGCGCAACACCGCGTTCACCAGCCCCGCGGTGCCGCGGTGCCCGTAGATTTTCGCCAGATTCACCCACTCGCTCACCACCGCGTGCGGCTGCGCGGACGTGAAACGCAATTCGAACACCGCCATGCGCGCGATCTCGGCGATGACGGGCGGAAGCGGTTTGGCGCGATCGCCGATGTACGCCGCAAGATACCAATCCAGCGTTCTGCGCATTTTAATCGCGCCGAACGCGAGCATCGTGGCGAACGCGCGGTCGCGGGCGTCGAGCCCGGCCTTGCGCAGCCGGTAGTCCAGGGCCTCCTGCGCGCCGCGCTCGGTACCTTGCACCGCAAACACGTCGCGCACGACTTGCAGGGCAACCTCTCGCGCGGTCATCGCGTGCTTTCCGAGAGGCTGCGCGCGAATGTTGCGCCGCTCTGCGGGCCGCGGTTCGGCGGCACCAGTTCGATGACCTCGACGGTGCCGTCACCGCAGCGAACGGCCGCCGCTTGTCCGGATGTGCTTACGATGGTCCCGGGCGCGGCCGGCGCGATGCTTGCCGTTCCCGTTGACGCACGCAAAAGCTTCACCGGCGCGTTACCGAGCTGGGCGCGAGCCGCCGGTGCAGGCGCGAACGCGCGAACGGCATTCACGATGCGCTGCGCGGGCCAATTCCAATCGACCATGAGATCTTCTTTGCGAAGCGGACGCGTCACGCTGACCTTTCCGGATTGCGGATAGTGGGGGATGTGGCCGCTGCGCGCGAGATCCAGCGCGTGCGAGAGCGCCTGCGCGCCGAACGCGGCCAGACGATCGTGCAGCTCTCCGTAGCGCTCGTCGGGGGCAATGGGCGTGCGTTCCTGCAGTACGATTTCACCCGTATCCATGCCGGCGTCCATCAGCATGATCGTGACGCCGGTCTCTTGATCGCCGCGCAGCAGCGCGTTTTGAATGGGCGTTGCACCCCGGTATTTCGGCAGCAGGCTCGGATGCACGTTCAACGCGCCGAGCTTGGGCATGTCGAGCAGCACCTGCGGCAGAATTTTGCCGTACGAGGCGAGCACGAACAGATCGTACGATTCGCCGGAGCGCTCTTGCGCGAACGTCCGAAGCGAAGCGGGCTCGAAAACGGGCAGCCCGAGTTCCAGCGCAGCGGCTTTAACGGGGGTCGGGCGCAGCTTGTGCCCGCGTCCCGCGGGGCGATCGGGTTGCGTGACGACGCCGCGCAAATCGGTTCGCTGCGCCGTGACGCGCAAAGCCGGAACCGCGAAATCGCTGGTTCCGAAGAAGAGCGTCTTAATACGCTTCCGCCGCCGCGGCTTGCGCGATCTCTTCCTCTTCTTTGGTCTGCGGGATGCGCACGTTCTTGGCCTTGTCGATGTAGAGCACGCCGTTGAGATGATCGATTTCGTGCTGAAGCGCCTGCGCGAACGTGCCCTTGCCTTCGAGGCGAATCTTGCTGCCGTGGCGGTCGAGCCCGCTCACCGCGACGTGATTGAAGCGTGAGAGTTCGCCCACGTATCCGGGAACCGAAAGACAGCCTTCCGTCATTTCGACTTCTTCTTCTTGCAGTTCGATCTTCGGACTGACCACGACGTATGCGCCGCCCTCGGGATGATCGTCGTCTTCGCCGACGTCCATGACGAACAGGCGCTTGGAAATGTTGACCTGCGGCGCGGCGAGCCCGACGCCGGGCGCGGCGTACATCGTTTCGAACATGTCGTCGATCAGCTGCTGAAAAAGCGGATCCGAAAGTTCTTTTAACTCCACTTTCTTGGCGACTTTACGAAGGGTGGGATGTCCGTCGGTGAGGATGGGGCGAACGTAGGGCATGGCCGTACTATTTTACCTCAGCCTGTCCAGGGGGCCTTTGAGCGGTCGGGCTGCGGCAAGCAATTCGTCCTCCCGCTGCGGCGAGAGACCGGCTTTGAGCGCGCCCAGGCGTTTTTCCGCCGCGCGCGCCCACGCGAGCGTATCGCGCACCGTTTCGCGCAGTGGACGAATCCGCAAACCCGCCGCAACCGCACGGCTCGAGTCCGCTCGGGCTATGCTCGCATGCTCGCCGGCGGACGGAATCCAGAGCGGCAACTCGCTCCACGGACGCACGTCGTGCGCCGCGAAAAACTCGTCGGGCATCGCCACGACGCCGGCATCTTCCGCGGACGCTTGCGCGAGGCAAGCCTCGAACAAATCCGCGAAGGTCAGGCTGCCGCGCGGCGTCACGCAGTTGTACGTGCCGGGGGCAGCGCTTTCGGCCAAACCGGCGACGAACGCAGCGAGATCTCGCGCGTCGACGTACTGCAGGCGCGAAGCGGCCTGCGGCGCGAGCACGTCGCCGCCCTCATCGAAGCGCACGGGCCAATACGTGAAACGATCCGTGGGATCGAACGGCCCGGCGACCAGTCCCGGGCGCACGATGGCCGCGCGATCGCCGAATGTATCGTTCACCTGCGTTTCACAGAGCACTTTGAGCGCGCCGTATCGTTCGTCACTGTACTGCGACGGATCGGCGCCTTGCGGAAATTGCATCAGCGGCGAGTCCTCGCCGGGACCGCTCGTGCGCTCGTGATCGTATACCGAAATGGTGGACACGAAAACGTACCGCCGCGAGCGCTCTGCGAAATACCGGGCCGAGGTGCCGACGAGGTCCGGCGTATACCCCGACGTATCGATGACGGCATCCCAGCTGCGCCCGTCCAATCGCTGCAAGTCCTTCGCGCGGTCCCCGTGAATTTGTTCCAGCTCCGCATGCACCGACGGATCGCTGCCGCGATTGAACAGCGTCACTGCGTGTCCGCGCGCGGCGAGCGCATCGGCAATATGCCGCCCCACGAACCTCGTCCCGCCCAGCAGTAGGATGTTCACAGAATGTAACTGCTCAAATCCGCGTTGGTGACGACGGCTTGCAGTTTGTTGCGCACGTACTCCGCATCGATGACGACATGGCCGCCCTGCTCGGGCGCTTCGTAACTGACGTCGTCGAGCAGCTTCTCTAGCACCGTGTGCAGGCGCCGGGCGCCGATGTTTTCACTGCGCTCGTTGACCTCCATCGCGAACTGCGCGATTTGCGCTATCCCGTCTTCACGGAAATCGAGCGTCACGCCCTCGGTGGCCAGCAGCGATTTGTACTGCTCGGTGAGCGCGTTCTTGGGCTGCGTGAGAATCGTGCGGAAATCCTCGGCGGTCAGCGAGTCGAGCTCGACGCGGATCGGAAAACGCCCCTGCAATTCCGGGATGAGATCCGAGGGTTTGCTCATGTGAAACGCGCCCGCGGCTATGAAGAGGACGTGGTCGGTTTTCACGGGACCGTATTTCGTGTTGACCGTGCTGCCTTCGACGATCGGCAAGATGTCGCGCTGAACGCCTTCGCGTGAAACGTCCGGGCCCCGGCCGCCTTCGCGTCCGGCGACTTTGTCGATTTCATCGATGAAGATGATCCCGTTTTCCCCGGCGCGCCGCAGCGCTTCGCGCTTGACCGCGTCCATGTCGATGAGTTTGCCGGCCTCTTCCTGCTCGAAGATGCGGCGCGCTTCTTGCACCGTCACCCGCTTTTGGATGCGCTTCTTGGGCAGCATGCCGCCGAGCATCTCGCCCAAATCCCCGCCGCCCATGCCTTGGTCGAAGCCGCCGCCCATGATGCCGATGGGCAGGCTTTGCGCTTCTTCCACTTCGATCTCCACGAGCCGCACATCGTAAAAGCCGCGCTCGACGTCGGAGCGCGCTTGTTCGCGAATGCGAGCCGAATCCGTACTCGGCGGCGGTGTCGGCGGCGTCTGCTGCGCTTGCTGCTGCTGCCAATTCGAACCGCCGAATATCGACCCCAGCGTCGCGGCGAAAGCGTTTTGCTGTCCGGGCGGCTGCGGCGCACGCGTTTCAGGGTGAAGCAAATCGATAACGCGTTCCACCGCCATGCGAACCGCCACGTCTTTTACTTCCTCGCGGCGCTCGTCCGTGACCATGCGTACGGCTTGCTCGACCAAGTCGCGCACCATGGACTCGACGTCGCGTCCCACGTAGCCGACCTCGGTGTATTTGGTCGCTTCGACTTTCACGAACGGCGCGCCGGCGAGCGCGGCCAAGCGGCGCGCGATCTCGGTTTTCCCGACGCCCGTCGGGCCGATCATCAAAATATTCTTGGGAATGATTTCGCCGCGCAAATCATCGTGCACGCGCTCGCGGCGATAACGATTGCGCATCGCTATCGCGACGGCGCGTTTCGCGGCGGCCTGCCCGACGATGTACCTGTCGAGCGCCGCGGCGATCCCGCGCGGTGTGAGTTCCAGGCTGTGTGCAGCGGCGGTCATAGCGTTTCCACCACGATGTTCTCGTTGGTGTAGATACAGATTTCGGAGGCAATCTCCAGACCCTTGCGCGCGATCTCTTCCGCGCCCATCTGCGTGTTGCGCATGAGCGCCGCCGCCGCCGCTTGAGCGTACGGCCCGCCGCTGCCGATAGCGGCCAAGCCCTCATCGGGCTCGATGACGTCGCCGTTGCCGCTCAGTACGAGCAGGTGTTCGGCGTTGCCCACGATCATGAGGGCTTCCAGTTTTCGCAGCGCACGGTCTTGCCGCCACTCTTTGGCCAGCTCGACCGATGCGCGCATGAGGTCTTTGTATTCGTTGAACTTGTTCTCGAATTTTTCGAGGAGCGTCATGCCGTCGGCCGCCGATCCCGCAAAGCCGGCGATGACTTTCCCGCCCGCAATGCGACGCACTTTGCGCGCGCCGTGCTTCATGATCGTCTTATCGAAGGTTACCTGGCCGTCGCCCGCGACCGCGAGTTTGCCGTCGCGCCGGATCGCCAGAATCGTGGTGGATCGAATTCTCATCTCGCTGTGCCTGTACCCCGAAGAGCCTGCCAAAGTTGCATGATCGAACGAGGGGGAGCGGCCGAGCCGCTCCCCCTCGTTTCCGGCCCTTCCGGTGATTGTGTCCTTAGTACGTCGCCTGATTGATGGTGGACATGGTGAGATCGGCTTGGCCGTTCGCACCCGCGATCGCCGGTTTTGCCGTGGTGCTGGTCGGACTGCTCGCCTCGATGGCGGGATAGTCGTAGCCCACGGCCGTGTAGACGATGGTGTCGCCGGAGTTGAACGTCTGCTTCGGATTGGGACAGCTCGTCGTGCACGAACCAAGATTGTTCGCCACGGTGTAACTTTGCGTTCCCGCTCCCGCGATTCCGGTGATCGATGCGGTGAAGTACTGATTCGTCGTTGCATCATAGATGAACACTTCCGCCTCGGTTACTCCCGCCGGAGTCGTGACCGTGCCGGTCGCTCCCCCGCTGCCGTCCGATGCGAAGGTCGCCGTGATCGTTCCCAGTGCCGCCGTCGATGCCAGCGCGGCGCTCGCGGTGTACGTCACCGGTGTGGTGTTCGTCGCCGGCACGAGCACTTTGAGCGCGTATGATCCCGCTACCGGTGCCAGTTCGAACGTCATGAACCCCGGCGAGTATCCGGCGAAGCCCGACGGGTATTTGCCGTTGCCGAAGAACGGAACCGCCGGCGGTCCGACCACGTAGTCGAACGGGGCTGTCGACCAGAACGGCTGCGCCTGAGTAGGATCGCCGTTCGGGTTGAACAGATAGTCGTTGTGCGAATAGAC